>NZ_CP092417.1:344285-648571 GCF_023716865.1 Endozoicomonas sp. SCSIO W0465
CCAGAGAACCTGCCATTCATCATCACTGACCACCTCATTCGCGAGTGTTTTTTCACTCCAAAGCTTTCTGTCTTTGTGCTGCCTGTCATTCGGTAACATTAATGCTTCACGGATTTGCATTAGTCTGACAGCGACAAACATTAATATGACCGCAAGTCGTTCAATGTTATCCGGAGATTGCAGACGAAGCCTTTCTACTCCTGCTCCCGATTTCCAAGCCTTATGGAACTCTTCTATTCGCCATCGAGCTCGTAAAATCGAATGATAGAGCGACAGTCTTCGAATGTTTCAATATCTTCAGTTGTCAATAGTACCCAGTGCAAACGGTCTTCGGAGTCATTGCCAATCTCTTCAGCCGACACAATATTCATAGTTACCGGTTCCGGCCTGCCGCCTGGCCTTTGCGGCGCCTGTATTGTCATCTTCTTTCTTTTGACCTGCAGCGTTGCCTTTCGCTTCTTTCTACCTCCTTTTTGAGGAACCACTATCGTATATTTCCCCAACACTTCAGTCTGAGCTAAGGAATCAAATAATAAGAGTTCGCCATCCACCAGGATTCTGTTTTGTGTAGCTCTTACAACAAACCGCTGTCGGTTATCCAGTTTGTAGTGCATATGTAACTGTTCAGCACCCCCACATAAATCTGGAATTTTCTGATTTTTATACCATCCTCTTAAGCACCATTTTTCCACAATATTCGCCAGCATGATTCCAGAACTACCCGCAACTATGTCGGCTGAGATTCTCTTGAAAGAGAATGCAGAGCTGCGGATGAGAGTTGCCTGTCTGGAAGAGCGATGTCGAGAATTGGAAGAAAAGGTTGGCAAGAACAGTCAAAACAGCAGCAAGCCGCCATCGTCTGATGGTTATCAAAAACCTTGTAAAAACAGTAATTCTCCAGATCATTCTGACGACCTTTCCGCAGATAAAGGTACCGATCCATCGGATGAAAAACCCAATCCTAAAAGTCTGAGACAGTCTTCTGGTAATAAAGCCGGTGGAAAGAAAGGGCATCAGGGCACTTGTCTTAAACAGGTCGATATCCCTGACTATATTGAGTACCTTCCGGTTAAAGAATGCAATAAATGTCAGGCGTCTCTTCTTGATAGTGAGCCGGTCAAATATATTGAACGACAGGTGTTTGAACCAGGGAGACCGGGTGAATTTGAAGTAACGGCCCATAGAGCTGAAGTAAAAATCTGCACTTGTGGTTGTCGGAATCAGGCTGAATTCCCGGAAGGTGTTACCGCTGCCGCACAATATGGCTCAGCCACACAGGCTATGGCCGTCTATCTTAACCAATACCATTTCCTGCCTTTTAAGCGCGTGTCAGAGTATTTTAATACTCTCTATAAAATGAGTGTAAGTGCAGGCACTGTCGCCAATTTTGTGGCCAGAACCTATGAAAATCTGGCTTCTACTGAAGAGGTTATTCGTGACGCCTTGCGGGAATCGTCTGTTGCCGGAGCCGATGAAAGGGTATGCGGGCCGAGGGCTCTTTGCACTGGCTACACGTTATGCGGGATGAACAATGGACGCTCTACTACTTGTCTGAAAAGCGAGGTCGTGAGGCCATGGACACGATGGGCATACTGCTAACATTTGCAGGCGTTCTGGTTCATGATCATTGGAAATCCTATTTTGCATATGCGGCAACTCACGTACTTTGCAATGCCCATCACCTGAGGGAGCTTTTGGGTGTTGTTGATAGGGACAGCAATCAACTGGCGTTGCGATTGATGAAGCTACTGAGGCTTTCCTGGCATTACTGCAAGGGCTTTAAGACCATAGGTATGCTACAGATGCCAAGTGTTGTCTGTGAACGAATCGAGAAGATTTATGACCGGTTGCTTCAGCGGGCTCTAATGAAAGAAGTCGTCTATATGGAGAAGCAACGAGAGGAGCTTAAGCGCAAGAAAGTCAAGAATACTAAAGCTTACAATCTCTTCAAACGACTCACTGAGTTCAAGGCTGAGACACTGCGCTTCATGTCAGATTTTACCATTCCCTTCGATAACAATGGCAGTGAGCGGGATGTTCGAATGGCCAAGTTAAAGCAGAAAATCTCAGGCTGCTTCAGGAGTGCAGACGGTGGTTCTATGTTTGCACGGATTCGCAGCTATTTGTCGTCTGCCAGAAAACAGGGAATGGACATATATCAATCACTTCATAGAGCTGTTCGGAATTACTGTAATATGCCTTTGCTCAGTGCTGAATAGTTACGTGCATATATTCGTATATATCCGCCTCCCGGTCGCAAACACTGATGATGTCAGGCATTTTACCCCCCATCCTTTGTTCTGTGTTTTCAGAGGCTCTTTGCCACTTAAAGCTTTCCTTTCCCTCGTAAGGTAGCTGACGACGTTGGTTCTTTTTCCCCCGCTGAACGTCCTCTCTAACCCATCGTTCTTGATCAATAAGCCCAATGCTTCGCTCTGTATCCGCATCAACCAAGAAGACAGAGTGGACGTGGAATCCTCTGGTTTTAGAGCCTTCAGGACCTCCAAGATCACCAAGCTCGGATCTGACAGCATGTTTATAACCCAGGGTTGTTGTATCTTCGAGAGCCAGAAGTAGGCGAGACTGTCTCGCTATTTTGGCAGTTGCCTGAAAGCCTGCCTCAGCTATTGCTTCAGGCTTTACGGCCTCATTCTCAATCAGCCGGTAAGCTCCAGTTACCAGTGCGGTATAACCTTCGCATGAAGATGACAAAGAATTACCGGTATGAGCTGAAAGCTCGGCAGCAACTTTGACAAGTCGTTTTGTACGTCGAGTATCGCCCAAATCAGCACATCCAAAAGTTAGTTCTGACCATGGTTTAGGAGAAAGTGGAAGCATGACCTGTTTTATCAGTGAGAAATGATAGAACAAGGTAGCTATTTGTGATCAAGAGACAGCCCTGCTGACGGGCGTTTGCTAGCGTGACAGTAGCTTCGATAAGTACCTTCCGGGATTTTCGGGTCAACTGCAGCAGTTTTTTATAATGCTGATGCCGCTCTTCTTTGCCAGCGTAGATGCATTTTCTGGCCGCATCTTTTACGGCTCGGTTGTGATGGGTATATTCATAAAGCGGTGTCGCTGTCAGTGTTTGTCCCCGTTCCAGCAGCCGACAAATTTCTTTAACGGAACTGGCTAAAAGATCACTGTCGCAAGGAGGTTTGATATCCGATTCGGTGACTGTGCTGTCAATAGCCACAGTGCGCCCTTTTTCAATACCCTGATCTTTAGCGGTCATTAGCTGACAGTTATTAATCCGTTCCCATGTAGATGCAGTAAGAAGGCTGATGAGCCCATGCAAACTGGAGCGACTGGGGCGCTGGTTTGGTTCGAGGCGACAAAAGTCTCGAAAGAGCATGGAGTCCATCAAAACAAACGACAAGTAGTCATAATCACAATTCAAATACTGTTTCAGGAGTGCCGCACGAAGAACGGATTCTGCTGATAGTCCGTTCCGCCCAGTGTTCTGTTTATCACCAGAACTTAAGTCCTCATAAATCCAGTCATTGAACTGTGGATGGGCGTCAAGCCATTGCGAGATACCGGAAAGCTGGGAGCAGATTTCATGAGGTACGTAATGGAGTTCCATACTACACTGCGGGTTGCGTTTTTTGCGCATTTGGAGTCCTCTGTTTTTGGCAATCCCTTATGTTTCTTGCTCTTGGGAAGTTTAGTCGCCAGATAGCAGTAGGGCTCCACTTAATTTTTCAGGATAAAATCTACAGTTTTCAATTGGTTGTGTTTTTGGACGAGAACTAGATAACCACTGATTTTACGATGGTTCCAGTTTCTGACTGAATGCTGTGCCATGTTATGAAGCCAGTGGATGAAAATCGTTATTCCTTCTGAACGTCGGAATCAGGTATCCTGACATGCCACTACTCTTTTCCGCAGAACGTTAATATGCTGGATGTCAGTCCTCGCGAACTGGCGCTTCCCATTGATGAAGCGACGGTTGCCATTAAAACACCTCCCCACTCCATCGAAGCGGAGCAGTCCGTTCTCGGTGGGCTGATGCTGGATAATCAGGCCTGGGACCGGGTGGTTGATAAGCTGACGTCGGATGATTTTTACAATCCGGGGCATCGGCGTATCTATGCATCCATCAGTGTACTGAGTAATGAGAGCAAACCTTTTGACCCGCTGACCGTTGCCGAAATTCTGGAAAACCGGGGTGAACTGGATGAAGTGGGTGGGCTGGTTTACCTGGCGGAGCTGGCCGGCAGCGTTCCCAGCGTGGCCAATATCCGGGCCTATGCCGAGATCATTTATGAGCGTTCGGTGCTGCGCAAGCTGATTAATACCGGCCAGAAGATTGCCGACAGTGCCTACAATCCGGAAGGGAAAGACAGTCAGGCGATTCTTGATGAGGCCGAGCGGCTGGTCTTCAATATTGCCGAAGAACGCCCGAACACCGGTGGCCCGATGGGGGTCCGGGAAATTCTTGAAAACACCGTCAAGAAAATTGATGAGATGTTTAATGCCGGGAATGCCATTACCGGTACCACCACCGGTTTTAAAGATCTGGATGAAATGACCTCCGGCCTGCAGCCGTCCGATATGGTTATTGTCGCTGCCCGTCCGTCCATGGGTAAGACAACGTTTGCCATGAACCTGGTGGAAAACGCCCTGCTGAACAGTGACAAGGGCGTGATGGTATTCAGCCTTGAGATGCCCAGTGAACAGCTGATGATGCGTATGCTTTCCTCCCTGGGCAGGATCAACCAGTCCAAGGTAAGAAGTGGTCAGCTGGAAGAAGAAGACTGGCCAAAACTGTTGTCGGCGGTTGAGCGAATCAAGGACAAGAAGCTGTTTATTGACGATACGGCGGGTATCAGCCCCTCGGAAATGCGCTCACGGGTTCGCCGGGTGGTCCGGGAACATGGGAGCCTGGGCCTGATCATGATCGACTATCTGCAGTTGATGCAGATTCCCGGTTTTGGTGAGGGACGGACCAACGAGATTTCGGAAATCTCCCGATCGTTGAAAGCCATTGCCAAGGAGTTTAATGTTCCGGTTATCGCCCTGTCACAGTTGAACCGTTCTCTTGAGCAGCGACCCAATAAGCGGCCGGTCAACTCCGACCTGCGTGAATCCGGCGCCATCGAGCAGGATGCCGACGTGATCATGTTTATCTACCGGGATGAGGTGTATAACCCGGATACCGAGTACAAGGGGGTTGCTGAAATCATTATCGGTAAGCAGCGGAATGGCCCTATCGGTACCTGCCGACTGGCGTTTATTGGCCAATTCACCCGCTTTGAGAATCTGGCACCGGATGCTTACCGGTTTGAGGAAGACTGATTTTTTAAACCTGCCCAAAGACGGAAAGTGGTGGCTCGTCCAGGGCTGCCAGTTGTTCCCGCAATTCAAGAATATGCTCCGCCCAGTACCGCTCGGTATTAAACCAGGTAAATGCCATGGGAAAGGCGGGATCATCCCAGCGCTTGGCCAGCCAGCCGCTGTAATTGATTAATCGCAGGGTACGGAAATATTCCACCAGATTCAGTTCTGACGGGTTGAAATCCATAAACTCTGTGTAGCCTTCCAGAATCTCGGCCATTTGCAGAGTTTGTTCTCTTCGGTCTCCCGATAACAGCATCCAGATATCCTGAATAGCTGGCGCCATACAGGTGTCGTCAAAATCAACAAAGTGAGGAGCGTCATTCCGCCAGAGGATATTTCCCCCATGACAGTCACCATGGACACGAATGGGTTGCCACGTGTGTTGCTGAGTCATGCGTTCCAGACGATGGAGCAGATCCCGGGTCAGGGTCTGGTAAGCTTCCAGGAGCGATGCAGGAATAAAGTCGTTTTCCAGCAGATACTCAACATTATCAATGCCGTATCGCTGCAAGTTGATCGCCGGACGGTGCTGGAAGTCACTGGCTGATCCCAGTTTGTGCATTCGACCCAGGGTGCGGCCAAGGGTTAGCAGGTTGTCCGGGTTGTCCAGTTCCGGTGCATGACCGCCCTGACGGGGAAACAGGGCAAATAGAAAGCCTTCAAACTCATGCAGTGTTTGGCCTGCTTCATCAGCGATCGGAGCAACGACGGGCAGTTCCATGGCCTTGAGGTCCAGGGTGAACTGATGCTCTTCCCGGATCTGATCTTTTGACCAGCGCTCAGGGCGGTAGAATTTTGCAATCAGGGGATCATTGTCCTCAATGCCTACCTGGTAAACCCGGTTCTCATAGCTGTTTAATGCCATAATCCGGGCATCACTCAGAAACCCGGCACTCTCAACAGCGTCCAGTACCCGGTCAGGAGTCAGCTGGTCGTATGGATGTTGAGTAGGCATATTCATGCTGGCCTCCGCAGGAGTCTGAGTTCTGTGGAGGGGATTCTATAACCAATAGTACAGGCTGGCCACTAACGCCGGATGGAATTCTGATCTGAGGCGTCGTTCTTCGTTGTGTCTTGCACAGTGCCGGTATTAGAAGTCAGAAATATTCTGACCACCTGTGGGCTGCTACTTTAAAGACTCAATTAAAGACTCAACCGTTTTCCGGGCATACATAAACCGAGTTTGATTCTATAATTTCCCGGTAATACCCTTGGCAGTTATCAGGTATGGTTCCCGACTCCCCATTTCTTGCAGCCTGTAAGGAATGCGGCATGGTTTCTCGAGTTCCCGATTTACTTGAAAATCAGGTCGCTTCCTGCCCGCGCTGTGCTAACTCGCTGGTTATACGAATAAAAGGCAGCCACAGAAAAGTATTTGCCCTTGGTCTTGCGGCATTGATACTGCAGGGGGTTAGCTGTTTCTTTCCATTTATGGCGATAGATGTTGAGGGAATCTCGCAGCAGGTCGCCCTGATTGATGTATTGATCGTATTTTTCTACTTCAACAAGGCGGCACTGGCCTCGTTGTTGCTGCTGACTATTATTTTTCTGCCTGCATTCTATTTGATGGGGCTGATGACTCTGTTTGCCATGGCCAGGAACTCAGCAGCATCGCCAACGTACCCTGGTGACTCCCCATGGGTTAAACGGCTTTTTCGTTTTGTTTTTTGCATTGAGCGCTGGTTACTGGTGGATATTTTCTTCATTGGGGCGTTGATCAGTATCATTAAAATGGCATCCCTGTCAGATATCAGTATTGGTAAAGCCTTCTGGACTTACTTTGTCTTTGCGCTGCTGGTGGTTAAATGTTCTCGCACAGCCGACAGGTATTGGCTTTGCACCTGTCTTTTTGCACCGGTCAGTACCGCAAATGTGCAGCCCGGAGACAGTCATCTGACCGGTAATCATCTGGTCTGTTTTTTATGCAACCAGATCAATCCTGCCACTGATAAAAACCTCGATACGCTGACGTACTGTCAGCGTTGTCATTTTCGGCTGTTTCCCTATAACCCCGGAAAAAGTATCCAACTGACGACAGCGGTACTGATGACCTCTATGATCTTTTATTTTCCGGCTAACCTCTATCCCATGATGTACACCACCAGTTTCGGTGACACTGACGGCTCCACCATCATGGATGGCGTGCTATTACTCTGGAAGCTGGGCTCGTACCCGGTTGCACTGGTGATTCTGACCGCCAGCATTATCCTGCCAATGACCAAGATGCTGATTCTGGTCCACCTGCTCTGCTCTCAGCGCAGGCGCGAAGAAGTTTCCTTTCAGGTTGTGCTGGAGCGATTGAAACTCTATCGGTTTATTGAGGTCATCGGACGCTGGTCGATGATTGATGTCTTCGTCGTTGCCATCCTGACGGCGCTGGTTCAATTTGGCGAACTTATGCGTGTTACTCCCGGCAGAGCGGTATTTTATTTTGCCCTGGTGGTGATATTTACTCTGCTCTCCACCTGTCTCTTGATCACAAATAGCTACCTTGTTCTATCATTTCTCACTGATAAAACAGGTCATGCTTCCACTTTCTCCTAAACCATGGTCAGAACTAACTTTTGGATGTGCTGATTTGGGCGATACTCGACGTACAAAACGACTTGTCAAAGTTGCTGCCGAGCTTTCAGCTCATACCGGTAATTCTTTGTCATCTTCATGCGAAGGTTATACCGCACTGGTAACTGGAGCTTACCGGCTGATTGAGAATGAGGCCGTAAAGCCTGAAGCAATAGCTGAGGCAGGCTTTCAGGCAACTGCCAAAATAGCGAGACAGTCTCGCCTACTTCTGGCTCTCGAAGATACAACAACCCTGGGTTATAAACATGCTGTCAGATCCGAGCTTGGTGATCTTGGAGGTCCTGAAGGCTCTAAAACCAGAGGATTCCACGTCCACTCTGTCTTCTTGGTTGATGCGGATACAGAGCGAAGCATTGGGCTTATTGATCAAGAACGATGGGTTAGAGAGGACGTTCAGCGGGGGAAAAAGAACCAACGTCGTCAGCTACCTTACGAGGGAAAGGAAAGCTTGTAACTGTTCAGCACCCCCACATAAATCTGGAATTTTCTGATTTTTATACCATCCTCTTAAGCACCATTTTTCCACAATATTCGCCAGCATGATTCCAGAACTACCCGCAACTATGTCGGCTGAGATTCTCTTGAAAGAGAATGCAGAGCTGCGGATGAGAGTTGCCTGTCTGGAAGAGCGATGTCGAGAATTGGAAGAAAAGGTTGGCAAGAACAGTCAAAACAGCAGCAAGCCGCCATCGTCTGATGGTTATCAAAAACCTTGTAAAAACAGTAATTCTCCAGATCATTCTGACGACCTTTCCGCAGATAAAGGTACCGATCCATCGGATGAAAAACCCAATCCTAAAAGTCTGAGACAGTCTTCTGGTAATAAAGCCGGTGGAAAGAAAGGGCATCAGGGCACTTGTCTTAAACAGGTCGATATCCCTGACTATATTGAGTACCTTCCGGTTAAAGAATGCAATAAATGTCAGGCGTCTCTTCTTGATAGTGAGCCGGTCAAATATATTGAACGACAGGTGTTTGAACCAGGGAGACCGGGTGAATTTGAAGTAACGGCCCATAGAGCTGAAGTAAAAATCTGCACTTGTGGTTGTCGGAATCAGGCTGAATTCCCGGAAGGTGTTACCGCTGCCGCACAATATGGCTCAGCCACACAGGCTATGGCCGTCTATCTTAACCAATACCATTTCCTGCCTTTTAAGCGCGTGTCAGAGTATTTTAATACTCTCTATAAAATGAGTGTAAGTGCAGGCACTGTCGCCAATTTTGTGGCCAGAACCTATGAAAATCTGGCTTCTACTGAAGAGGTTATTCGTGACGCCTTGCGGGAATCGTCTGTTGCCGGAGCCGATGAAACGGGTATGCGGGCCGAGGGCTCTTTGCACTGGCTACACGTTATGCGGGATGAACAATGGACGCTCTACTACTTGTCTGAAAAGCGAGGTCGTGAGGCCATGGACACGATGGGCATACTGCTAACATTTGCAGGCGTTCTGGTTCATGATCATTGGAAATCCTATTTTGCATATGCGGCAACTCACGTACTTTGCAATGCCCATCACCTGAGGGAGCTTTTGGGTGTTGTTGATAGGGACAGCAATCAACTGGCGTTGCGATTGATGAAGCTACTGAGGCTTTCCTGGCATTACTGCAAGGGCTTTAAGACCATAGGTATGCTACAGATGCCAAGTGTTGTCTGTGAACGAATCGAGAAGATTTATGACCGGTTGCTTCAGCGGGCTCTAATGAAAGAAGTCGTCTATATGGAGAAGCAACGAGAGGAGCTTAAGCGCAAGAAAGTCAAGAATACTAAAGCTTACAATCTCTTCAAACGACTCACTGAGTTCAAGGCTGAGACACTGCGCTTCATGTCAGATTTTACCATTCCCTTCGATAACAATGGCAGTGAGCGGGATGTTCGAATGGCCAAGTTAAAGCAGAAAATCTCAGGCTGCTTCAGGAGTGCAGACGGTGGTTCTATGTTTGCACGGATTCGCAGCTATTTGTCGTCTGCCAGAAAACAGGGAATGGACATATATCAATCACTTCATAGAGCTGTTCGGAATTACTGTAATATGCCTTTGCTCAGTGCTGAATAGTTACGAAAGCTTTAAGTGGCAAAGAGCCTCTGAAAACACAGAACAAAGGATGGGGGGTAAAATGCCTGACATCATCAGTGTTTGCGACCGGGAGGCGGATATATACGAATATATGCACTACAAACTGGATAACCGACAGCGGTTTGTTGTAAGAGCTACACAAAACAGAATCCTGGTGGATGGCGAACTCTTATTATTTGATTCCTTAGCTCAGACTGAAGTGTTGGGGAAATATACGATAGTGGTTCCTCAAAAAGGAGGTAGAAAGAAGCGAAAGGCAACGCTGCAGGTCAAAAGAAAGAAGATGACAATACAGGCGCCGCAAAGGCCAGGCGGCAGGCCGGAACCGGTAACTATGAATATTGTGTCGGCTGAAGAGATTGGCAATGACTCCGAAGACCGTTTGCACTGGGTACTATTGACAACTGAAGATATTGAAACATTCGAAGACTGTCGCTCTATCATTCGATTTTACGAGCTCCGATGGCGAATAGAAGAGTTCCATAAGGCTTGGAAATCGGGAGCAGGAGTAGAAAGGCTTCGTCTGCAATCTCCGGATAACATTGAACGACTTGCGGTCATATTAATGTTTGTCGCTGTCAGACTAATGCAAATCCGTGAAGCATTAATGTTACCGAATGACAGGCAGCACAAAGACAGAAAGCTTTGGAGTGAAAAAACACTCGCGAATGAGGTGGTCAGTGATGATGAATGGCAGGTTCTCTGGCTAACCTATGAAAAAAAAGCGTTGCCCGATAAGCCGCCAACAGTCACTTGGCTGCTTCAAACGATTGCTCGGCTTGGTGGTTGGGGTGATTCAAAGCATACAGGGCAGCCCGGCTGGTTAGTGGTATGGGAAGGCTGGGCGAAATTGCAGGATCGGGTAAAAACCTGGCAGATAGCCCGGCAGTTCAGCGCTGGAGAGATGTGATCAAGAGTCAGGCTCTCCACCCGGTTTTTCGACCCGCGCATCCTCTGGAAAACGATTCCCTGTTCCTCCGGTAATGAACCTATGACTGCTAAAAACCATCAGCATTTTGACAGCAAGGCAGCGCTTTAATGGATAAAGTAAAGCCAACGGCAACCGTATCCCAGGATCGACGCTTTTCGCCAGTCTGGATCATTCCGATCGTGTCTTTGATTGTGGCCGCCTGGATGATCTATCAGTACATGAGTCAGCAAGGGGCTGAAATCCATTTAACCGTTCAGACCGCAGAGGGTGTGGTACCGGACAAAACTCTGGTTAAGGTGCGCAGTGTCAAAGTGGGCATGGTAACGGCCATCAAGTTGAGTCAGGACTACAATCAGATTGACCTGACGGTTCGAATGGATAGCGGCACCGATCGCATGCTGCGTAAAGACAGCGAGTTCTGGCTGGTGAAACCGCGCATCGGTACTGAAGGTGTGACGGGTCTGGAAACCCTGCTTTCAGGTCCTTACATAGAGCTGGAACCCGGCGATTCAAAAGAGAAACGAGCTGATTTTGTTATGCTCAGTGCCCCTCCCATTGCCGGGCCAGACGTTAAGGGAACCCGGGTCATGCTGGTTGCCAGAGAAGCGGGAAAGCTGACTATCGGGGATCCTGTCATGTACGAAGGTTATGTGGTGGGGCGGGTTGAGAAAACCGGTTTTGATGTGGAAAAGCATCAGGCCAATTATCAGCTGTTTATCTTCCAACCCTATAGCGGCCTGCTTCGTACCCGAAGTCGGTTTTGGCTCAACTCAGGTATTGATTTTAATCTGAACGCCCGGGGATTCAGCATCGACTTTGCTTCTCTGGAAACGTTGATTGCCGGAGGCGTTACTTTTGCGGTACCTGAGGGTTCCCCTGAAGGGGAGCTTTTAAAAGAAGAAATGTCCGAGTTTGAACTCTACGATAATTTACAGGAAGTCAGGGCTAACATGTATGAGCAGCTTATCTCCTACGCCATGTTGTTTACTGACTCTGTGCGTGGTCTCTCACCGGGTGCTCCGGTTGAGTACCGTGGCATTCGTATCGGCACGGTAAAGCAGGTTCCTTTGGTGTTGAACGGCAAGGCCTCGGTGGCTGAGATGAAAATTCCTGTGCTGGTTAATTTCGAGCTGGAGCGTATTGATCAGCTGGCATCCTCCCGGGAAAACATTGAGCAGCTGGAGCAGAGCTTTGCCAATGCCTTTAATAATGGTCTTCGTGCATCCCTCAAAACGGCAAACTATCTCACCGGCTCGTTGTATATCGACATCAATTTTTATCCGGATAAAGTGCATACATCCGGGAGTGACGCTACCAGAACCTACTACGGTTACAACGTATTCCCAACCATAGAGGGCGAGTTTGTCCTACTGCAGCATCAGGTTGAACATATTCTCAGCAAACTCGAAAAACTGCCCATTGATAAGACGGCTGATTATTTGAACCAGAGCCTGGTCAGTCTTGATGTTGCAGGTCAGCAACTTAAGAAAACACTGAAGGATGTTGACAGCCTGCTGGTGCAGAAAGAGACGCAGCAACTGCCACAGGCTATCCATGGAACCCTGGCCGACTTGCAGTCTATTTTGCAGGGGTTCAGGCCCGGCTCAACCAACTACGCAGAAATTGCGCAGGTGCTGTTGCGCATCAATCAGGCACTGGGGCAACTGTCCCCATTACTGCAAACCCTGAATGAACAGCCGGACGCCCTTATTTTTGGTGCGAAAGAGGCCGCCGACCCTATCCCGGTTAAAGGAAGCAACCCATGAACGTATTGCTTGCTGTTACGATTATCGTATCCTTCCTGACAGGGTGTGGTTCGCAGGTACCTCAGGCAAAAAGCTACCTGCTCACTTCCGACTCAATCAAGGCCAATGCTGACTATCAAGCTGAAAAACCGATCATCGTTCTTGCCCCTGTTGGCTTGGATAACCTTCTTGGTAGCAAAGGTATTGTCTACCAAACGTCACCGACCGAGGCGGTGGTTGCCCGTCAGCATCTTTGGGCAGGGAATATTTCGACGCAGTTAGCCAACCGCCTCCTGATCGGACTCCGACAGGAACAAAATCGCTACTGGTTAGTACCTGGTGCACTGCAGATTAAGACGCCTGAAGTGGCAACGCTGCTGGTTAACTTGCGACAATTTAATGGCAGTTATCAGGGGTATGCCGTGGTTGCCGGAGAGTGGTCTTTACTGGATGGTCAGGGAGCGCTGCTTAAGTCTCAGCCGTTCAGCATTAAGGAACCTCTGGCTGCTGATGGTTATACGGCATTGGTCAATGCTCTGGCAAAAGCGACTGACCAATTGATTGCTGGCCTTGGCCGTGAGTTGTCAGGACTGGTCATGGCGAATAATCCTGCGCAATGATCAGGTCTCTGGTGTTCGGGCAATACTCCAGATATCCACACGTTCAACACCACTTTTTTTCAATAGTTTGGTGATCTCACTGACGGTGGCGCCTGTGGTGACTACATCGTCGACTAAGGCAACATGATGCCACTTCGGTTTACGGCTCAATGTGAAAGCATTGCGAATGTTTTTTTGCCGGGCGGTGGCATCAAGACTTTGTTGTGGCACTGAGTGGATGGTTCTTTTGATCAGCTTCTGGTCGATGCTCAGATCTTTGGTGATGAGCAGTTTTTTCAGTGCTTTTGTCAGCAGTAGCGTCTGGTCATAACCCCTTTCCCGTAACCTTTTACGGTGCAATGGTACCGGCAGCATGGTTTCCGGCCACTGATCATCAAGATAATACTCCATCAACAATTCAGCGAGTGATGTGGCCATTGGCTTTATCAGCTCCAGTCTGGACTGGTATTTCACCAGTTGTAATATTCGGTTAACGGGAAACTGGTACAGGAATGGTGCCAGACAGTGGTCAAATAAAGGCGGCTGTTTCAGGCACTGACCACACATTCCCGTTTCACTGTCTTGAATGGGCAAGCCACAGCAAGAGCAAAAGCTCAGTGGGGCAGGACATGTTGCCAGGCATAAATGGCAGAGTGGCTCGGCAAATGTGGTAAAACCCCGGCAAAGAATGCATTTGATTTGCACTTGCTGTTTAAAGTATGACCAGTTGTAAACCTTTAAAAGTTTCATAGATTGACGGTCACGGTAATTTCGCTATCATCTTTTGCATCTTTATTTTTGAACGTGAAGTTCTCCCCCAGAGGATGTCATGACCAGTACCAGCTCTGCTTCATCAGAAAGTCTCCGCAGCTCTATCAGCCACGGCGCCATCAGCCACGGCGCCATCAGCCACGGCGCCATCAGCCACAGCGCCATCAGCCACAGCGTCTCTCAAGGCCACAGCGTTATTCGCCATGACTGGACTCTGCCAGAAGTAGCAGCGCTTTTCCAAAAGCCGTTCAATGATCTGATCTTTCAGGCCCAGCTGGCTCACAGGAAACATTTTGATCCCAATCAGGTGCAAGTTAGCACATTGCTGTCCATCAAGACGGGTGCCTGTCCGGAAGACTGCAAGTATTGTCCCCAGAGTGGTCACTACAACACCGGTTTGGAAAAAGAGAAATTAATGGAGGTAAAGAAAGTACTGGAAGAAGCTCAGAGAGCCAAAGCTTCCGGTGCTACCCGCTTCTGTATGGGGGCCGCCTGGAAAAACCCACCCGCCAGGGACATGCCCTACATCATTGAGATGATCAAGGGGGTGAAAGCACTGGGTCTTGAGTCCTGTATGACCCTGGGCATGCTGAGTGAGGATCAGGCAACGGCACTGGCTCAGGCAGGACTGGATTACTACAACCACAATCTGGATACTTCGCCAGAGTTTTATGGCAACATCATTACAACCCGTACTTATGCTGACCGCCTGAACACCCTGGCGTTTGTCCGGGAGGCAGGCATGAATGTCTGTAGTGGCGGTATTGTGGGGTTGGGGGAAACCGAACGCGATCGTGCCGGGATGCTGGTTCAGCTGGCCAACATGCCGAAGCATCCGGAGAGTGTACCCATCAATATGCTGGTGAAAGTCGCCGGCACTCCGTTGGCTGATGTGGATGCGGTGGATGGCATTGATTTTGTCCGTACCATTGCTGTGGCCAAAATTATGATGCCAGCCTCCAATGTTCGTCTGTCTGCCGGACGGGAACAGATGAGTGACGAGCTCCAGGCTCTGGCATTTCTTGCCGGCGCCAACTCCATCTTCCTGGGCGACAAACTGCTGACCACCGCTAACCCTGAAGCGAACAAAGACCGACAGCTGTTTGCCAGGCTCGGCATCAATGAAGGTCATGATTGGGGTGAGTTATCGGCACCGCAGCAGTCTGAACTCAATGGACAGTGTCCGATCAAAGCGATGTACGACGCTGAAAAAAACAATGATCACTACTACGACGCAATGGCCCAGACAAGCTCGCCTGAAAGCATGGCTGGTCGTGGCTGATGAGTTTCAATCTGGAACAGGACCTTGAGGCCCGCTACGCTGCTGGCCTTTATCGTCGTCGTAAAACGCTGGACTCACCTCAGGGGCCGGAGATTATTATTAATGGTCAGCACTACCTGGCGTTCTGCAGCAATGACTACCTCGGACTGGCCAACCACCCGGAGGTTATTGCGAGCTTTCGTCAGGCAACGGATAGCTACGGGCTCGGTGGTGGTGCCTCGCATTTGGTGGTGGGACACAGCAGAGCACATCACCAGCTGGAAGAAGCACTGGCTGAATTTACCGGTCGGGAGCGTACCCTGCTGTTTTCCAATGGTTATATGGCCAACCTGGGGGTCATCAGTGCCTTGCTGGGCAAGCAGGATGCGGTGTTTCAGGATCGTCTGAACCATGCATCGCTGCTGGATGCCGGGCAGTTGTCCGGCGCACGTTTCCAGCGTTACCTGCATAACGATGTGAATAACCTCAATAACCGACTGCAGAAAACCACTGCCCGACGCAAGCTGATCGTCACCGATGGTGTGTTCAGCATGGATGGCGACGTTGCACCGGTAGAGGCACTGTCGGATCTTGCCGAACAGCATCAGGCCTGGTTAATGGTGGATGATGCCCACGGCTTCGGTTTCCTGGGGGCAACCGGCGGTGGTGTTGCTGAAGCTTATGGCTTAGATCAGAACCAACTGCCTGTTCTGGTGGGCACACTGGGCAAAGCGTTTGGAACGGCGGGTGCGTTTGTTGCCGGCAGCGACGCATTGATCGAAACACTGATTCAGTTTGCCCGGACTTATATCTATACCACGTCCATGCCGCCGGCAGTGGCTTCGGCAACCTGCAC
The DNA here is from genome assembly GCF_023716865.1 of Endozoicomonas sp. SCSIO W0465. Lineage (NCBI taxonomy): Bacteria > Pseudomonadati > Pseudomonadota > Gammaproteobacteria > Oceanospirillales > Endozoicomonadaceae > Endozoicomonas > Endozoicomonas sp. SCSIO W0465. Next base: position 360,450 of record NZ_CP092417.1, read on the forward strand.
CAGCCTGCAGCTTTTACAGGAGCAACACTGGCGCAGGGAACATTTGCAATCATTGATTAAGCATTTCAGGTCCGGTTGTGAACAGCTTGGGTTGCCGCTGATGCCTTCCCAAACACCGATACAACCGTTGCTGCTTGGTTGTGCAAGGCGTGCAACGGACATGAGTCAGCGGTTGTCTGAGCAGGGAATTCTGGTCACTGCAATCCGTCCACCGACGATACCTGAAGGCTCTTCCCGGTTACGCATTACCTTCAGCACCTCTCATGAGTTGCATCATGTCGATCGCCTGTTGGATGCCCTTAAAATAGCCGCACAAGCTGTTCAATCCATGCATTCCCACACAGAGCGTGGGAACGGGGGAGCGTTGTCCTGATGAGCCATTACCCGATCGTTTTAATCAGTGGCTGGGCCATGCCAGCCGGAGCGATGGAGTCATTGGCCCAGGCCCTTGATGCTGACCATCGCAGGGTTTCCATCGTCCAGTTGCCTGGCCTGGTTCGTGAGTCGGAAGCCTGCAAAAGAAGCCATGACTGGGAATCATTGCTGACTTATCTGGATCACCAGCTGTTTGAAAAGCCAACAGTGCTGGTGGGATGGTCGCTTGGCGGAATGCTGGCAACACTGTATGCCAGCCGGTATCCGAATAATGTGGCAGCTGTCGTTAACTTGGGGGCAAATGCCTGTTTTGTGCAGAATGACGGCTGGGAACCAGCAATGGACCCGGTGTTATTTACCCGCTTTTATCACGGAATGTCCCGGTCCCGTGAAAAGACACTGCAACAGTTTACTCGGCTCTGCAGCTCTGGCAGTTTACAATCGAAAGCATTGACGAAAGCCCTTCAGACATTAATGTCTGATGCGGACCTTGATCATCAGGCCGAAGACAACACCTTGTTAAGTCTTCTGGACATACTGGGCAAGAGCGATATGCGTTCAGCGTTTGCAGATATTCGCTGTCCGGTGACCCATCTGTTTGGTAAAGAGGATGCGCTGGTTCCTGTGGGTGCTGCTAATGCCATTGGGCAAGATTTTCCGGCACATCGGGTTCAGGTTCTGGATGGTGGGCATTGTTTCTTTATGGATGATCCTGAGCCAGTTGTCAGTGAGGTGCGGCGATTGTCCAGCGGGAAAGGGCGAGTCGCAACATGAAGACGACCCTTGTACATAATGAAGTTGCAGATGCCATTTCAGATGGTCAATCTGCCTCCTCTGCCAGAAGCGTGATAACGGACCGGGCAAATGCTCGTGTAAAGCGGCGTATCGCTGACAATTTCAGTCGGGCTGCGGACAGTTATGATCAGGTGGCCATATTGCAGAAACGGGTTGCTGACCGGACGATGCTGGGGTTACCGGCGGAACTCAGGTCGGATATTAGAACAAATCAGCCCGGATCAACAGGGTCACAGGCTTCCTACCGTATTCTTGATCTGGGTACCGGAACCGGTTTGCATGCAATGACGTTGGCTGAACGGTATGACGATGCCGTGGTTATCGGTATGGATCTGGCCATGGGCATGCTCCACTTTGCCCGGCACCATAGCCAACACCCGAGGGTTGATTGGTGTTCTGGTGATATTGAGTCCATTCCATTGAAGTCCGGGGCTGTTGATTTGATCTATTCCAATCTGGCTATCCAATGGTGCAGCTTTGCAAAAGTGCTGTGCGAGGTCAGCAGAGTGCTGCAGCCTGGTGGAACTTTTGTGTTTTCTACCCTGGCTGAAGGGAGCCTGAAAGAGCTGGATAACGCATGGTGCCTGGCAGGAGAAAAAGACCGGGTTAACCGCTTTGACAATTTTGTAACTCAGAAGCAGTGTTTGAATGACAGTGATCTGGTTCGACAGGCTTTTTCAATAAAAGCTGAGACCCTCTTCTATCCGGACTTGATCACGCTGTTGCACAGTTTAAAGTCTCTGGGGGTAAACACCGTCTTGGCCGATAAAGGTGGCCTTTTGACCCGGCGGAAACTCGAAACGTTACAGCAGGCTTATGAAAAAATACGTCAGCCTGAAGGGTTACCTTTGACCTATCAGGTAATATACGGCGTCTTGCAGAAACCACATTGAGAGCAGTAAATGGGGAAAACTTATTTTGTTACCGGTACTGATACCGATGCCGGAAAAACGGTCATTACCTGTGGGCTCCTTGAGGCCGCTCGATTAACAGGGTTAACGACACTGGCCTTAAAGCCCGTTTCTGCGGGCTGCCACCAAAGTGAAAATGGCCTGAACAGCGCTCTTCGCAATCAGGATGCCCTGGCATTGATGGAGGCCATGACGCTCTCTTTGCCTTACGAGCAGGTAAACCCTCTGGCTCTGGAGCCTCCTGTTGCACCCCATATTGCTGCAGCGGAAGCGGGTGTTTGTATCACTCTGGATCGACTGGTGGGTTACTGTCGCGGTGCTTTGATGCATAAAAGTGATCTGGCCCTTATTGAAGGCGCTGGTGGCTGGCGCGTGCCCCTGAACTCACGGGAGATGATCTCCGGGCTGGCAAAAGCACTGAATACTCCGGCCATTCTGGTGGTTGGCATGAAGCTGGGTTGTATCAGTCAGGCTTTACTTACCGCTGAAGCCATTCTCCGTGATGGTGTTAAATTGGCAGGCTGGGTGGCCAATCAGATAGATCCCGGGATGAGTCGATACGAAGAAAACTTTCAGACACTAAAAAACCTGATTCCAGCCCCCTGTCTTGGTGTGGTGCCGTTTCTGTCAGACACCAGCTCTGGTCGGGTTGCAGGGTATCTGGATATCTCACCTCTGGTTGCCATCAAATAACCGCTGGAAATTATTCAGAGCCGGATAAATCCTTATTTTTCTCGCTCTGTATTGTATACACCCCTTCCATTACCCCGAACCAGAAAATGCCTGACAGGTGTTGCAGCACCATCTGACCCATATTTGTGAGCCCCAGATTGGCGCCGACTACATCAGGGTGACTCTTGAACCCATCTTGATACAGATCGTGACTTAGCAGCTGCAGATCACGGTGTTGGTGCTCCGGGTAAACCTCTGAGGGAAACCGACCGGTATGAATGTCCGTGACATAGGGGTGTTGCGGGCTGCACCAATAGAGACACTCTCGAACGGCCTGTTTCAGGGTCTCATCTGGCAGGCGCTGACGGAAGGTATCAGTCCAGAACTCATTGGTTCCGCCAAAAGCCTGGCTGAACAGATCCACATAAAGTGTCATGAGTTCACTGGCAAGGCTGTGCAAATGCTCTGGATCGTTATGATCCAGCTCATCAAGATCATGGCGTACACGCAGCCAATTCAGGGTGGCGCCGTAAAACTGTTTGGCCAGTTCTACCAATCGGGCACGGCGGACATCCTGTGGATGATTCCAGTCCAGCCGACGTTCTCCGTAAATATCACCAGGCAGTTTGTCCATAGCCATAACCCCCTGAAAGTCGCGTGCCCCGGCAGGGGCATGGGCGATATCAGGAATCTGGGCATTCCAGGCGCAGAGGGTGCTGGTACAGAACAAGTGCTGCCGCCTGAGGGTATAGCCCGGCAGTGGATTCCAGGTTTTGCTGCCAGACTGCGTATGGAAAACGCCCATGGCATCAGGGCTCTTGATCCCTGCCCGCCAGAGTCTGCCGCTGTCCCGGCAGTAAAGCCGAATCCCGGCAAAGGCGCTGTCCCTGGTCAATCCCAATTCAGGATTGATCAGGTAGGGATAGTGGTGATAGTGCCTGGTAGCGGGCGTATCCTGCAAAACCTGCACAAAGGTGTGGCCTTGCGGTTCGATATGCACGCTATCAAGGAATGGTTGCTGAAGTGGCTCCGGGATAAAACAAGCACGGGATAAAAGGCGACGAGCCTCCGGTAAACGGTACACACCTCCGGCCTTTAACAAGCCGCTCTCTAACTGAAGCGGCAGTTTGCCACCATCCAGCACCGACAATACCGCCTGCTCTCGGGTGAAATCGGCCCAGGGTTCCGGTGCGGTATTATCCTGCTTTTTACGGAATTTCAGACGAAAGCTGCATGGATCCGATGGTTCATTGGATGCGTGCTTGCGTTTTTTGCGAATATGAATACTGCGACCGTAGATATCCAATTGTTCGGCATTCTGCCAGTCAGTAACCAAACCAGGTGGTAAACTGGCAAGCTGTTCACGGTCCTGCAAACCAGCCATCGATTGATCAACCCGGGTCTCCAGGACTTCGGCAGCGTCGGCATCAGCAGTCACGGTTGGAAGATCATGCTGCAGGATAACCATAAATGGCAGCCAGGGGCCTGTGTAATGTTGTTCCAATGAGAAGTATCGGTCTAAAAACAGCGACTTCATGCGGGCCGGGTCCTGGTGCCAGCGAGCAATCAATGCCCGGCGTTCAGCTGCTGACATGGCCAGCAGAGTCACTGCCTGAAAAGCGGGTGAAAGCTTCAGGCGAGTGATCATCCGGTCGGTTTTGTCAGGGTCACAGAGGGTGTCAGGGTGCTGTTGAAGGTATGTCAACAGTTCATGAATGGTGGTTGGATCATTGGTATAATCCCTGACCGGTAAATCACTTATCCACTGCTCCGAATGGGGATTTGAAGTGATGTTCAGCGGAACTTTCAGGAGGTCACAGCCTGCCCGTTGGAATAGGAGCAGTGCCCAGTAATAATTGATGTTTTTGGGTTCCTTGCTGCGCAGCAGGCAGCCGAGGCACTCGGGAAGCGCTTCTTTTGGGGTATGTTGCACCAGAAACTCAAACCAGGTTTGGAATCGGGATTCATCCAGATCAAAAAACGGATCGGCATCAGCACAGTCAAGATGCTCTTCCAACAATGTCTGTAACGGCAAGCGCTGACGGTCATCTCGCTCAGATGCCAGTGTTTTCATGTCGTCAACGGTTAATCCGGATGCCGCAAAAAGAGGAGACAGCACTGTGCAGGTTTCTGGCCGCAGCAAATAATAATCAGGTTTTGTTTTCAAGCACTTAAGCAATTGGTGAAACAGATCCTTTTGATTTACTGAGAGCGGTGAAAGTTTACTTTTGGCAAGACAGGAAGAAAAATGCTCTAACCCCAGGGAGAGGGTCAACAACCTCAGCACATTTAGTTGTTGATCGGACAAGTCGTTGAGCAATGGTAAAATAGTTTCAGGATGGTGAAAGTCTAACCATACCAAAGTCTGAATCAGCATGGTTGTATTAAGCGCTCCCATTTCTGCCAGCGAGGGCCAATTGGCCTGTTGCGGCTTCATGATCACCCGGTCAATCGCCTTACAGGTTATTGGGAGAAGGGCGTTCCAGAACAGTTTTACAACGCCGGGACAGGTATCGGGAAGCGCCCCCATAAGACGCTTGAACCCGGCAAAACAGGTTGAGACATAATACCTGTTACTTTTCCTGACTACCTGAATAACCTCTTGTTCTGTCAGGTACCCTAGCAAAAACTGCAGGCTTTCCTCTGTTCCGTATGTCAGTATATTAAGGGTATTCGCCCTTACAAATGCTCCGGGGTTCTGTGCATGCTCACAGACTTTTTTGAACAGCGCGAAGCTCATCAATTCGCAACAAGCACTTTCTGTGGGTATTTGGTAACCAAAATCGAGCAGCTTTTCGAGCACGCGTTGATTGTCGGCATATATAAGATGCGAAAAGATTAAATGATGGATGATCTTACCAAATGAATCTGAAGTAACTGGTGATGTATTTGTCCTTTGAAGATCAATAATTGCTGCTTTAATAGTCTCGTTGGATAGCCATCCGGATTTTACTTTTAACTTTTTCAGTAATGTAATCGCAGCGTTATTGACTGAGGGTGATTCAGGGTTTTGGCTCTCTGGTATGCAACAGTCTTCTCGTCCCTGACTACTGCCGGATGCACGTACAGCAGAATAAATGCCCTGGGCCGGTTTGGTTATCGACCACCGATCGATCGACTTTTCACCAACTGAATGATATTCAAATCGGGAGTTATCGGCTAAAGTCCCGTAGTCAGAATCAGCTGGGGGGCCGGGACTGAATGGTTGAGAGTTAATTGTTGCTTTGCTATCCAGAGGGGGTGATATTGCAGCGGAAGCCCGCAAAAGAGAAGTATCCATAGTCATGTTCCTTTAATGCGCCGGGATCGCCCTTATCCTGAATTATTGTATTATTTTAATTGGGAATTCGGTGACGCTGGCCATCCGTGATTTATACGTTTATGAACTTGGACCGTTAAACAAACAAAAAGTTTCCTTTCCGGATTCGACTGGTACAGGTAGCAGGTAGCCTCTGTCTGTGAATGCCGGTTCCTCTTTAGCTATCTCTGCATGCATTTTATCCAGATAATTATTCTGCCTTCATAGAATTGTCATATTAGAACGCTATATTTGATTTCCAGAAGTTAAGTAAGGAGGCTCATGCCTCGGATCAATCTTTGCTAGCCCCGGAGGGTACTTTTAATAGGACAGGGCGTGCGAAACCTGGAGAGCAAATGATGAAAATAAAAAAACTCGTAACGTTCTTATCGGCTCTGGCAGCATCGGCCCTGGCAGCGTCTGCTGCTGCAGTACTGGCCATAGGCTCAGCAATGGCCAGCCCGCTGGATCCAACGCTGCCAACGTATAATAAGTCCAGTGGGGTATCCGGTAACCTGTCATCCGTCGGCTCAGATACGCTGGCTAACCTGATGACGCTCTGGGCCGAAGATTTCAAGCGTATTTATCCCAGTGTGAATGTTCAGATTCAGGCTGCAGGCTCTTCCACTGCACCTCCCGCTCTGACAGAAAGTACCTCAAACTTTGGACCCATGAGCCGGAAAATGAAGGATAAAGAGCTGGAGGCATTTGAGAAAAAGCATGGTTACAAGCCAACGGCAATTCCTGTGGCTATTGATGCGCTGGCTGTCTTTGTGAACAAGGATAACCCCATCAAAGGTCTGACCATGGCTGAAGTGGACGCCATTTTCTCATCAACTCGCAAGTGTGGTGCCGACAGTGATGTAAAAACCTGGGGGGATCTGGGTCTGAGTGGCGCCTGGGCGAATCGATCGCTGCAGCTCTATGGGCGTAACTCGGTATCTGGCACTTATGGCTACTTCAAGAAGAAGGCCCTGTGTAAGGGGGACTTCAAAAACAGTGTGAATCAGCAACCCGGCTCCGCCTCTGTTGTTCAGTCTGTCTCTGCATCACTGAATGGTATCGGTTATTCCGGTATTGGTTACCAAACCTCCAGCGTAAGAACCGTTGCACTTGCCATGGACGAAGGCCAGGCCTTTGAAGAAGCGACGCCGTTGAATGCCGTTAATGGCAGTTACCCTCTGTCACGTTTCCTTTACGTCTATGTGAATAAGCAGCCCAACAGGCCATTGCCTCCACTTGAGCGAGAGTTCGTTAAGCTGGTGCTTTCCAGACAGGGGCAGGAAGTGGTGGTGAAAGATGGCTATATCCCACTTCCCGGCGAGGTGGTGGATAAATACCTTGCTCAGCTGGGTCTTGATAATACGACCGTTGCCAGCAAATAACGGCATTGCTGGCGGTAAACCGCAGACAAACGCATCTGCCCTGCCTGCGGTTTGCTGCCAGATTACAGAATCATCGCTGCGATCCAGCCAAAAAGGATCATGGGAATGTTGTAGTGCATGAATGTGGGAATGACGGTGTCACGAATGTGATCGTGCTGGCCATCGACATCCAGCCCGGCTGTTGGGCCAATGGTAGAGTCTGAAGCTGGCGAGCCTGCGTCACCAAGAGCACCGGATGCACCAACAATTGCTGCGGTTGCCAGAGGTGAGAAGCCAAGAGCCAGTGCCAGCGGAACATAGAGTGTGGCAATGATGGGGATGGTTGAGAATGAAGAACCAATGCCCATAGTGATCAGCAATCCAACAACCAGCATTAGCAACGCAGCCAGCGCTTTGCTGCCAAACACCAGCTCCTCAACCATGGCGACCAGTGCCGGGATATCACCGGTTGCTCTGAGTACTTCGGCAAAGCCAGAAGCAGAGATCATGATAAATCCACACAGTGCCATCATTCTTACGCCCCGGGCAAAGACATCATCCGCTTCCCGCCAGTACACCACACCGCCAAGGATCATCATCACAAAGCCTGTGGCTGCACCCATGGCCATGGAGTCAGTAAACAGTTGAACACCGAGTGCTGCGGCGATGGACGCCAGGGTCATCAAGACTGCCTTTGGCTCCATGGTTTGCTGCTCTTCTTCAGCCGTTTTCAGGGCATCCTCATCAATGTGGTAGTGACGAGGTTTCCGGTAAGTCCAGAATACGGCGACAAGCAGGCCAATAAACATGCCAAACACCGGCAAAGCCATGGCCAATGGCATCAGGTCAGGGTCAATATTCAAGCCATTATCGTTGAGATTGCCCGCCAGGATCTGGGTCAGATAGATATTCCCGAAACCAATGGGGACCAGCAGATAGGTCGCAATCAGCCCAAACGACAATGTGCTTGCTACTGCCCGGCGGTCCAGCTGTAAAGAGCTGAAAACACCCAGTAGTGGTGGTATCAGAATAGGGATAAAGGCTATGTGCACGGGCACTACATTCTGAGAGGCAAATGCCATCAGCAGAATGCTTCCCAGGATAGAAATACGGATGCCTGCCGTTTTTTGAGTTTTGCCTACCCGCTGAATGATACGGTCAGCCAGCCATTGGGGGATTCCGGATGCCGATATGGCCATGGCAAAGGCACCCAGCATACCGTAGCTGATGGCGATGCTGGCACCGCCCCCCAAACCTTCGGTAAAGGCAGCAAGCGTGGCATCAAACTCCAGGCCACCGGCAAGGCCGCCGGCAATAGCGCCCAGGAAAAGCGCGAGTACAACGTTTACACGCAAGACACTCAAGGTCAGCATGATGGCAACAGCCAAAATGACAGCGTTCATAGTAATCCAGTTTTATGTTCTTTTGAGTTATAAACGGTTTGCGATACTTCAACCCACAGTGCAATCGATAGCAAAGCAGTGTGGCATTCGTTAAGAGCAGTCGCATCCAGCGATTAGTTTTGCCTTGAGATCTTTTTTGCCAGTTGGAAATTGCAGCCTTCAGCGGGAAATGTCACACGCTCGGCACTATGAACATGACTCAGGCTCTAAAATTGTGACATGTCATAGAAAACTGCCAAAACCTTGATGCTAGAAGCTCAGGCGATAAAAGTAAATGTATTCGGGTATGATCGAACCATAAGATCAATGGTGATGATGGTGTCGGCGGGAATGCAGGGAAGATATAAGAGAGAAGTCAGAATTGCATTGTCCTGATGGCGTGTCAGCACCTGGTATTTTTAGCAGCTTTATGGGCAACATCGTTATTTTCTCTGGTCATTATGCTCTTACAACGGGGCTGTAAGTTCAGAAGGTTTGTGCTTACAGCAGTCCTCGACAGTCGCTAAATTACAATGATCTGCCTGCTCAGGCAATGACTTTTTCCCTCTGTCACATTACTGTCATACTGATCCTATATGTTACCAGCATGATTTAATCCGGCTTGCGCTATGTATCAAAAATCGATAGATAACAGCCCGGGTATTGATTTCAATACACTGGTACTAAAAAGATATCGTTCCCAGCGCTTCTTAAAAGATCGTCTTGCTCACTGGGGCGTTGCCTCCGGTGGCCTTGGGGTTATTCTGGCGATTCTTCTGATATTCTTTTACCTGCTCTATGAAGTCCTGCCGCTATTCAACAGTGCGAAGATTAAGCTGGTTTCTTCATACCCATCGACTCAGCTATCTGTCGCAAATAAGAAAGTACCCATGTTTCTGTCCATTGAGGAACAGGCAGAAGTCGCAATGAAAGCAGAGGCTTTTGGTAATCTGCTTTGGCTCTTGTAGGATTTCAGACTGCTACTGGGTTGAACATTGCTGAAGCCCTTTATCTACAAAGGTTGTCAGCATATTGTCCGGTAATGTTGCCCAATCCTTGTTTTTCGTGACCTACAGTCAGTTTTCACTGTAGAGCAGTTCGTAATCAAAATAGAGCCTCTGCTTTTTTTCTCGGCAGAAACCGGTGAATGGCTACTGAATGAGCCACTGCCAGTCCCTGAAGGCAGTGAAGTGACCCGGGTGGTAAAGGATGTGTCCGGCTCCAATCTGATGGCTGCTGGCCTTACAACAGGCGGGATCATCCTGTTCAAGCAGGGCTATAAGATTACCTGGCCCGATGACCGTCGGAAGATCACACCGGAAGTCAGCTATCCCTATGATCGGCAGGCCGTTGCCATCAGCAATAGTTCGGCACCTGTTGCACAGCTGGCGATCAGTGACGGTGAGGAAAAGCTCTTGATAGCCGCCGGCATCGATAACCAATTGGTGATGGATGTTATTTACAAGGAAGAAGATTTTTTAACCGAGTCGGTCACTATTGAGCAACAGTCAGTCACACTCCCGGCTATCAGCTCACTTTCTGTGGGAGGTGATCTGCAGATCCGTCAGTTGCTGATCGATCCCGAGCAAACCTGGCTTTACGTTCTCAGTGGCAGCAATCAACTGACGGTGATCAATATCAGCAATATTGATCGTCCCTACATCCATGAGTCACTCAATCTAACCGCTCAGGGGGTAGACGTTACCGAGTTGACGTTCCTGTTGGGCGGAGTGTCACTGCTGGTGGGCGACTCAGAGGGCAATATCACTCAGTGGTTTATGGTTCGTGACGATGCTGGCAGCCTGAGCCTGAAGAATATTCGCTCCTTCAGTCTGGGCAGTGATCCGGTCGACAAGATTGTTCCGGAGCACCGGCGCAAGGGTTTTCTGGCTGCGGACGTAACGGGTCAGGTCGGTCTGTTTTATACGACAGCCAATCGTTCTCTGCTGGTGGAGCCAATGGCTGCGGGTCGAATCGATCAGATGGCCATAGCGCCAAGAGGAAATTATCTGAGGCTCTTTTCGTATTGCAGACTGCTGATTTCATAAATCAGGCTGGAATCCTCCTGTGGCAGGGCTTGGCAATATTTAGCCAGCAGTTTCCTGAAGGCATTGTATATCAAGGCCTTTGGCCAATTTTCATTGCAGAGCAGTCTGTAACCCGAAAAGAGCCTTATCTGATTCTGGAAAGTCAGGGCGAGACTCGATTCCTGAACATCAAGAATGAGCATCCGGAAATCTCCTGGTCTGCCCTATGGGGTAAAGTCTGGTACGAATCCTATAGTCAGCCTGATTATATATGGCAGTCTTCTGCATCAAATAATGATTTTGAGCCGAAACTCAGCCTGATGCCATTGTCATTCGGGACACTCAAAGCGGCGTTTTACGCCATGTTGCTGGCAGCACCTCTGGCGATTTGTGCGGCAATCTACACAGCCTATTTTATGGCTCCGGGCATGCGCAGAAAAGTAAAGCCGGTTATCGAGCTGATGGAGGCTCTGCCCACGGTCATTCTTGGTTTCCTTGCCGGGCTCTGGCTGGCTCCTTTGGTTGAGAATCAGTTGGTGGGTATTTTCGCCCTGTTGCTCTTTGTGCCAGCAGGCATCCTGATGTTTGCTTTTGCCTGGGACAGTTTACCTTCAAGTATTCGACACCGAATTCCTGATGGTATGCAGGCGGGATTGCTGGTTCCCGTAGTACTGGTCAGTAGTGCTCTGGCCATGTCACTCAGTTCCAGTCTTGAGCTCTGGCTCTTTGATGGAGATATGCGCACCTGGCTTAATACAGAGCTGGGTATTCCCTACGACCAGCGTAATGCCCTGGTGGTCGGACTGGCCATGGGTTTTGCTGTTATTCCCACCATATTCTCTATCGCTGAAGATGCGATATTCAGTGTGCCCCGACATCTGACTTACGGTTCTCTTGCCCTGGGGGCGACTCCATGGCAAACCCTGACTCGTGTGGTTCTGTTAACGGCCAGTCCGGGTATTTTCTCGGCGGTGATGATTGGTATGGGACGAGCTGTCGGTGAAACCATGATCGTGCTGATGGCGACAGGGAATACCCCCATTATGGATGCCAATATTTTTGAGGGAATGCGGACGCTAGCTGCCAATATTGCCGTTGAGATGCCTGAGTCTGAGGTGGGTAGTAGTCATTACCGGATTCTCTTTCTGGCCGCACTGGTGCTATTCCTGTTCACTTTTGTGGTTAATACCGCTGCGGAGGTGGTGCGTCATCGACTCCGTAAGAAGTACAGCTCGCTTTAGGCCGCAGAAGGGAAAGAGAATAGGAAATGACCATGAATAATACCCTTCAACGTTCCAGAAAGTACTCTGTTGGAGAATGGGTTAAAAGTGGCTCCCCCTGGGTCTGGTTGAATGCCGGGGCTGTCGCCATCAGTCTTGTTCTGGTGATCGGGCTATTGGGATTGATTGCTGTCCGGGGGCTGGGACATTTCTGGCCAAGCCAGATCATGGTGGCCAATTACCAGCCACCGGGGCAGACCATCAGAAAGGTTGCGGGAGAAATTACCGACAGCGAACAAGTTCCTGCGACCCGCCTGGTGTCATCAGGCCTTACCGTGGTTGATGGGCAAGAGCTGTATACCCGTGATCTATTGAAGCAGGGCAATCGGGACCTGAGTGGTGCTGACTTTGTCTGGATCGTGGATGAGTGGTTAAGCAAGCGGCAATACCCTGAAGACATCATGGTACTTGAGCGCCGTGAATGGGGTAATTTCTACGGCTTCCTTGAATCAGTTCAGGAAGGTGGAGCCACCGTTGCCAGTGGTGAATCAGCCTGGGCTGTTTTCAATGAGCGTTTAGACCGGGCCCTGGTGATTTATGAGGCAATTTACCAGATTGAAAAGCACGATATCGGCTCAATTAATGCATCAATAGAGTAGCTGCGACTGGCAGAGCGTCGCCTGAAGCTGAGCGGTGATATTGATCCTGTTCGTCAGGCCGGGATTCAGGCTGAACGTAGACGGCTGAATCAGGAATATCAGCAGCTGGAAACCCAGCTGGATGATCTTTACCGGGCATTCAATCGTGACAGTTTTGTGGCCAGAACCGTTGATGGACAACCGTTGGAGCAGCCCATCAGCAAGGTGGTTCGAGCCTATCAGCCCAATACCATGTCGTTGACTGACAAAATTAGCTTCTATTTTGACAAGGTGGCTGAGTTTATCCTTGATGATCCCAGGGAAGCTAATACAGAGGGCGGTGTATTCCCCGCCATCTTTGGCACGGTGATGATGGTGATTCTGATGTCCATTATGGTGACCCCTTTTGGTGTCATCGCTGCCGTCTATCTTCGAGAGTATGCCAGTCAGGGCTGGATGACCCGGGCAATTCGGGTGGCTGTGAACAACCTCGCGGGGGTTCCCTCAATTGTCTATGGGGTTTTTGGTCTTGGCTTTTTCATCTACTTTGCCGGGGCAAAAATCGATAACCTGTTTTTTGCAGAGGCCCTGCCATCACCTACATTTGGTACGCCGGGACTGCTGTGGGCATCCATCACCCTGGCTCTGCTGACCCTGCCGGTGGTGATTGTCGCCACGGAAGAGGGACTGTCCCGTATCCCCCGCTCTGTTCGGGAGGGGAGTCTGGCGCTCGGTGCCACCAAGGCGGAAACGCTGTGGCGGGTCGTGCTGCCCATGGCAAGCCCAGCCATGATGACCGGCTTGATACTGGCCGTTGCCCGTGCTGCTGGTGAAGTAGCACCACTGATGCTGGTGGGTGTTGTTAAGCTGGCTCCCAGCTTACCGTTGGATGGCAACTATCCCTATCTGCACCTTGATCAGAAGTTCATGCATCTGGGCTTTCATATTTATGATGTGGGTTTCCAAAGCCCGAACGTGGAGGCTGCCAGGCCCCTGGTATACGCTACAGCGTTGCTGCTGGTGGTTGTCATTGCGGTACTGAATCTGTCCGCCGTTGCGATTCGCAACCATTTACGGGAAAAATACAAGAGCCTTGAGGACTGAACACGATGTCTGCTGAAGAGCCTGATGTCATTGATAGCAAGCCGGAAGAGGCACATACTGTGAAAACCTCAATAACCCATCCTGAAAACAGTCTCGAAAAGGGAGCCAATGTTTCAGTGAATAGCAGTGCCAATGCTTCTGTTCAGGCCAGCAGTGTTGAACCGTCCTCCGGTTTTTCCCGGACTTTTAACCCTGGGTCGCTCGGACGTGGTCGATCCTTACTGAACCTTGAGCATGAGCCGACCAGTATGGAAGTGTCGGGCCTGAACCTGTTCTATGGAGAGAAGCAAGCGCTGTTTGATATCTCCATGAAGATACCGCAAAAGCGTGTAACTGCGTTTATCGGACCTTCAGGTTGTGGTAAGTCCACATTGTTACGCAGCATGAACCGGATGAATGATCTGGTGGATGGCTGCCGTGTGGCTGGGCAGATTCTGCTCGCTAACGCCGCTGATGGCCCACAAAATATCTACGGGAAATCAGTCAATGTGGCTGATCTTCGTCGTCGCGTTGGGATGGTGTTTCAGAAACCAAACCCATTCCCAAAGAGCATTTATGAGAACGTTGCTTATGGCTTGAGGATTCAGGGCATCAATAAAAAGCGGATTCTCGATGAGGTTGTGGAATGGGCGCTGAGAGGGGCTGCTCTGTGGAATGAAGTGAAGGATCGGCTGCATGAAAGCGCACTGGGCCTATCCGGCGGGCAGCAGCAACGCCTGGTGATTGCCAGGACCATTGCGGTGGAGCCTGAAGTATTGCTTCTGGATGAGCCTGCATCGGCACTTGACCCCATCTCCACACTGAAGATTGAAGAGTTGATCAATGAGCTGAAGTCCAGATTTACCATTGTGATTGTCACTCACAATATGCAGCAGGCGGCACGGGTTTCGGACTACACCGCATTTATGTATATGGGGCGGATGATTGAGTATGGCGATATGGACAGACTGTTTACCAACCCCCGTAAGAAACAGACTGAAGATTATATTACTGGCCGTTACGGCTGAGGACTGCTGGTGCGCTTCCTGAACCCCATGATCGATCTCAAGCAGCCTCGAAGGATTACCCATGCCTAACCAGAGCGATTTGTTGACCCACCATATCTCCCAGCAGTTCAATCATGAACTGGAGGAGCTGAGAAATAACCTGTTGTCCATGGGCGGCATGGTAGAAAAGCAGGTCAGTGATGCCATTGAATCACTGATCAATGCCGACAGTGACCTGGCCATTGTTGTCTGTGAAAAAGACACGGACATCAATTTTATGGAAACCTCCATTGATCAGGAGTGTTCCAGAATTCTGGCGCGACGTCAGCCAGCAGCCAGCGATTTACGGCTGGTTCTGGCATGTACCAAAGTGGCGACGGATCTCGAGCGCATTGGTGATGAAGCGGCCAAAATTGCACGATTCGCCATAAAATTATCGGAACAGGGGGAAGCGCCCAAAGGTTATATTGAAACCCGTCATATTGGCAGTCATGTCCGTCAGATGACTCAGGATGCACTGAATGCGTTTGCCCGGTTTGATGCAGAGCAGGCCCTTGCTGTGGCCAAAGAGGATAAAGCGGTTGACCGGGAGTATAAGAGCGCTACCCGTGAATTGGTTACCTATATGATGGAAGATCCCCGCTCCATTACCCGTGTTTTGAATATTATGTGGGTTTTACGCTCTCTGGAGCGTATTGGAGATCATGCCAGAAATATTGCGGAATACGTTATTTACCTCGTAAAAGGCACGGATGTCAGGCATATTGGCCTGAAGCGGATGCAGGAAGAAGTATTTGATAAGCCGATTGATGATTGAAATAGAAAAACTAAATTAATGCTTTGAATTAACTTGTTTATTCGGGAGGTATCTGGCCGGATGCCTCTCTTTCTACTTTTCAAATGTATTGTCAATATTCCTTCGTTTGGTCTTCTATTTGATTATTTGAACTGTCTATTGGTTATTTTTGATTGTTGAATAATGATTCTCTTTTTACGCTAATCTATAGTTATTAATACCTTTCAGACAATCACGCTTTTTGTTACTGAATCACACACTTGTAAGAAAACATGGATGAAGCAATCAGCAGGTAGCTATGGATCACTCCATTACTAAGCATGAATGCCGGGGCATGCCCGATGAGCAACCGGTCTGCAGTGATGATCTTCTCAAATCCCTTGCCTTATTAACCCGCCATTATGGGAATCCGAATTCCACGGAGTTGTTAAATGCTGGACGGCCTCATGAAAATGGCCAGTTTTCAGCGAAAGCATTTATCAGGACGTCTGAACAAACAGGGCTGGCTGGTACAATCCATGATCGTCCGTCACCTATGAAATTACATGTTAAAACCTGGTATTGGCACTGCGGAACCATTCTTGGTTCATGGAGAATTAACTGTGATGTTTTACTGCAATCACTGTTAATTCATGTTTTTGTTATTTCCAGCCTTTTGATCGCCATGATCATTGAAGAGATTAATCTCATAAATAAAACACTGATGGCTTACCCGCTGAAGCCAATATTTCGAACCAGGCAAATTGCACTGACACAATGCTAACGGGGTAAAAGATTATGGATGCAAATACAGGGATTGTTGTTGGTAGTGTGTCGAGTGCCAGTGGGCGGGTAATGGCCGTTTCTGCAGACGGCACCGTCCGTGTACTCAAGGAAGGTGATCCTGTTTACGAAGGTGATCAGGTTACCACCCAGGATGGTGTAACTGTTCAGATCCAGCTAAGTAGTGGCAGTGTTGTGGAGCTGAATCCGCAGTCAACCCAACTATTCGACAATGCCTTCATTGCTTCCGTGTCAGCAGACGATAAAGAAAGTGATGAAGAAAGTGATGAAGAACAGGATGAGGCTGGCAGTGATGAAGCCAGTGACAGCGAGACGCCGGTAGAGAGCGATCGTGTCGATGCTGCAAGTGATGAAGCATCGGTGAACGAAATGAATAGCCCTGAAGCAGGTGAGGACAGTGAATCAGACAGTTCAATAATTACGGATGATGCACTGATTATTGAACGCGATGATAGTGTTGATATTGCTGATACAGAAGATGACTTTGAAACCCTCTCAGAAACTGCTGATGAACACAACAATTATCAGGCATACCAGGCAGCAGCAGAATCAGAAGTTGATCAAGCACCAGTAGTGATTCCGGTTGCAGGTGTTCCTTCCGTAATTAGCGGCACCAACAGCGGGACGGTCACTGAGGACAGCGCCGCGACCCTGACCGCCTCGGGCACCCTGACCATCAGCGACCCGGACAGTGGCGAGGCGCAGTTCGTCGCCGGCAGCTACAGTGGCCTGTACGGCACCGTGGCCCTGGATGCCTCGGGCAACTGGACCTACAGTGCCGACAACAGCCAGTCAGCCATCCAGTCCCTGGGCGACGGGGATACCCTCGGCGATACCGTGATCATCCAGTCAGTGGACGGCACCAACCATACCCTGACCCTCACCGTCACCGGCAGCAACGACGGGGCGGTGATCAGCGGCACGGACAGCGGCAGCATCAGCGAAGACAGCGGCAGCACGCTGACCGTCTCCGGGGCCCTGTCGGTTAGCGATGTGGATGCCGGCGAAGCCCGGTTCACCGCCGGCACGGTCAATGGCAGCTACGGTGACCTGACCGTCGATGCCAACGGCAACTGGAGCTACAGCGCCGATAACAGCCAGCCGGCCATTCAGGCGCTGGGCAACGGCGATACCCTGACCGACACCCTGACCGTAAGCTCGCTGGACGGCACAACCCATACGGTGACCATCACCGTCAACGGCGGCAATGATGGCCCGGTACTGGACATCGGCCTGCTCAATCAGAACGCCAGCCAGGACAGCGGCTTCAGTTACCAGGTGCCGGCCAACAGTTTCAGTGACCAGGACGGCGACGCCCTGAGCTACAGCGCCACCCTGGCCGACGGCAGCGCCCTGCCGGCCTGGCTGGCTTTCGATGCCGGCACCCGGACCTTCTCGGGCACCCCCGGCAACAGCGATGTGGGCAGCTTGTCGGTCAGGGTGACCGCCAGTGACGGGGTGGCCAGTACCGATGCCACCTTCACCCTCGCTGTCGGCAACGTCAATGACCCGGCCGTGATCGCCGGCGTGGACACGGGTGCGCTGAGTGAAGACAGCGGTGCCACCCTGACCGCCTCCGGCACCCTGACCATCAGCGACCCGGACAGTGGCGAGGCGCAGTTCGCCGCCGGCAGCTACAGTGGCCTGTACGGCACCGTGGCCCTGGATGCCTCGGGCAACTGGACCTACAGTGCCGACAACAGCCAGTCAGCCATCCAGTCCCTGGGCGACGGGGATACCCTCGGCGATACCGTGATCATCCAGTCAGTGGACGGCACCAACCATACCCTGACCCTCACCGTCACCGGCAGCAACGACGGGGCGGTGATCAGCGGCACGGACAGCGGCAGCATCAGCGAAGACAGCGGCAGCACGCTGACCGTCTCCGGGGCCCTGTCGGTTAGCGATGTGGATGCCGGCGAAGCCCGGTTCACCGCCGGCACGGTCAATGGCAGCTACGGAGACCTGACCGTCGATACCAACGGCAACTGGAGCTACAGCGCCGATAACAGCCAGCCGGCCATTCAGGCGCTGGGCAACGGCGATACCCTGACCGACACCCTGACCGTAAGCTCGCTGGACGGCACAACCCATACGGTGACCATCACCGTCAACGGCGGCAATGATGGCCCGGTACTGGACATCGGCCTGCTCAATCAGAACGCCAGCCAGGACAGCGGCTTCAGTTACCAGGTGCCGGGCAACAGTTTCAGTGACCAGGACGGTGACACCCTGAGCTACAGCGCCACCCTGGCCGACGGCAGCGCCCTGCCGGCCTGGCTGGCTTTCGATGCCGGCACCCGGACCTTCTCGGGCACCCCCGGCAACAGCGATGTGGGCAGCTTGTCGGTCAGGGTGACCGCCAGTGACGGGGTGGCCAGTACCGATGCTACCTTCACCCTCGCCGTCGGCAACGTTAATGATCCGGCCGTGATGGCCGGCGTGGACACGGGTGCGCTGAGTGAAGACAGCGCCGCGACCCTGACCGCCTCGGGCACCCTGACCATCAGCGACCCGGACAGTGGCGAGGCACAGTTCGCCGCCGGCAGCTACAGTGGCCTGTACGGCACCGTGGCCCTGGATGCCTCGGGCAACTGGACCTACAGTGCCGACAACAGCCAGTCAGCCATCCAGTCCCTGGGTGACGGGGATACCCTCGGTGAGACCGTGATCATCCAGTCAGTGGACGGCACGAATCATACCCTGACCCTCACCGTCACCGGCAGCAACGACGGGGCAGTGATCAGCGGCACGGACAGTGGCAGCATCAGCGAAGACAGCGGCGGCACGCTGACCGTCTCCGGGGCCCTGTCGATCAGCGATGTGGACAGCGGCGAAGCCCAATTCACCGCCGGCACGGTCAATGGCAGCTACGGTGACCTGATCCTCGATGCCAATGGCAACTGGAGCTACAGCGCCGATAACAGCCAGCCGGCCATTCAGGCCCTGGGCAACGGGGATACCCTGACCGACACCCTGACCGTCAGCTCGCTGGACGGCACGGCCCATACGGTGACCATCACCGTCAACGGCAGCAATGATGGCCCGGTACTGGACATCGGCCTGCTCAATCAGAATGCCAGCCAGGACAGCGGCTTCAGTTACCAGGTGCCGGCCAACAGTTTCAGTGACCAGGACGGTGACGCCCTGAGCTACAGCGCCACCCTGGCGGACGGCAGCGCCCTGCCGGCCTGGCTGGCTTTCGATGCCGGCACCCGGACCTTCTCGGGCACCCCCGGCAACAGCGATGTGGGCAGCCTGTCGGTCAGGGTGACCGCCAGTGACGGGGTAGCCAGTAGCGATGCTACCTTCACCCTAGCCGTCGGCAACGTCAATGATCCGGCCGTGATTGCCGGCGTGGACACGGGTGCGCTGAGTGAAGACAGCGCCGCCACCCTGACCGCCTCCGGCACCCTGACCATCAACGACCCGGACAGTGGCGAGGCGCAATTTGCCGCCGGCAGCTACAGTGGCCTGTACGGCACTGTGGCCCTGGATGCCTCGGGCAACTGGACCTACAGTGCCAATAACAGCCAGCCAGCCATCCAGTCCCTGGGCGACGGGGATACCCTCGGCGATACCGTGATCATCCAGTCAGTGGACGGCACCAACCATACCCTGACCCTCACCGTCACCGGCAGCAACGACGGGGCGGTGATCAGCGGCACGGACAGTGGCAGCATCAGCGAAGACAGCGGCGGCACGCTGACCGTCTCCGGGGCCCTGTCAATCAGCGATGTGGACAGCGGCGAAGCCCGGTTCACCGCCGGCACGGTCAATGGCAGCTACGGTGACCTGACCCTCGATGCCAATGGCAACTGGAGCTACAGCGCCGATAACAGCCAGCCGGCCATTCAGGCGCTGGGCGACGGGGATACCCTGACCGACACCCTGACCGTCAGCTCGCTGGACGGCACGGCCCATACGGTGACCATCACCGTCAACGGCGGCAATGATGGCCCGGTACTGGACATCGGCCTGCTCAATCAGAACGCCAGCCAGGACAGCGGCTTCAGTTACCAGGTGCCGGCCAACAGTTTCAGTGACCAGGACGGTGACGCCCTGAGCTACAGCGCCACCCTGACCGACGGCAGTGCCCTGCCGGCCTGGCTGGCTTTCGATGCCGGCACCCGGACCTTCTCGGGCACCCCCGGCAACAGCGATGTGGGCAGCTTGTCGGTCAGGGTGACCGCCAGTGACGGGGTGGCCAGTACCGATGCCACCTTCACCCTCGCCGTCGGCAACGTCAATGATCCGGCCGTGATTGCCGGCGTGGACACGGGTGCGCTGAGTGAAGACAGCGGTGCCACCCTGACCGCCTCCGGCACCCTGACCATCAACGACCCGGACAGTGGCGAGGCGCAGTTTGCTGCCGGCAGCTACAGTGGCCTGTACGGCACCGTGGCCCTGGATGCCTCGGGCAACTGGACCTACAGTGCCGACAACAGCCAGTCAGCCATCCAGTCCCTGGGCGACGGGGATACCCTCGGTGAGACCGTGATCATCCAGTCAGTGGACGGCACTAACCATACCCTGACCCTCACCGTCACCGGCAGCAACGACGGGGCGGTGATCAGCGGCACGGACAGCGGCAGCATCAGCGAAGACAGCGGCAGCACGCTGACCGTCTCCGGGGCCCTGTCGGTTAGCGATGTGGATGCCGGCGAAGCCCGGTTCACCGCCGGCACGGTCAATGGCAGCTACGGTGACCTGACCCTCGATGCCAACGGCAACTGGAGCTACAGCGCCGATAACAGCCAGCCGGCCATTCAGGCGCTGGGCAACGGCGATACCCTGACCGACACCCTGACCGTAAGCTCGCTGGACGGCACAACCCATACGGTGACCATCACCGTCAACGGCGGCAATGATGGCCCGGTACTGGACATCGGCCTGCTCAATCAGAACGCCAGCCAGGACAGCGGCTTCAGTTACCAGGTGCCGGCCAACAGTTTCAGTGACCAGGACGGCGACGCCCTGAGCTACAGCGCCACCCTGACCGACGGCAGCGCCCTGCCGGCCTGGCTGGCTTTCGATGCCGGCACCCGGACCTTCTCGGGCACCCCCGGCAACAGCGATGTGGGCAGCTTGTCGGTCAGGGTGACCGCCAGTGACGGGGTGGCCAGTACCGATGCCACCTTCACCCTCGCCGTCGGCAACGTCAATGACCCGGCCGTGATGGCCGGCGTGGACACGGGCGCGCTGACTGAAGACAGCGCCGCCACCCTGACCGCCTCCGGTACCCTGACCATCAACGACCCGGACAGTGGCCAGGCACAGTTTGCCGCCGGCAGCTACAGTGGCCTGTACGGCACCGTGGCCCTGGATGCCTCGGGCAACTGGACCTACAGTGCCGACAACAGCCAGTCAGCCATCCAGTCCCTGGGCGACGGGGATACCCTCGGTGAGACCGTGATCATCCAGTCAGTGGACGGCACTAACCATACCCTGACCCTCACCGTCACCGGCAGCAACGACGGGGCGGTGATCAGCGGCACGGACAGCGGCAGCATCAGCGAAGACAGCGGCAGCACGCTGACCGTCTCCGGGGCCCTGTCGGTTAGCGATGTGGATGCCGGCGAAGCCCGGTTCACCGCCGGCACGGTCAATGGCAGCTACGGTGACCTGACCCTCGATGCCAACGGCAACTGGAGCTACAGCGCCGATAACAGCCAGCCGGCCATTCAGGCGCTGGGCAACGGCGATACCCTGACCGACACCCTGACCGTAAGCTCGCTGGACGGCACAACCCATAAGGTGACCATCACCGTCAACGGCGGCAATGATGGCCCGGTACTGGACATCGGCCTGCTCAATCAGAACGCCAGCCAGGACAGCGGCTTCAGTTACCAGGTGCCGGCCAACAGTTTCAGTGACCAGGACGGCGACGCCCTGAGCTACAGCGCCACCCTGGCCGACGGCAGCGCCCTGCCGGCCTGGCTGGCTTTCGATGCCGGCACCCGGACCTTCTCGGGCACCCCCGGCAACAGCGATGTGGGCAGCTTGTCGGTCAGGGTGACCGCCAGTGACGGGGTAGCCAGTAGCGATGCCACCTTCACCCTTGCCGTCGGCAACGTCAATGACCCGGCCGTGATTGCCGGCGTGGACACCGGTGCGCTGAGTGAAGACAGCGCCGCCACCCTGACCGCCTCGGGCACCCTGACCATCAGCGACCCGGACAGTGGCGAGGCGCAGTTTGCCGCCGGCAGCTACAGTGGCCTGTACGGCACCGTGGCTCTGGATGCCTCGGGCAACTGGACCTACAGTGCCGACAACAGCCAGTCAGCCATCCAGTCCCTGGGTGACGGGGATACCCTCGGTGAGACCGTGATCATCCAGTCAGTGGACGGCACGAATCATACCCTGACCCTCACCGTCACCGGCAGCAACGACGGGGCAGTGATCAGCGGCACGGACAGTGGCAGCATCAGCGAAGACAGCGGCGGCACGCTGACCGTCTCCGGGGCCCTGTCGATCAGCGATGTGGACAGCGGCGAAGCCCAATTCACCGCCGGCACGGTCAATGGCAGCTACGGTGACCTGATCCTCGATGCCAATGGCAACTGGAGCTACAGCGCCGATAACAGCCAGCCGGCCATTCAGGCCCTGGGCAACGGGGATACCCTGACCGACACCCTGACCGTCAGCTCGCTGGACGGCACGGCCCATACGGTGACCATCACCGTCAACGGCAGCAATGATGGCCCGGTACTGGACATCGGCCTGCTCAATCAGAACGCCAGCCAGGACAGCGGCTTCAGTTACCAGGTGCCGGCCAACAGTTTCAGTGACCAGGACGGTGACGCCCTGAGCTACAGCGCCACCCTGGCGGACGGCAGCGCCCTGCCGGCCTGGCTGGCTTTCGATGCCGGCACCCGGACCTTCTCGGGCACCCCCGGCAACAGCGATGTGGGCAGCCTGTCGGTCAGGGTGACCGCCAGTGACGGGGTAGCCAGTAGCGATGCCACCTTCACCCTTGCCGTCGGCAACGTCAATGACCCGGCCGTGATTGCCGGCGTGGACACCGGTGCGCTGAGTGAAGACAGCGCCGCCACCCTGACCGCCTCCGGCACCCTGACCATCAGCGACCCGGACAGTGGCGAGGCGCAGTTTGCCGCCGGCAGTACAGTGGCCTGTACGGCACCACCGTGGCCCTGGATGCCTCGGGCAACTGGACCTACAGTGCCGACAACAGCCAGCAGCCATCCAGTCCCTGGGCGACGGGGATACCCTCGGTGAGACCGTGATCATCCAGTCAGTGGACGGCACCAACCATACCCTGACCCTCACCGTCACCGGCAGCAGCAACGACGGGGCGGTGATCAGCGGCACGGACAGTGGCAGCATCAGCGAAGACAGCGGCGGCACGCTGACCGTCTCCGGGGCCCTGTCGATCAGCGATGTGGACAGCGGCGAAGCCCGGTTCACCGCCGGCACGGTCAATGGCAGCTACGGTGACCTGACCCTCGATGCCAATGGCAACTGGAGCTACAGCGCCGATAACAGCCAGCCGGCCATTCAGGCGCTGGCGACGGGGATACCCTGACCGACACCCTGACCGTCAGCTCGCTGGACGGCACGGCCCATACGGTGACCATCACCGTCAACGGCGGCAATGATGGCCCGGTACTGGACATCGGCCTGCTCAATCAGAACGCCAGCCAGGACAGCGGCTTCAGTTACCAGGTGCCGGCCAACAGTTTCAGTGACCAGGACGGTGACGCCCTGAGCTACAGCGCCACCCTGACCGACGGCAGTGCCCTGCCGGCCTGGCTGGCTTTCGATGCCGGCACCCGGACCTTCTCGGGCACCCCCGGCAACAGCGATGTGGGCAGCTTGTCGGTCAGGGTGACCGCCAGTGACGGGGTGGCCAGTACCGATGCCACCTTCACCCTCGCCGTCGGCAACGTCAATGATCCGGCCGTGATTGCCGGCGTGGACACGGGTGCGCTGAGTGAAGACAGCGGTGCCACCCTGACCGCCTCCGGCACCCTGACCATCAACGACCCGGACAGTGGCGAGGCGCAGTTTGCTGCCGGCAGCTACAGTGGCCTGTACGGCACCGTGGCCCTGGATGCCTCGGGCAACTGGACCTACCGTGCCGACAACAGCCAGTCAGCCATCCAGTCCCTGGGCGACGGGGATACCCTCGGTGAGACCGTGATCATCCAGTCAGTGGACGGCACGAATCATACCCTGACCCTCACCGTCACCGGCAGCAACGACGGGGCAGTGATCAGCGGCACGGACAGTGGCAGCATCAGCGAAGACAGCGGCGGCACGCTGACTGTCTCCGGGGCCCTGTCGATCAGCGATGTGGACAGCGGCGAAGCCCAATTCACCGCCGGCACGGTCAATGGCAGCTACGGTGACCTGACCGTCGATGCCAACGGCAACTGGAGCTACAGCGCCGATAACAGCCAGCCGGCCATTCAGGCCCTGGGCAACGGGGATACCCTGACCGACACCCTGACCGTCAGCTCGCTGGACGGCACGGCCCATACGGTGACCATCACCGTCAACGGCAGCAATGATGGCCCGGTACTGGACATCGGCCTGCTCAATCAGAACGCCAGCCAGGACAGCGGCTTCAGTTACCAGGTGCCGGCCAACAGTTTCAGTGACCAGGACGGTGACGCCCTGAGCTACAGCGCCACCCTGGCGGACGGCAGCGCCCTGCCGGCCTGGCTGGCTTTCGATGCCGGCACCCGGACCTTCTCGGGCACCCCCGGCAACAGCGATGTGGGCAGCTTGTCGGTCAGGGTGACCGCCAGTGACGGGGTGGCCAGTACCGATGCTACCTTCACCCTCGCCGTCGGCAACGTTAATGATCCGGCCGTGATGGCCGGCGTGGACACGGGTGCGCTGAGTGAAGACAGCGCCGCGACCCTGACCGCCTCGGGCACCCTGACCATCAGCGACCCGGACAGTGGCGAGGCACAGTTCGCCGCCGGCAGCTACAGTGGCCTGTACGGCACCGTGGCCCTGGATGCCTCGGGCAACTGGACCTACAGTGCCGACAACAGCCAGCCAGCCATCCAGTCCCTGGGCGACGGGGATACCCTCGGTGAGACCGTGATCATCCAGTCAGTGGACGGCACCAACCATACCCTGACCCTCACCGTCACCGGCAGCAACGACGGGGCGGTGATCAGCGGCACGGACAGTGGTAGCATCAGCGAAGACAGCGGCGGCACGCTGACCGTCTCCGGGGCCCTGTCAATCAGCGATGTGGACAGCGGCGAAGCCCGGTTCACCGCCGGCACGGTCAATGGCAGCTACGGTGACCTGACCCTCGATGCCAATGGCAACTGGAGCTACAGCGCCGATAACAGCCAGCCGGCCATTCAGGCGCTGGGCGACGGGGATACCCTGACCGACACCCTGACCGTCAGCTCGCTGGACGGCACGGCCCATACGGTGACCATCACCGTCAACGGCGGCAATGATGGCCCGGTACTGGACATCGGCCTGCTCAATCAGAACGCCAGCCAGGACAGCGGCTTCAGTTACCAGGTGCCGGCCAACAGTTTCAGTGACCAGGACGGTGACGCCCTGAGCTACAGCGCCACCCTGACCGACGGCAGTGCCCTGCCGGCCTGGCTGGCTTTCGATGCCGGCACCCGGACCTTCTCGGGCACCCCCGGCAACAGCGATGTGGGCAGCTTGTCGGTCAGGGTGACCGCCAGTGACGGGGTGGCCAGTACCGATGCCACCTTCACCCTCGCCGTCGGCAACGTCAATGATCCGGCCGTGATTGCCGGCGTGGACACGGGTGCGCTGAGTGAAGACAGCGGTGCCACCCTGACCGCCTCCGGCACCCTGACCATCAACGACCCGGACAGTGGCGAGGCGCAGTTTGCCGCCGGCAGCTACAGTGGCCTGTACGGCACCGTGGCCCTGGACGCAGCGGGCAACTGGACCTACCGTGCCGACAACAGCCAGTCAGCCATCCAGTCCCTGGGCGACGGGGATACCCTCGGTGAGACCGTGATCATCCAGTCAGTGGACGGCACGAATCATACCCTGACCCTCACCGTCACCGGCAGCAACGACGGGGCAGTGATCAGCGGCACGGACAGCGGCAGCATCAGCGAAGACAGCGGCAGCACGCTGACCGTCTCCGGGGCCCTGTCGATCAGCGATGTGGACAGCGGCGAAGCCCAATTCACCGCCGGCACGGTCAATGGCAGCTACGGTGACCTGACCCTCGATGCCAATGGCAACTGGAGCTACAGCGCCGATAACAGCCAGCCGGCCATTCAGGCCCTGGGCGACGGGGATACCCTGACCGACACCCTGACCGTCAGCTCGCTGGACGGCACGGCCCATACGGTGACCATCACCGTCAATGGCAGCAATGATGGCCCGGTACTGGACATCGGCCTGCTCAATCAGAACGCCAGCCAGGACAGCGGCTTCAGTTACCAGGTGCCGGCCAACAGTTTCAGTGACCAGGACGGCGACGCCCTGAGCTACAGCGCCACCCTGGCCGACGGCAGCGCCCTGCCGGCCTGGCTGGCTTTCGATGCCGGCACCCGGACCTTCTCGGGCACCCCCGGCAACAGCGATGTGGGCAGCTTGTCGGTCAGGGTGACCGCCAGTGACGGGGTGGCCAGTACCGATGCTACCTTCACCCTCGCCGTCGGCAACGTTAATGATCCGGCCGTGATGGCCGGCGTGGACACGGGTGCGCTGAGTGAAGACAGCGCCGCGACCCTGACCGCCTCGGGCACCCTGACCATCAGCGACCCGGACAGTGGCGAGGCACAGTTCGCCGCCGGCAGCTACAGTGGCCTGTACGGCACCGTGGCCCTGGATGCCTCGGGCAACTGGACCTACAGTGCCGACAACAGCCAGTCAGCCATCCAGTCCCTGGGCGACGGGGATACCCTCGGCGATACCGTGATCATCCAGTCAGTGGACGGCACCAACCATACCCTGACCCTCACCGTCACCGGCAGCAACGACGGGGCGGTGATCAGCGGCACGGACAGCGGCAGCATCAGCGAAGACAGCGGCAGCACGCTGACCGTCTCCGGGGCCCTGTCGGTTAGCGATGTGGATGCCGGCGAAGCCCGGTTCACCGCCGGCACGGTCAATGGCAGCTACGGTGACCTGACCGTCGATACCAACGGCAACTGGAGCTACAGCGCCGATAACAGCCAGCCGGCCATTCAGGCGCTGGGCAACGGCGATACCCTGACCGACACCCTGACCGTAAGCTCGCTGGACGGCACAACCCATATGGTGACCATCACCGTCAACGGCGGCAATGATGGCCCGGTACTGGACATCGGCCTGCTCAATCAGAACGCCAGCCAGGACAGCGGCTTCAGTTACCAGGTGCCGGCCAACAGTTTCAGTGACCAGGACGGCGACGCCCTGAGCTACAGCGCCACCCTGGCCGACGGCAGCGCCCTGCCGGCCTGGCTGGCTTTCGATGCCGGCACCCGGACCTTCTCGGGCACCCCCGGCAACAGCGATGTGGGCAGCTTGTCGGTCAGGGTGACCGCCAGTGACGGGGTGGCCAGTACCGATGCCACCTTCACCCTCGCTGTCGGCAACGTCAATGACCCGGCCGTGATCGCCGGCGTGGACACGGGTGCGCTGAGTGAAGACAGCGGTGCCACCCTGACCGCCTCCGGCACCCTGACCATCAGCGACCCGGACAGTGGCGAGGCGCAGTTTGCCGCCGGCAGCTACAGTGGCCTGTACGGCACCGTGGCCCTGGATGCAGTGGGCAACTGGACCTACAGTGCCGACAACAGCCAGCCGGCCATCCAGTCCCTGGGCGACGGGGATACCCTCAGCGATACCGTGACTATCCAATCGGAGGGCGGCACCGAGCATACCCTGACCCTCACCGTCACCGGCAGCAACGACGGGGCGGTGATCAGCGGCAGTGACAGCGGTAACATCAGCGAAGACAGCGGCGGCACGCTGACCGTCTCCGGGGCCTTGTTGATCAGCGATGTGGACAGCGGCGAAGCCCGGTTCACCGCCGGCACCGTCAATGGCAGCTACGGTGACCTGACCGTCGATGCCAATGGCAACTGGAGCTACAGCGCCGATAACAGCCAGCCGGCCATTCAGGCGCTGGGTGACGGGGATACCCTGACCGACACACTGACCGTCAGCTCGCTGGACGGTACGGCCCATACGGTGACCATCACCGTCAACGGCAGCAATGATGGCCCGGTACTGGACATCGGCCTGCTCAATCAGAACGCCAGCCAGGACAGCGGCTTCAGTTACCAGGTGCCGGCCAACAGTTTCAGTGACCAGGACGGCGACGCCCTGAGCTACAGCGCCACCCTGGCCGACGGCAGCGCCCTGCCGGCCTGGCTGGCTTTCGATGCCGGCACCCGGACCTTCTCGGGCACCCCCGGCAACAGCGATGTGGGCAGCTTGTCGGTCAGGGTGACCGCCAGTGACGGGGTGACCAGTACCGATGCCACCTTCACCCTCGCCGTCGGCAACGTTAATGATCCGGCCGTGATTGCCGGCGTGGACACCGGCGCGCTGACCGAAGACAGCGCTGCCACCCTGACCGCCTCCGGCACCCTGACCATCAGCGACCCGGACAGTGGCGAGGCGCAGTTTGCCGCCGGCAGCTACAGCGGCCTGTACGGCACCGTGGCCCTGGATGCCTCGGGCAACTGGACCTACAGTGCCGACAACAGCCAGCCGGCCATCCAGTCCCTGGGCGACGGGGATACCCTCAGCGATACCGTGACTATCCAATCGGAGGGCGGCACCGAGCATACCCTGACCCTCACCGTCACCGGCAGCAACGACGGGGCGGTGATCAGCGGCAGTGACAGCGGTAACATCAGCGAAGACAGCGGCGGTACGCTGACCGTCTCCGGGGCCTTGTTGATCAGCGATGTGGACAGCGGCGAAGCCCGGTTCACCGCCGGCACCGTCAATGGCAGCTACGGTGACCTGACCGTCGATGCCAATGGCAACTGGAGCTACAGCGCCGATAATAGCCAGCCGGCCATTCAGGCGCTGGGTGACGGGGATACCCTGACCGACACACTGACCGTCAGCTCGCTGGACGGTACGGCCCATACGGTGACCATCACCGTCAACGGCAGCAATGATAGCCCGGTACTGGACATCGGCCTGCTCAATCAGAACGCCAGCCAGGACAGCGGCTTCAGTTACCAGGTGCCGGCCAACAGTTTCAGTGACCAGGACGGTGACGCCCTGAGCTACAGCGCCACCCTGGCCGACGGCAGCGCCCTGCCGGCCTGGCTGGCTTTCGATGCCGGCACCCGGACCTTCTCGGGCACCCCCGGCAACAGCGATGTGGGCAGCTTGTCGGTCAGGGTGACCGCCAGTGACGGGGTGACCAGTACCGATGCCACCTTCACCCTCGCCGTCGGCAACGTTAATGATCCGGCCGTGATTGCCGGCGTGGACACCGGCGCGCTGACCGAAGACAGCGCTGCCACCCTGACCGCCTCCGGCACCCTGACCATCAGCGACCCGGACAGTGGCGAGGCGCAGTTTGCCGCCGGCAGCTACAGCGGCCTGTACGGCACCGTGGCCCTGGATGCCTCGGGCAACTGGACCTACAGTGCCGACAACAGCCAGCCGGCCATCCAGTCCCTGGGCGACGGGGATACCCTCAGCGATACCGTGACTATCCAATCGGAGGGCGGCACCGAGCATACCCTGACCCTCACCGTCACCGGCAGCAACGACGGGGCGGTGATCAGCGGCAGTGACAGCGGTAACATCAGCGAAGACAGCGGCGGTACGCTGACCGTCTCCGGGGCCTTGTTGATCAGCGATGTGGACAGCGGCGAAGCCCGGTTCACCGCCGGCACCGTCAATGGCAGCTACGGTGACCTGACCGTCGATGCCAATGGCAACTGGAGCTACAGCGCCGATAATAGCCAGCCGGCCATTCAGGCGCTGGGTGACGGGGATACCCTGACCGACACACTGACCGTCAGCTCGCTGGACGGTACGGCCCATACGGTGACCATCACCGTCAACGGCAGCAATGATAGCCCGGTACTGGACATCGGCCTGCTCAATCAGAACGCCAGCCAGGACAGCGGCTTCAGTTACCAGGTGCCGGCCAACAGTTTCAGTGACCAGGACGGTGACGCCCTGAGCTACAGCGCCACCCTGGCCGACGGCAGCGCCCTGCCGGCCTGGCTGGCTTTCGATGCCGGCACCCGGACCTTCTCGGGCACCCCCGGCAACAGCGATGTGGGCAGCTTGTCGGTCAGGGTGACCGCCAGTGACGGGGTGACCAGTACCGATGCCACCTTCACCCTCGCCGTCGGCAACGTTAATGATCCGGCCGTGATTGCCGGCGTGGACACCGGCGCGCTGACCGAAGACAGCGCTGCCACCCTGACCGCCTCGGGCACCCTGACCATCAGCGACCCGGACAGTGGCGAGGCGCAGTTTGCCGCCGGCAGCTACAGCGGCCTGTACGGCACCGTGGCCCTGGATGCCTCGGGCAACTGGACCTACAGTGCCGACAACAGCCAGCCGGCCATCCAGTCCCTGGGCGACGGGGATACCCTCAGCGATACCGTGACTATCCAATCGGAGGGCGGCACCGAGCATACCCTGACCCTCACCGTCACCGGCAGCAACGACGGGGCGGTGATCAGCGGCAGTGACAGCGGTAACATCAGCGAAGACAGCGGCGGCACGCTGACCGTCTCCGGGGCCTTGTTGATCAGCGATGTGGACAGCGGCGAAGCCCGGTTCACCGCCGGCACCGTCAATGGCAGCTACGGTGACCTGACCGTCGATGCCAATGGCAACTGGAGCTACAGCGCCGATAACAGCCAGCCGGCCATTCAGGCGCTGGGTGACGGGGATACCCTGACCGACACACTGGCCGTCAGCTCGCTGGACGGTACGGCCCATACGGTGACCATCACCGTCAACGGCAGCAATGATAGCCCGGTACTGGACATCGGCCTGCTCAATCAGAACGCCAGCCAGGACAGCGGCTTCAGTTACCAGGTGCCGGCCAACAGTTTCAGTGACCAGGACGGTGACGCCCTGAGCTACAGCGCCACCCTGGCCGACGGCAGCGCCCTGCCGGCCTGGCTGGCTTTCGATGCCGGCACCCGGACCTTCTCGGGCACCCCCGGCAACAGCGATGTGGGCAGCTTGTCGGTCAGGGTGACCGCCAGTGACGGGGTGACCAGTACCGATGCCACCTTCACCCTCGCCGTCGGCAACGTTAATGATCCGGCCGTGATTGCCGGCGTGGACACCGGCGCGCTGACCGAAGACAGCGCTGCCACCCTGACCGCCTCGGGCACCCTGACCATCAGCGACCCGGACAGTGGCGAGGCGCAGTTTGCCGCCGGCAGCTACAGCGGCCTGTACGGCACCGTGGCCCTGGATGCAGTGGGCAACTGGACCTACAGTGCCGACAACAGCCAGTCAGCCATCCAGTCCCTGGGCGACGGGGTGACCCTCAGCGATACCGTGATCATCCAATCGGAGGGCGGCACCGAGCATACCCTGACCCTCACCGTCACCGGCAGCAACGACGGGGCGGTAATCAGCGGCACCGACAGTGGCAGCGTCAGCGAAGACAGCGACAGCATGCTGACGGTCTCCGGTGCCTTGTCAATCAGTGATGTGGATGCCGGTGAAGCACAGTTCACCGCCGGCACGATCAATGGCAGCTACGGTGACCTGACCCTCGATGCCAGCGGCAACTGGAGTTACAGCGCGGACAACAGCCAGCGGCCATTCAATCACTGAAACGACGGTGAGACCCTGAGCGACACCCTGACCGTGTACTCGCTGGACGGCACGGCTCATACGGTGACCATCACTGTCAACGGCCGTGATGACGCCCCGGATCCGGTG
Organism: Endozoicomonas sp. SCSIO W0465; assembly: GCF_023716865.1. Lineage (NCBI taxonomy): Bacteria > Pseudomonadati > Pseudomonadota > Gammaproteobacteria > Oceanospirillales > Endozoicomonadaceae > Endozoicomonas > Endozoicomonas sp. SCSIO W0465. The sequence continues at coordinate 392,671 of NZ_CP092417.1, forward strand.
GTTACCGAAGAGACCGTTCTGTCGGTACTGGACTTTGAAGGGGTGTGTGGCCGAGGGCTGGAGCGATGCCAACGGGTCGAAATTGTCACACTGGGCGGTCCTTATGGGGTCTCCCCCTACGAGGGCGAGTATGGCCTGGAGCTGGACAATGGCGCGGTGGTACGCCGGATGCCCTGTACTATACGGTGGCAACGGGCAGGGCCTCAGCCATAAAGTGAGCCTGCGGGTTCACGAACGTCCGGGCGGTGATGGCTCGGATCACGTGGAAGTGGTCTGGAACGGTGAGGTACTCGAGACATTAACCCGACTGATGCCTGGGGCGAGTATGTGGTGACCCTGCCGGATACCGGCCTGGCCAGTACCCAGCTGGCAATCCGTGAAGTGGCCGGTCAGGATGACGGGTCTGGCCCTCTGCTGGACCTGATCACCCTGAGCCGGGTGGACGTGGTTGAAAATGCCCCCCCTGAATTCATCCTGAACGGCGATACCTACGCCGGCCTGGTGCTGGACACCGAGCTGGTCAGCAATGGCGATTTCGCCACGGGCGATGACTGGACGCTGTCGGGAACCATCGACGTATCAGACGCCCTGCAGTTCGGTGGTGGTGGCGATTTCAGTGACGGGGTAGCCGAGCATGTCATGCCCGGATATCCGGATGTTAACTATGCCCTGAGCCTTGGCTACCGCTTGGGCGGCAACCCAACCGCGACCGGCCGGGTGGGAGGTGATTGACCAGGCAACCGGTGACATACTGGCAACGGAGCCGTTCAGTACCGACTCCGTTCCCTGCAAACCCTGAGCCTCGGGTTCACTGCCCGGTCTGCGGGCAATATGGTCATCCGGATTTCGGATACCACCGAGCATGGCGCCGCTACGGACTTGTGGGTCGATAATGTCTCTGTGCAGGCCGCCAGCGCGGATAACCCGGAGCTGGCAACCGCAATAGCGAACGGTGACATCGAGGCTTATTTGACGCAACTGGCGATTGCCGAGGATGCCCAGCCCGGAACGGAGGTGGGTCAGGTACAGGCCAGTGATGCCGATGGCGATACGCTGACCTTCAGCCTGACCGATGATGCTGGCGGCCTGTTTGCCATTGATGGGCAACCGGCGTCATTACCGTCGCCGGCGTGCTGGATTATGAGACGGCCAGCAGCCATCAGCTGACCGTGCGGGTGGCTGACCCGGCAGGTGCCTTCAGTGAGCAGCAATACAGCGTTTCGGTGGTGGATCAGAATGAGGCCCCGATCCGGTAGTGGCCGAAGAGACGTCCTGTCGGTACTGGACTTTGAAGGGGGTGTGCTGGCCGAGGGCTGGAGCGATGCCAACGGGTCGGAAATTGTCACACTGGGCGGTCCTTACGGGGTCTCCCCCTACGAGGGCGAGTATGGCCTGGAGCTGGACAATGGCGCCGGTGGTACGCCGGATGCCCTGTACTATACGGTAGCAACCGTCAGGGGCTCAGTCATAAAGTGAGCCTGCGGGTTCACGAAACGTCCGGGCGGTGATGGTCGGATCACGTGGAAGTGGTCTGGAACGGTGAGGTGCTTGAGACCATTAAACCCGACCGATGCCTGGGGCGAGTATGTGGTGACCCTGCCGGATACCGGCCTGGCCAGTACCCAGCTGGCGATCCGTGAAGTGGCCGGTCAGGATGACGGGTCTGGCCCGCTGCTGGACCTGATCACCCTGAGCCGGATGGGCGACGTTAATACCCCGGCGGAGATCGGCGGCGTGGACACCGGTGCGATGACCGAGGACAGCGACGCGACCCTGACCGCCTCCGGTACCCTGACCATCAGTCACCCGGACAGTGGCCAGGCGCAGTTTGCCGCCGGCAGCTACAGCGGCCTGTACGGTACCGTGGGCCTGGATGCAGCGGGCAACTGGACCTACAGTGCCGATAACAGCCAGCCGGCCATCCAGTCCCTGGGCGACGGGGATACCCTCAGCGATACCGTGACTATCCAATCGGAGGGCGGCACCGACCATACCCTGACCCTCACCGTCACCGGCAGCAACGACGGGGCGGTAATCAGCGGCACCGACAGTGGCAGCGTCAGCGAAGACAGCGACAGCATGCTGACGGTCTCCGGTGCCTTGTCAATCAGTGATGTGGATGCCGGTGAAGCACAGTTCACCGCCGGCACGATCAATGGCAGCTACGGTGACCTGACCCTCGATGCCAGCGGCAACTGGAGTTACAGCGCGGACAACAGCCAGCCGGCCATTCAATCACTGAACGACGGTGAGACCCTGAGCGACACCCTGACCGTGTACTCGCTGGACGGCACGGCTCATACGGTGACCATCACTGTCAACGGCCGTGATGACGCCCGGATCCGGTGGTTACCGAAGAGACCGTTCTGTCGGTACTGGACTTTGAAGGTGGTGTGCTGGCCGAGGGCTGGAGCGATGCCAACGGGTCGGAAATTGTCACACTGGGGTGGTCCTTATGGGGTCTCCCCCTACGAGGGCGAGTATGGCCTGGAGCTGGACAATGGCGCCGGTGGTACGCCGGATGCCCTGTACTATACGGTGGCAAACCGGGCAGGGCCTCAGCCATAAAGTGAGCCTGCGGGTTCACGAACGTCCGGGCGGTGATGGCTCGGATCACGTGGAAGTGGTCTGGAACGGTGAGGTGCTCGAGACCATTAACCCGACCGATGCCTGGGGCGAGTATGTGGTGACCCTGCCGGATACCGGCCTGGCCAGTACCCAGCTGGCAATCCGTGAAGTGGCCGGTCAGGATGACGGGTCTGGCCCTCTGCTGGACCTGATCACCCTGAGCCGCGTGGACGTGGTTGAAAATGCCCCCCCTGAATTCATCCTGAACGGCGAGACCTACGCCGGCCTGGTGCTGGACACCGAGCTGGTCAGCAATGGCGATTTCGCCACGGGCGATGACTGGACGCTGTCGGGAACCATCGACGTATCAGACGCCCTGCAGTTCGGTGGTGGTGGCGATTTCAGTGACGGGGTAGCCGAGCATGTCATGCCCGGATACCCGGATGTCAACTACGCCCTGAGCCTGAGCTATCGGTTAGGGGGGAATCCAACCGCGTCCGGCCAGATCGAGGTGATTGACCAGGCATCCGGTGACATACTGGCAACGGAGTCGTTCAGTACCGACTCCGATTCCCTGCAAACCCTGAACCTCGGGTTCACTGGACGGTCTGCGGGCAATATGGTCATCCGGATTTCGGATACCACCGAGCATGGCGCCTCTACGGACTTGTGGGTCGATAATGTCTCTGTGCAGGCCGCCAGCGCGGATAACCCGGAGCTGGCAGCCGCGATAGCGAACGGTGATATCGAGGCTTATTTGACGCAACTGGCGATTGCCGAGGATGCTCAGCCCGGAGCGGAGGTGGGTCAGGTACAGGCCAGTGATGCCGATGGCGATACGCTGACCTTCAGCCTGACCGATGATGCTGGCGGCCTGTTTGCCATTGATGGGGCAACCGGTGTCATTACCGTCGCCGGCGTGCTGGATTATGAGACAGCCACCAGTCATCAGCTGACCGTGCGGGTTACTGACCCGGCGGGTGCCTTCAGTGAGCAGCAATACAGCGTTTCGGTGGTGGATCAACATGAGGCACCGGATCCGGTGGTTACCGAAGAGACCGTTCTGTCGGTACTGGACTTTGAAGGTGGTGTGCTGGCCGAGGGCTGGAGCGATGCCAACGGTTCCGAAATTGTCACACTGGGCGGTCCTTACGGGGTCTCCCCCTACGAGGGCGAGTATGGCCTGGAGCTGGATAATGGCGCCGGTGGTACGCCGGATGCCCTGTACTATACGGTGGCAACCGGGCAGGGCCTCAGTCATAAAGTGAGCCTGCGGGTTCACGAACGTCCGGGCGGTGATGGCTCGGATCACGTGGAAGTGGTCTGGAACGGTGAGGTACTCGAGACCATTAACCCGACTGATGCCTGGGGCGAGTATGTGGTGACCCTGCCGGATACCGGCCTGGCCAGTACCCAGCTGGCAATCCGTGAAGTGGCCGGTCAGGATGACGGGTCTGGCCCTCTGCTGGACCTGATCACCCTGAGCCGGGTGGACGTGGTTGAAAATGCCCCCCCTGAATTCATCCTGAACGGCGATACCTACGCCGGCCTGGTGCTGGACACCGAGCTGGTCAGCAATGGCGATTTCGCCACGGGCGATGACTGGACGCTGTCGGGAACCATCGACGTATCAGACGCCCTGCAGTTCGGTGGTGGTGGCGATTTCAGTGACGGGGTAGCCGAGCATGTCATGCCCGGATATCCGGATGTTAACTATGCCCTGAGCCTTGGCTACCGCTTGGGCGGCAACCCAACCGCGACCGGCCGGGTGGAGGTGATTGACCAGGCACCGGTGACATACTGGTAACGGAGTCGTTCAGTACCGACTCCGATTCCCTGCAAACCCTGAACCTCGGGTTCACTGCCCTGCGGGCAATATGGTCATCCGGATTTCGGATACCACCGAGCATGGCGCCGCTACGGACTTGTGGGTCGATAATGTCTCTGTGCAGGCCGCCAGCGCGGATAACCCGGAGCTGGCAACCGCAATAGCGAACGGTGATATCGAGGCTTATTTGACGCAACTGGCGATTGCCGAGGATGCCCAGCCTGGAACGGTGGTGGGTCAGGTACAGGCCAGTGATGCCGATGGCGATACGCTGACCTTCAGCCTGACCGATGATGCTGGCGGCCTGTTTGCCATTGATGGGGCAACCGGCGTCATTACCGTCGCCGGCGTGCTGGATTATGAGACGGCCAGCAGCCATCAGCTGACCGTGCGGGTTACTGACCCGGCGGGTGCCTTCAGTGAGCAGCAATACAGCGTTTCGGTGGTGGATCAACATGAGGCACCGGATCCGGTGGTTACCGAAGAGACCGTTCTGTCGGTACTGGACTTTGAAGGTGGTGTGCTGGCCGAGGGCTGGAGCGATGCCAACGGTTCCGAAATTGTCACACTGGGTGGTCCTTACGGGGTCTCCCCCTACGAGGGCGAGTATGGCCTGGAGCTGGATAATGGCGCCGGTGGTACGCCGGATGCCCTGTACTATACGGTGGCAACCGGGCAGGGCCTCAGCCATAAAGTGAGCCTGCGGGTTCACGAACGTCCGGGCGGTGATGGCTCGGATCACGTGGAAGTGGTCTGGAACGGTGAGGTACTCGAGACCATTAACCCGACTGATGCCTGGGGCGAGTATGTGGTGACCCTGCCGGATACCGGCCTGGCCAGTACCCAGCTGGCAATCCGTGAAGTGGCCGGTCAGGATGACGGGTCTGGCCCTCTGCTGGACCTGATCACCCTGAGCCGGGTGGACGTGGTTGAAAATGCCCCCCCTGAATTCATCCTGAACGGCGATACCTACGCCGGCCTGGTGCTGGACACCGAGCTGGTCAGCAATGGCGATTTCGCCACGGGCGATGACTGGACGCTGTCGGGAACCATCGACGTATCAGACGCCCTGCAGTTCGGTGGTGGTGGCGATTTCAGTGACGGGGTAGCCGAGCATGTCATGCCCGGATATCCGGATGTTAACTATGCCCTGAGCCTTGGCTACCGCTTGGGCGGCAACCCAACCGCGACCGGCCGGGTGGAGGTGATTGACCAGGCAACCGGTGACATACTGGCAACGGAGCCGTTCAGTACCGACTCCGATTCCCTGCAAACCCTGAGCCTCGGGTTCACTGCCCGGTCTGCGGGCAATATGGTCATCCGGATTTCGGATACCACCGAGCATGGCGCCGCTACGGACTTGTGGGTCGATAATGTCTCTGTGCAGGCCGCCAGCGCGGATAACCCGGAGCTGGCAACCGCAATAGCGAACGGTGACATCGAGGCTTATTTGACGCAACTGGCGATTGCCGAGGATGCCCAGCCCGGAACGGAGGTGGGTCAGGTACAGGCCAGTGATGCCGATGGCGATACGCTGACCTTCAGCCTGACCGATGATGCTGGCGGCCTGTTTGCCATTGATGGGGCAACCGGCGTCATTACCGTCGCCGGCGTGCTGGATTATGAGACGGCCAGCAGCCATCAGCTGACCGTGCGGGTGGCTGACCCGGCAGGTGCCTTCAGTGAGCAGCAATACAGCGTTTCGGTGGTGGATCAGAATGAGGCCCCCGATCCGGTAGTGGCCGAAGAGACCGTCCTGTCGGTACTGGACTTTGAAGGGGGTGTGCTGGCCGAGGGCTGGAGCGATGCCAACGGGTCGGAAATTGTCACACTGGGCGGTCCTTACGGGGTCTCCCCCTACGAGGGCGAGTATGGCCTGGAGCTGGACAATGGCGCCGGTGGTACGCCGGATGCCCTGTACTATACGGTAGCAACCGGTCAGGGGCTCAGTCATAAAGTGAGCCTGCGGGTTCACGAACGTCCGGGCGGTGATGGCTCGGATCACGTGGAAGTGGTCTGGAACGGTGAGGTGCTTGAGACCATTAACCCGACCGATGCCTGGGGCGAGTATGTGGTGACCCTGCCGGATACCGGCCTGGCCAGTACCCAGCTGGCGATCCGTGAAGTGGCCGGTCAGGATGACGGGTCTGGCCCGCTGCTGGACCTGATCACCCTGAGCCGGATGGGCGACGTTAATACCCCGGCGGAGATCGGCGGCGTGGACACCGGTGCGATGACCGAGGACAGCGACGCGACCCTGACCGCCTCCGGTACCCTGACCATCAGTCACCCGGACAGTGGCCAGGCGCAGTTTGCCGCCGGCAGCTACAGCGGCCTGTACGGTACCGTGGGCCTGGATGCAGCGGGCAACTGGACCTACAGTGCCGATAACAGCCAGCCGCCATCCAGTCCCTGGGCGACGGGGATACCCTCAGCGATACCGTGACTATCCAATCGGAGGGCGGCACCGACCATACCCTGACCCTCACCGTCACCGGCAGCAACGACGGGGCGGTAATCAGCGGCACCGACAGTGGCAGCGTCAGCGAAGACAGCGACAGCATGCTGACGGTCTCCGGTGCCTTGTCAATCAGTGATGTGGATGCCGGTGAAGCACAGTTCACCGCCGGCACGATCAATGGCAGCTACGGTGACCTGACCCTCGATGCCAGCGGCAACTGGAGTTACAGCGCGGACAACAGCCAGCCGGCCATTCAATCACTGAACGACGGTGAGACCCTGAGCGACACCCTGACCGTGTACTCGCTGGACGGCACGGCTCATACGGTGACCATCACTGTCAACGGCCGTGATGACGCCCCGGATCCGGTGGTTACCGAAGAGACCGTTCTGTCGGTACTGGACTTTGAAGGTGGTGTGCTGGCCGAGGGCTGGAGCGATGCCAACGGGTCGGAAATTGTCACACTGGGTGGTCCTTATGGGGTCTCCCCCTACGAGGGCGAGTATGGCCTGGAGCTGGACAATGGCGCCGGTGGTACGCCGGATGCCCTGTACTATACGGTGGCAACCGGGCAGGGCCTCAGCCATAAAGTGAGCCTGCGGGTTCACGAACGTCCGGGCGGTGATGGCTCGGATCACGTGGAAGTGGTCTGGAACGGTGAGGTGCTCGAGACCATTAACCCGACCGATGCCTGGGGCGAGTATGTGGTGACCCTGCCGGATACCGGCCTGGCCAGTACCCAGCTGGCAATCCGTGAAGTGGCCGGTCAGGATGACGGGTCTGGCCCTCTGCTGGACCTGATCACCCTGAGCCGGGTGGACGTGGTTGAAAATGCCCCCCCGAATTCATCCTGAACGGCGAGACCTACGCCGGCCTGGTGCTGGACACCGAGCTGGTCAGCAATGGCGATTTCGCCACGGGCGATGACTGGACGCTGTCGGGAACCATCGACGTATCAGACGCCCTGCAGTTCGGTGGTGGTGGCGATTTCAGTGACGGGGTAGCCGAGCATGTCATGCCCGGATACCGGATGTTAACTATGCCCTGAGCCTGGCTACCGCTTGGGGGAACCCCAACCGCGACCGGGCCAGTGAGGTGATTGACCAGGCATCCGGTGACATACTGGCAACGGAGTCGTTCAGTACCGACTCCGATTCCCTGCAAACCCTGAACCTGGGTTCACTGGACGGTCTGCGGGCAATATGGTCATCCGGATTTCGGATACCACCGAGCATGGCGCCGCTACGGACTTGTGGGTCGATAATGTCTCTGTGCAGGCCGCCAGCGCGGATAACCCGGAGCTGGCAACCGCGATAGCGAACGGTGATATCGAGGCTTATTTGACGCAACTGGCGATTGCCGAGGATGCCCAGCCCGGAACGGTGGTGGGTCAGGTACAGGCCAGTGATGCCGATGGCGATACGCTGACCTTCAGCCTGACCGATGATGCTGGCGGCCTGTTTGCCATTGATGGGGCAACCGGCGTCATTACCGTCGCCGGCGTGCTGGATTATGAGACGGCCAGCAGCCATCAGCTGACCGTGCGGGTGGCTGACCCGGCGGGAGCCTTCAGTGAGCAGCAATACAGCGTTTCGGTGGTGGATCAACATGAGGCACCGGATCCGGTGGTTACCGAAGAGACCGTCTGTCGGTACTGGACTTTGAAGGGGTGTGCTGGCCGAGGGCTGGAGCGATGCCAACGGTTCCGAAATTGTCACACTGGGCGGTCCTTACGGGGTCTCCCCCTACGAGGGCGAGTATGGCCTGGAGCTGGATAATGGCGCCGGTGGTACGCCGGATGCCCTGTACTATACGGTGGCAACCGGGCAGGGCCTCAGCATAAAGTGAGCCTGCGGGTTCACGAACGTCCGGGCGGTGATGGCTCGGATCACGTGGAAGTGGTCTGGAACGGTGAGGTACTCGAGACCATTAACCCGACTGATGCCTGGGGCGAGTATGTGGTGACCCTGCCGGATACCGGCCTGGCCAGTACCCAGCTGGCAATCCGTGAAGTGGCCGGTCAGGATGACGGGTCTGGCCCTCTGCTGGACCTGATCACCCTGAGCCGGGTGGACGTGGTTGAAAATGCCCCCCCTGAATTCATCCTGAACGGCGATACCTACGCCGGCCTGGTGCTGGACACCGAGCTGGTCAGCAATGGCGATTTCGCCACGGGCGATGACTGGACGCTGTCGGGAACCATCGACGTATCAGACGCCATGCAGTTCGGTGGGGTGGCGATTTCAGTGACGGGGTAGCCGAGCATGTCATGCCCGGATATCCGGATGTTAACTATGCCCTGAGCCTTGGCTACCGCTTGGGCGGCAACCCAACCGCGACCGGCCGGGTGGAGGTGATTGACCAGGCAACCGGTGACATACTGGCAACGGAGCCGTTCAGTACCGACTCCGATTCCCTGCAAACCCTGAGCCTCGGGTTCACTGCCCGGTCTGCGGGCAATATGGTCATCCGGATTTCGGATACCACCGAGCATGGCGCCGCTACGGACTTGTGGGTCGATAATGTCTCTGTGCAGGCCGCCAGCGCGGATAACCCGGAGCTGGCAACCGCAATAGCGAACGGTGACATCGAGGCTTATTTGACGCAACTGGCGATTGCCGAGGATGCCCAGCCCGGAACGGAGGTGGGTCAGGTACAGGCCAGTGATGCCGATGGCGATACGCTGACCTTCAGCCTGACCGATGATGCTGGCGGCCTGTTTGCCATTGATGGGGCAACCGGCGTCATTACCGTCGCCGGCGTGCTGGATTATGAGACGGCCAGCAGCCATCAGCTGACCGTGCGGGTGGCTGACCCGGCAGGTGCCTTCAGTGAGCAGCAATACAGCGTTTCGGTGGTGGATCAGAATGAGGCCCCCGATCCGGTAGTGGCCGAAGAGACCGTCCTGTCGGTACTGGACTTTGAAGGGGGTGTGCTGGCCGAGGGCTGGAGCGATGCCAACGGGTCGGAAATTGTCACACTGGGCGGTCCTTACGGGGTCTCCCCCTACGAGGGCGAGTATGGCCTGGAGCTGGACAATGGCGCCGGTGGTACGCCGGATGCCCTGTACTATACGGTAGCAACCGGTCAGGGGCTCAGTCATAAAGTGAGCCTGCGGGTTCACGAACGTCCGGGCGGTGATGGCTCGGATCACGTGGAAGTGGTCTGGAACGGTGAGGTGCTTGAGACCATTAACCCGACCGATGCCTGGGGCGAGTATGTGGTGACCCTGCCGGATACCGGCCTGGCCAGTACCCAGCTGGCGATCCGTGAAGTGGCCGGTCAGGATGACGGGTCTGGCCCGCTGCTGGACCTGATCACCCTGAGCCGGATGGGCGACGTTAATACCCCGGCGGAGATCGGCGGCGTGGACACCGGTGCGATGACCGAGGACAGCGACGCGACCCTGACCGCCTCCGGTACCCTGACCATCAGTCACCCGGACAGTGGCCAGGCGCAGTTTGCCGCCGGCAGCTACAGCGGCCTGTACGGTACCGTGGGCCTGGATGCAGCGGGCAACTGGACCTACAGTGCCGATAACAGCCAGCCGGCCATCCAGTCCCTGGGCGACGGGGATACCCTCAGCGATACCGTGATCATCCAATCCGAGGGCGGCACCGACCATACCCTGACCCTCACCGTCACGGCAGCAACGACGGGGCGGTAATCAGCGGCACCGACAGTGGCAGCGTCAGCGAAGACAGCGACAGCATGCTGACGGTCTCCGGTGCCTTGTCAATCAGTGATGTGGATGCCGTGAAGCACAGTTCACCGCCGGCACGATCAATGGCAGCTACGGTGACCTGACCCTCGATGCCAGCGGCAACTGGAGTTACAGCGCGGACAACAGCCAGCCGGCCATTCAATCACTGAACGACGGTGAGACCCTGAGCGACACCCTGACCGTGTACTCGCTGGACGGCACGGCTCATACGGTGACCATCACTGTCAACGGCCGTGATGACGCCCCGGATCCGGTGGTTACCGAAGAGACCGTTCTGTCGGTACTGGACTTTGAAGGTGGTGTGCTGGCCGAGGGCTGGAGCGATGCCAACGGGTCGAAATTGTCACACTGGGTGGTCCTTATGGGGTCTCCCCTACGAGGGCGAGTATGGCCTGGAGCTGGACAATGGCGCCGGTGGTACGCCGGATGCCCTGTACTATACGGTGGCAACCGGGCAGGGCCTCAGCCATAAAGTGAGCCTGCGGGTTCACGAACGTCCGGGCGGTGATGGCTCGGATCACGTGGAAGTGGTCTGGAACGGTGAGGTGCTCGAGACCATTAACCCGACCGATGCCTGGGGCGAGTATGTGGTGACCCTGCCGGATACCGGCCTGGCCAGTACCCAGCTGGCAATCCGTGAAGTGGCCGGTCAGGATGACGGGTCTGGCCCTCTGCTGGACCTGATCACCCTGAGCCGGGTGGACGTGGTTGAAAATGCCCCCCCTGAATTCATCCTGAACGGCGAGACCTACGCCGGCTGGTGCTGGACACCGAGCTGGTCAGCAATGGCGATTTCGCCACGGGCGATGACTGGACGCTGTCGGGAACCATCGACGTATCAGACGCCCTGCAGTTCGGTGGTGGTGGCGATTTCAGTGACGGGGTAGCCGAGCATGTCATGCCCGGATACCCGGATGTCAACTACGCCCTGAGCCTGAGCTATCGGTTAGGGGGGAATCCAACCGCGTCCGGCCAGATCGAGGTGATTGACCAGGCATCCGGTGACATACTGGCAACGGAGTCGTTCAGTACCGACTCCGATTCCCTGCAAACCCTGAACCTCGGGTTCACTGGACGGTCTGCGGGCAATATGGTCATCCGGATTTCGGATACCACCGAGCATGGCGCCTCTACGGACTTGTGGGTCGATAATGTCTCTGTGCAGGCCGCCAGCGCGGATAACCCGGAGCTGGCAGCCGCGATAGCGAACGGTGATATCGAGGCTTATTTGACGCAACTGGCGATTGCCGAGGATGCTCAGCCCGGAGCGGAGGTGGGTCAGGTACAGGCCAGTGATGCCGATGGCGATACGCTGACCTTCAGCCTGACCGATGATGCTGGCGGCCTGTTTGCCATTGATGGGGCAACCGGTGTCATTACCGTCGCCGGCGTGCTGGATTATGAGACGGCCAGCAGCCATCAGCTGACCGTGCGGGTGGCTGACCCGGCGGGAGCCTTCAGTGAGCAGCAATACAGCGTTTCGGTGGTGGATCAACATGAGGCACCGGATCCGGTGGTGCCGAAGAGACCTGTCTGTCGGTACTGGACTTTGAAGGTGGTGTGCTGGCCGAGGGCTGGAGCGATGCCAACGGTTCCGAAATTGTCACACTGGGCGGTCCTTACGGGGTCTCCCCTACGAGGGCGAGTATGGCCTGGAGCTGGATAATGGCGCCGGTGGTACGCCGGATGCCCTGTACTATACGGTGGCAACCGGGCAGGGGCCTCAGTCATAAAGTGAGCCTGCGGGTTCACGAACGTCCGGGCGGTGATGGCTCGGATCACGTGGAAGTGGTCTGGAACGGTGAGGTACTCGAGACCATTAACCCGACTGATGCCTGGGGCGAGTATGTGGTGACCCTGCCGGATACCGGCCTGGCCAGTACCCAGCTGGCAATCCGTGAAGTGGCCGGTCAGGATGACGGGTCTGGCCCTCTGCTGGACCTGATCACCCTGAGCCGGGTGGACGTGGTTGAAAATGCCCCCCCTGAATTCATCCTGAACGGCGATACCTACGCCGGCCTGGTGCTGGACACCGAGCTGGTCAGCAATGGCGATTTCGCCACGGGCGATGACTGGACGCTGTCGGGAACCATCGACGTATCAGACGCCCTGCAGTTCGGTGGTGGTGGCGATTTCAGTGACGGGGTAGCCGAGCATGTCATGCCCGGATATCCGGATGTTAACTATGCCCTGAGCCTTGGCTACCGCTTGGGCGGCAACCCAACCGCGACCGGCCGGGTGGAGGTGATTGACCAGGCAACCGGTGACATACTGGCAACGGAGCCGTTCAGTACCGACTCCGATTCCCTGCAAACCCTGAGCCTCGGGTTCACTGCCCGGTCTGCGGGCAATATGGTCATCCGGATTTCGGATACCACCGAGCATGGCGCCGCTACGGACTTGTGGTCGATAATGTCTCTGTGCAGGCCGCCAGCGCGGATAACCCGGAGCTGGCAACCGCAATAGCGAACGGTGACATCGAGGCTTATTTGACGCAACTGGCGATTGCCGAGGAGCCCAGCCCGAACGGAGGTGGGTCAGGTACAGGCCAGTGATGCCGATGGCGATACGCTGACCTTCAGCCTGACCGATGATGCTGGCGGCCTGTTTGCCATTGATGGGGCAACCGGCGTCATTACCGTCGCCGGCGTGCTGGATTATGAGACGGCCAGCAGCCATCAGCTGACCGTGCGGGTGGCTGACCCGGCAGGTGCCTTCAGTGAGCAGCAATACAGCGTTTCGGTGGTGGATCAGAATGAGGCCCCCGATCCGGTAGTGGCCGAAGAGACCGTCCTGTCGGTACTGGACTTTGAAGGGGGTGTGCTGGCCGAGGGCTGGAGCGATGCCAACGGGTCGGAAATTGTCACACTGGGCGGTCCTTACGGGGTCTCCCCCTACGAGGGCGAGTATGGCCTGGAGCTGGACAATGGCGCCGGTGGTACGCCGGATGCCCTGTACTATACGGTAGCAACCGGTCAGGGGCTCAGTCATAAAGTGAGCCTGCGGGTTCACGAACGTCCGGGCGGTGATGGCTCGGATCACGTGGAAGTGGTCTGGAACGGTGAGGTGCTTGAGACCATTAACCCGACCGATGCCTGGGGCGAGTATGTGGTGACCCTGCCGGATACCGGCCTGGCCAGTACCCAGCTGGCGATCCGTGAAGTGGCCGGTCAGGATGACGGGTCTGGCCCGCTGCTGGACCTGATCACCCTGAGCCGGATGGGCGACGTTAATACCCCGGCGGAGATCGGCGGCGTGGACACCGGTGCGATGACCGAGGACAGCGACGCGACCCTGACCGCCTCCGGTACCCTGACCATCAGTCACCCGACAGTGGCCAGGCGCAGTTTGCCGCCGGCAGCTACAGCGGCCTGTACGGTACCGTGGGCCCTGGATGCAGCGGGCAACTGGACCTACAGTGCCGACAACAGCCAGTCAGCCATCCAGTCCCTGGGCGACGGGGTGACCCTCAGCGATACCGTGATCATCCAATCGGAGGGCGGCACCGACCATACCCTGACCCTCACCGTCACCGGCAGCAACGACGGGGCGGTAATCAGCGGCACCGACAGTGGCAGCGTCAGCGAAGACAGCGACAGCATGCTGACGGTCTCCGGTGCCTTGTCAATCAGTGATGTGGATGCCGGTGAAGCACAGTTCACCGCCGGCACGATCAATGGCAGCTACGGTGACCTGACCCTCGATGCCAGCGGCAACTGGAGTTACAGCGCGGACAACAGCCAGCCGGCCATTCAATCACTGAACGACGGTGAGACCCTGAGCGACACCCTGACCGTGTACTCGCTGGACGGCACGGCTCATACGGTGACCATCACTGTCAACGGCCGTGATGACGCCCCGGATCCGGTGGTTACCGAAGAGACCGTTCTGTCGGTACTGGACTTTGAAGGGGGTGTGCTGGCCGAGGGCTGGAGCGATGCCAACGGGTCGGAAATTGTCACACTGGGCGGTCCTTACGGGGTCTCCCCCTACGAGGGCGAGTATGGCCTGGAGCTGGACAATGGCGCCGGTGGTACGCCGGATGCCCTGTACTATACGGTGGCAACCGGGCAGGGCCTCAGCCATAAAGTGAGCCTGCGGGTTCACGAACGTCCGGGCGGTGATGGCTCGGATCACGTGGAAGTGGTCTGGAACGGTGAGGTGCTCGAGACCATTAACCCGACCGATGCCTGGGGCGAGTATGTGGTGACCCTGCCGGATACCGGCCTGGCCAGTACCCAGCTGGCAATCCGTGAAGTGGCCGGTCAGGATGACGGGTCTGGCCCTCTGCTGGACCTGATCACCCTGAGCCGCGTGGACGTGGTTGAAAATGCCCCCCCTGAATTCATCCTGAACGGCGAGACCTACGCCGGCCTGGTGCTGGACACCGAGCTGGTCAGCAATGGCGATTTCGCCACGGGCGATGACTGGACGCTGTCGGGAACCATCGACGTATCAGACGCCCTGCAGTTCGGTGGTGGTGGCGATTTCAGTGACGGGGTAGCCGAGCATGTCATGCCCGGATATCCGGATGTTAACTATGCCCTGAGCCTTGGCTACCGCCTGGGCGGCAACCCAACCGCGACCGGCCAGGTGGAGGTGATTGACCAGGCAACCGGTGACATACTGGCAACGGAGTCGTTCAGTACCGACTCCGATTCCCTGCAAACCCTGAACCTCGGGTTCACTGCCCGGTCTGCGGGCAATATGGTCATCCGGATTTCGGATACCACCGAGCATGGCGCCGCTACGGACTTGTGGGTCGATAATGTCTCTGTGCAGGCCGCCAGCGCGGATAACCCGGAGCTGGCAACCGCAATAGCGAACGGTGATATCGAGGCTTATTTGACGCAACTGGCGATTGCCGAGGATGCCCAGCCCGGAACGGAGGTGGGTCAGGTACAGGCCAGTGATGCCGATGGCGATACGCTGACCTTCAGCCTGACCGATGATGCTGGCGGCCTGTTTGCCATTGATGGGGCAACCGGCGTCATTACCGTCGCCGGCGTGCTGGATTATGAGACGGCCAGCAGCCATCAGCTGACCGTGCGGGTGGCTGACCCGGCGGGAGCCTTCAGTGAGCAGCAATACAGCGTTTCGGTGGTGGATCAACATGAGGCACCGGATCCGGTGGTGGCCGAAGAGACTGTCCTGTCGGTACTGGACTTTGAAGGCGGTGTGCTGGCCGAGGGCTGGAGCGATGCCAACGGTTCCGAAATTGTCACACTGGGTGGTCCTTACGGGGTCTCCCCCTACGAGGGCGAGTATGGCCTGGAGCTGGATAATGGCGCCGGTGGTACGCCGGATGCCCTGTACTATACGGTGGCAACCGGGCAGGGCCTCAGCCATAAAGTGAGCCTGCGGGTTCACGAACGTCCGGACTATGATGGTACGGATCATGTGGAAGTGGTCTGGAACGGTGAGGTGCTCGAGACCATTAACCCGACCGATGCCTGGGGCGAGTATGTGGTGACCCTGCCGGATACCGGCCTGGCCAGTACCCAGCTGGCAATCCGTGAAGTGGCCGGTCAGGATGACGGGGGTGGCCCGTTGCTGGACCTGATCACCCTGAGCCGGATGGGCGACGTTAATACCCCGGCGGAGATCGGCGGCGTGGACACCGGTGCGATGACCGAGGACAGCGACGCGACCCTGACCGCCTCCGGTACCCTGACCATCAGTCACCCGGACAGTGGCCAGGCGCAGTTTGCCGCCGGCAGCTACAGCGGCCTGTACGGTACCGTGGGCCTGGATGCAGCGGGCAACTGGACCTACAGTGCCGATAACAGCCAGCCGGCCATCCAGTCCCTGGGCGACGGGGATACCCTCAGCGATACCGTGACTATCCAATCGGAGGGCGGCACCGACCATACCCTGACCCTCACCGTCACCGGCAGCAACGACGGGGCGGTAATCAGCGGCACCGACAGTGGCAGCGTAGCGAAGACAGCGACAGCATGCTGACGGTCTCCGGTGCCTTGTCAATCAGTGATGTGGATGCCGGTGAAGCACAGTTCACCGCCGGCACGATCAATGGCAGCTACGGTGACCTGACCCTCGATGCCAGCGGCAACTGGAGTTACAGCGCGGACAACAGCCAGCCGGCCATTCAATCACTGAACGACGGTGAGACCCTGAGCGACACCCTGACCGTGTACTCGCTGGACGGCACGGCTCATACGGTGACCATCACTGTCAACGGCCGTGATGACGCCCCGGATCCGGTGGTTACCGAAGAGACCGTTCTGTCGGTACTGGACTTTGAAGGGGGTGTGCTGGCCGAGGGCTGGAGCGATGCCAACGGGTCGGAAATTGTCACACTGGGCGGTCCTTACGGGGTCTCCCCCTACGAGGGCGAGTATGGCCTGGAGCTGGACAATGGCGCCGGTGGTACGCCGGATGCCCTGTACTATACGGTGGCAACCGGGCAGGGCCTCAGCCATAAAGTGAGCCTGCGGGTTCACGAACGTCCGGGCGGTGATGGCTCGGATCATGTGGAAGTGGTCTGGAACGGTGAGGTACTCGAGACCATTAACCCGACTGATGCCTGGGGCGAGTATGTGGTGACCCTGCCGGATACCGGCCTGGCCAGTACCCAGCTGGCAATCCGTGAAGTGGCCGGTCAGGATGACGGGTCTGGCCCTCTGCTGGACCTGATCACCCTGAGCCGGGTGGACGTGGTTGAAAATGCCCCCCCTGAATTCATCCTGAACGGCGATACCTACGCCGGCCTGGTGCTGGACACCGAGCTGGTCAGCAATGGCGATTTCGCCACGGGCGATGACTGGACGCTGTCGGGAACCATCGACGTATCAGACGCCCTGCAGTTCGGTGGTGGTGGCGATTTCAGTGACGGGGTAGCCGAGCATGTCATGCCCGGATATCCGGATGTTAACTATGCCCTGAGCCTTGGCTACCGCTTGGGCGGCAACCCAACCGCGACCGGCCGGGTGGAGGTGATTGACCAGGCAACCGGTGACATACTGGCAACGGAGCCGTTCAGTACCGACTCCGATTCCCTGCAAACCCTGAGCCTCGGGTTCACTGCCCGGTCTGCGGGCAATATGGTCATCCGGATTTCGGATACCACCGAGCATGGCGCCGCTACGGACTTGTGGGTCGATAATGTCTCTGTGCAGGCCGCCAGCGCGGATAACCCGGAGCTGGCAACCGCAATAGCGAACGGTGACATCGAGGCTTATTTGACGCAACTGGCGATTGCCGAGGATGCCCAGCCCGGAACGGAGGTGGGTCAGGTACAGGCCAGTGATGCCGATGGCGATACGCTGACCTTCAGCCTGACCGATGATGCTGGCGGCCTGTTTGCCATTGATGGGGCAACCGGCGTCATTACCGTCGCCGGCGTGCTGGATTATGAGACGGCCAGCAGCCATCAGCTGACCGTGCGGGTGGCTGACCCGGCAGGTGCCTTCAGTGAGCAGCAATACAGCGTTTCGGTGGTGGATCAGAATGAGGCCCCCGATCCGGTAGTGGCCGAAGAGACCGTCCTGTCGGTACTGGACTTTGAAGGGGTGTGCTGGCCGAGGGCTGGAGCGATGCCAACGGTCGGAAATTGTCACACTGGGCGGTCCTTACGGGGTCTCCCCCTACGAGGGCGAGTATGGCCTGGAGCTGGACAATGGCGCCGGTGGTACGCCGGATGCCCTGTACTATACGGTAGCAACCGGTCAGGGCTCAGTCATAAAGTGAGCCTGCGGGTTCACGAACGTCCGGCGGTGATGGCTCGGATCACGTGGAAGTGGTCTGGAACGGTGAGGTGCTTGAGACCATTAACCCGACCGATGCCTGGGGCGAGTATGTGGTGACCCTGCCGGATACCGGCCTGGCCAGTACCCAGCTGGCGATCCGTGAAGTGGCCGGTCAGGATGACGGGTCTGGCCCGCTGCTGGACCTGATCACCCTGAGCCGGATGGGCGACGTTAATACCCCGGCGGAGATCGGCGGCGTGGACACCGGTGCGATGACCGAGGACAGCGACGCGACCCTGACCGCCTCCGGTACCCTGACCATCAGTCACCCGGACAGTGGCCAGGCGCAGTTTGCCGCCGGCAGCTACAGCGGCCTGTACGGTACCGTGGGCCTGGATGCAGCGGGCAACTGGACCTACAGTGCCGATAACAGCCAGCCGGCCATCCAGTCCCTGGGCGACGGGGATACCCTCAGCGATACCGTGACTATCCAATCGGAGGGCGGCACCGACCATACCCTGACCCTCACCGTCACCGGCAGCAACGACGGGGCGGTAATCAGCGGCACCGACAGTGGCAGCGTCAGCGAAGACAGCGACAGCATGCTGACGGTCTCCGGTGCCTTGTCAATCAGTGATGTGGATGCCGGTGAAGCACAGTTCACCGCCGGCACGATCAATGGCAGCTACGGTGACCTGACCTCGATGCCAGCGGCAACTGGAGTTACAGCGCGGACAACAGCCAGCCGGCCATTCAATCACTGAACGACGGTGAGACCCTGAGCGACACCCTGACCGGTACTCGCTGGACGGCACGGCTCATACGGGGACCATCACTGTCAACGGCCGTGATGACGCCCCGGATCCGGTGGTTACCGAAGAGACCGTTCTGTCGGTTACTGGACTTTGAAGGTGGTGTGCTGGCCGAGGGCTGGAGCGATGCCAAACGGGTCGGAAATTGTCACACTGGGTGGTCCTTATGGGTCTCCCCTACGAGGGCGAGTATGGCCTGGAGCTGGACAATGGCGCCGGTGGTACGCCGGATGCCCTGTACTATACGGTGGCAACCGGGCAGGGCCTCAGCCATAAAGTGAGCCTGCGGGTTCACGAACGTCCGGGCGGTGATGGCTCGGATCACGTGGAAGTGGTCTGGAACGGTGAGGTGCTCGAGACCATTAACCCGACCGATGCCTGGGGCGAGTATGTGGTGACCCTGCCGGATACCGGCCTGGCCAGTACCCAGCTGGCAATCCGTGAAGTGGCCGGTCAGGATGACGGGTCTGGCCCTCTGCTGGACCTGATCACCCTGAGCCGGGTGGACGTGGTTGAAAATGCCCCCCCTGAATTCATCCTGAACGGCGATACCTACGCCGGCCTGGTGCTGGACACCGAGCTGGTCAGCAATGGCGATTTCGCCACGGGCGATGACTGGACGCTGTCGGGAACCATCGACGTATCAGACGCCCTGCAGTTCGGTGGTGGTGGCGATTTCAGTGACGGGGTAGCCGAGCATGTCATGCCCGGATATCCGGATGTTAACTATGCCCTGAGCCTTGGCTACCGCTTGGGCGGCAACCCAACCGCGACCGGCCGGGTGGAGGTGATTGACCAGGCATCCGGTGACATACTGGTAACGGAGTCGTTCAGTACCGACTCCGATTCCCTGCAAACCCTGAACCTGGGGTTCACTGCCCAATCTGCGGGCAATATGGTCATCCGGATTTCGGATACCACCGAGCATGGCGCCGCTACGGACTTGTGGGTCGATAATGTCTCTGTGCAGGCCGCCAGCGCGGATAACCCGGAGCTGGCAACCGCAATAGCGAACGGTGATATCGAGGCTTATTTGACGCAACTGGCGATTGCCGAGGATGCCCAGCCTGGAACGGTGGTGGGTCAGGTACAGGCCAGTGATGCCGATGGCGATACGCTGACCTTCAGCCTGACCGATGATGCTGGCGGCCTGTTTGCCATTGATGGGGCAACCGGCGTCATTACCGTCGCCGGCGTGCTGGATTATGAGACGGCCAGCAGCCATCAGCTGACCGTGCGGGTTACTGACCCGGCGGGTGCCTTCAGTGAGCAGCAATACAGCGTTTCGGTGGTGGATCAACATGAGGCACCGGATCCGGTGGTTACCGAAGAGACCGTTCTGTCGGTACTGGACTTTGAAGGTGGTGTGCTGGCCGAGGGCTGGAGCGATGCCAACGGTTCCGAAATTGTCACACTGGGGTCCTTACGGGGTCTCCCCCTACGAGGGCGAGTATGGCCTGGAGCTGGATAATGGCGCCGGTGGTACGCCGGATGCCCTGTACTATACGGTGGCAACCGGGCAGGGCCTCAGCCATAAAGTGAGCCTGCGGGTTCACGAACGTCCGGGCGGTGATGGCTCGGATCACGTGGAAGTGGTCTGGAACGGTGAGGTACTCGAGACCATTAACCCGACTGATGCCTGGGGCGAGTATGTGGTGACCCTGCCGGATACCGGCCTGGCCAGTACCCAGCTGGCAATCCGTGAAGTGGCCGGTCAGGATGACGGGTCTGGCCCTCTGCTGGACCTGATCACCCTGAGCCGGGTGGACGTGGTTGAAAATGCCCCCCCTGAATTCATCCTGAACGGCGATACCTACGCCGGCCTGGTGCTGGACACCGAGCTGGTCAGCAATGGCGATTTCGCCACGGGCGATGACTGGACGCTGTCGGGAACCATCGACGTATCAGACGCCCTGCAGTTCGGTGGTGGTGGCGATTTCAGTGACGGGGTAGCCGAGCATGTCATGCCCGGATATCCGGATGTTAACTATGCCCTGAGCCTTGGCTACCGCTTGGGCGGCAACCCAACCGCGACCGGCCGGGTGGAGGTGATTGACCAGGCAACCGGTGACATACTGGCAACGGAGCCGTTCAGTACCGACTCCGATTCCCTGCAAACCCTGAGCCTCGGGTTCACTGCCCGGTCTGCGGGCAATATGGTCATCCGGATTTCGGATACCACCGAGCATGGCGCCGCTACGGACTTGTGGGTCGATAATGTCTCTGTGCAGGCCGCCAGCGCGGATAACCCGGAGCTGGCAACCGCAATAGCGAACGGTGACATCGAGGCTTATTTGACGCAACTGGCGATTGCCGAGGATGCCCAGCCCGGAACGGAGGTGGGTCAGGTACAGGCCAGTGATGCCGATGGCGATACGCTGACCTTCAGCCTGACCGATGATGCTGGCGGCCTGTTTGCCATTGATGGGGCAACCGGCGTCATTACCGTCGCCGGCGTGCTGGATTATGAGACGGCCAGCAGCCATCAGCTGACCGTGCGGGTGGCTGACCCGGCGGGCCTTCAGTGAGCAGCAATACAGCGTTTCGGTGGTGGATCAGAATGAGGCCCGATCCGGTAGTGGCCGAAGAGACCGTCCTGTCGGTACTGGACTTTGAAGGGGTGTGCTGGCCGAGGGCTGGAGCGATGCCAACGGTCGGAAATTGTCACACTGGGCGGTCCTTACGGGGTCTCCCCCTACGAGGGCGAGTATGGCCTGGAGCTGGACAATGGCGCCGGTGGTACGCCGGATGCCCTGTACTATACGGTAGCAACCGGTCAGGGCTCAGTCATAAAGTGAGCCTGCGGGTTCACGAACGTCCGGACTATGATGGTCGGATCACGTGGAAGTGGTCTGGAACGGTGAGGTGCTTGAGACCATTAACCCGACCGATGCCTGGGGCGAGTATGTGGTGACCCTGCCGGATACCGGCCTGGCCAGTACCCAGCTGGCAATCCGTGAAGTGGCCGGTCAGGATGACGGGTGGCCCGTTGCTGGACCTGATCACCCTGAGCCGGATGGGCGACGTTAATACCCCGGCGGAGATCGGCGGCGTGGACACCGGTGCGATGACCGAGGACAGCGACGCGACCCTGACCGCCTCCGGTACCCTGACCATCAGTCACCCGGACAGTGGCCAGGCGCAGTTTGCCGCCGGCAGCTACAGCGGCCTGTACGGTACCGTGGCCCTGGATGCAGCGGGCAACTGGACCTACAGTGCCGATAACAGCCAGCCGGCCATCCAGTCCCTGGGCGACGGGGATACCCTCAGCGATACCGTGACTATCCAATCGGAGGGCGGCACCGACCATACCCTGACCCTCACCGTCACCGGCAGCAACGACGGGGCGGTAATCAGCGGCACCGACAGTGGCAGCGTCAGCGAAGACAGCGCCAGCATGCTGACGGTCTCCGGTGCCTTGTCAATCAGTGATGTGGATGCCGGTGAAGCACAGTTCACCGCCGGCACGATCAATGGCAGCTACGGTGACCTGACCCTCGATGCCAGCGGCAACTGGAGTTACAGCGCGGACAACAGCCAGCCGGCCATTCAATCACTGAACGACGGTGAGACCCTGAGCGACACCCTGACCGTGTACTCGCTGGACGGCACGGCTCATACGGTGACCATCACTGTCAACGGCCGTGATGACGCCCCGGATCCGGTGGTTACCGAAGAGACCGTTCTGTCGGTACTGGACTTTGAAGGTGGTGTGCTGGCCGAGGGCTGGAGCGATGCCAACGGGTCGGAAATTGTCACACTGGGTGGTCCTTATGGGGTCTCCCCCTACGAGGGCGAGTATGGCCTGGAGCTGGACAATGGCGCCGGTGGTACGCCGGATGCCCTGTACTATACGGTGGCAACCGGGCAGGGCCTCAGCCATAAAGTGAGCCTGCGGGTTCACGAACGTCCGGGCGGTGATGGCTCGGATCACGTGGAAGTGGTCTGGAACGGTGAGGTGCTCGAGACCATTAACCCGACCGATGCCTGGGGCGAGTATGTGGTGACCCTGCCGGATACCGGCCTGGCCAGTACCCAGCTGGCAATCCGTGAAGTGGCCGGTCAGGATGACGGGTCTGGCCCTCTGCTGGACCTGATCACCCTGAGCCGGGTGGACGTGGTTGAAAATGCCCCCCCTGAATTCATCCTGAACGGCGATACCTACGCCGGCCTGGTGCTGGACACCGAGCTGGTCAGCAATGGCGATTTCGCCACGGGCGATGACTGGACGCTGTCGGGAACCATCGACGTATCAGACGCCCTGCAGTTCGGTGGTGGTGGCGATTTCAGTGACGGGGTAGCCGAGCATGTCATGCCCGGATATCCGGATGTTAACTATGCCCTGAGCCTTGGCTACCGCTTGGGCGGCAACCCAACCGCGACCGGCCGGGTGGAGGTGATTGACCAGGCATCCGGTGACATACTGGTAACGGAGTCGTTCAGTACCGACTCCGATTCCCTGCAAACCCTGAACCTGGGGTTCACTGCCCAATCTGCGGGCAATATGGTCATCCGGATTTCGGATACCACCGAGCATGGCGCCGCTACGGACTTGTGGGTCGATAATGTCTCTGTGCAGGCCGCCAGCGCGGATAACCCGGAGCTGGCAACCGCAATAGCGAACGGTGATATCGAGGCTTATTTGACGCAACTGGCGATTGCCGAGGATGCCCAGCCTGGAACGGTGGTGGGTCAGGTACAGGCCAGTGATGCCGATGGCGATACGCTGACCTTCAGCCTGACCGATGATGCTGGCGGCCTGTTTGCCATTGATGGGGCAACCGGCGTCATTACCGTCGCCGGCGTGCTGGATTATGAGACGGCCAGCAGCCATCAGCTGACCGTGCGGGTGGCTGACCCGGCGGGAGCCTTCAGTGAGCAGCAATACAGCGTTTCGGTGGTGGATCAACATGAGGCACCGGATCCGGTGGTGGCCGAAGAGACTGTCCTGTCGGTACTGGACTTTGAAGGCGGTGTGCTGGCCGAGGGCTGGAGCGATGCCAACGGTTCCGAAATTGTCACACTGGGTGGTCCTTACGGGGTCTCCCCCTACGAGGGCGAGTATGGCCTGGAGCTGGATAATGGCGCCGGTGGTACGCCGGATGCCCTGTACTATACGGTGGCAACCGGGCAGGGCCTCAGCCATAAAGTGAGCCTGCGGGTTCACGAACGTCCGGGCGGTGATGGCTCGGATCACGTGGAAGTGGTCTGGAACGGTGAGGTACTCGAGACCATTAACCCGACTGATGCCTGGGGCGAGTATGTGGTGACCCTGCCGGATACCGGCCTGGCCAGTACCCAGCTGGCAATCCGTGAAGTGGCCGGTCAGGATGACGGGTCTGGCCCTCTGCTGGACCTGATCACCCTGAGCCGGGTGGACGTGGTTGAAAATGCCCCCCCTGAATTCATCCTGAACGGCGATACCTACGCCGGCCTGGTGCTGGACACCGAGCTGGTCAGCAATGGCGATTTCGCCACGGGCGATGACTGGACGCTGTCGGGAACCATCGACGTATCAGACGCCCTGCAGTTCGGTGGTGGTGGCGATTTCAGTGACGGGGTAGCCGAGCATGTCATGCCCGGATATCCGGATGTTAACTATGCCCTGAGCCTTGGCTACCGCTTGGGCGGCAACCCAACCGCGACCGGCCGGGTGGAGGTGATTGACCAGGCAACCGGTGACATACTGGCAACGGAGCCGTTCAGTACCGACTCCGATTCCCTGCAAACCCTGAGCCTCGGGTTCACTGCCCGGTCTGCGGGCAATATGGTCATCCGGATTTCGGATACCACCGAGCATGGCGCCGCTACGGACTTGTGGGTCGATAATGTCTCTGTGCAGGCCGCCAGCGCGGATAACCCGGAGCTGGCAACCGCAATAGCGAACGGTGACATCGAGGCTTATTTGACGCAACTGGCGATTGCCGAGGATGCCCAGCCCGGAACGGAGGTGGGTCAGGTACAGGCCAGTGATGCCGATGGCGATACGCTGACCTTCAGCCTGACCGATGATGCTGGCGGCCTGTTTGCCATTGATGGGGCAACCGGCGTCATTACCGTCGCCGGCGTGCTGGATTATGAGACGGCCAGCAGCCATCAGCTGACCGTGCGGGTGGCTGACCCGGCAGGTGCCTTCAGTGAGCAGCAATACAGCGTTTCGGTGGTGGATCAGAATGAGGCCCCCGATCCGGTAGTGGCCGAAGAGACCGTCCTGTCGGTACTGGACTTTGAAGGGGGTGTGCTGGCCGAGGGCTGGAGCGATGCCAACGGGTCGGAAATTGTCACACTGGGCGGTCCTTACGGGGTCTCCCCCTACGAGGGCGAGTATGGCCTGGAGCTGGATAATGGCGCCGGTGGTACGCCGGATGCCCTGTACTATACGGTGGCAACCGGGCAGGGCCTCAGCCATAAAGTGAGCCTGCGGGTTCACGAACGTCCGGACTATGATGGTACGGATCATGTGGAAGTGGTCTGGAACGGTGAGGTGCTCGAGACCATTAACCCGACCGATGCCTGGGGCGAGTATGTGGTGACCCTGCCGGATACCGGCCTGGCCAGTACCCAGCTGGCAATCCGTGAAGTGGCCGGTCAGGATGACGGGGGTGGCCCGCTGCTGGACCTGATCACCCTGAGCCGGGAAAACACCCCGCCGGAAATCATCCTGAATACCGATACTTACAACGGCCTGGTGCTGGACACTGAGCTGGTTAGCAATGGCCATTTTGCCACAGGCGATGACTGGACGCTGTCGGGAACCATCGACGTATCAGACGCCCTGCAGTTCGGTGGTGGTGGCGATTTCAGTGACGGGGTAGCCGAGCATGTCATGCCCGGATACCCGGATGTCAACTACGCCCTGAGCCTTGGCTACCACTTGGGCGGAAATCCAACCGCGACCGGCCAGGTGGAGGTGATTGACCAGGCATCCGGTGAAGTACTGGCAACGAAGTCGTTCAGTACTGACTCCGGTTCATTGCAAACCCTGAACCTGGGGTTCACTGCCCGGTCTGCGGGCAATATGGTCATCCGGATCTCGGATACCACCGAGCATGGCGCCGCTACGGACTTGTGGGTCGATAATGTCTCTGTGCAGGCCGCCAGCGCCGATAACCCGGAGCTGGCAACCGCAATAGCAAACGGTGACATCGAGGCTTATTTGACGCAACTGGCTATTGCCGAGGATGCCCAGCCCGGAACGGTGGTGGGTCAGGTACAGGCCAGTGATGCCGATGGCGATACGCTGACCTTCAGCCTGACCGATGATGCTGGCGGCCTGTTTGCCATTGATGGGGCAACCGGCGTCATTACCGTCGCCGGCGTGCTGGATAGTGAGACGGCCCGCAGCCATCAGCTGACCGTGAGGGTGGCTGACCCGGCAGGTGCCTTCAGTGAGCAGCAATACAGCGTTTCGGTGGTGGAGAACACTGCACCGGATCTGATTGTTCCTGATGATGGTGAGGTCATCCTTTCGGTATTGGACTTTGAAGGTGGTGTGCTGGCCAGCGGCTGGACCGATAACAACGGTTCCGAAATCATTACACTGGGCGATGCTTACGGAGGGACTTCCCCCTATGAGGGGGAGTATGCCCTGGAGCTGGATAATGGCGCCGGTGGTGCACCTGATGCTCTGTACTATACAGTGGCTACCGGACAGGGCCTCAATCATAAAGTGAGTCTCTGGATTGCGGAACGTCCGGGATATTATGACTCGGATCACGTGGAAGTGGTCTGGAACGGTGAGGTGCTCGAGACCATTGACCCGACCACTGACTGGGGCGAATATGTGGTTACCCTGCCGGATACCGGCCAGCTCAGTACCCAGCTGGAGATCCGTGAAAGGGGCAGCTGGATGAATGATGGAGCTGGCCCCCTGCTGGATTTTATCACCCTGAGCCGGGATGGCAGCATTGATGCGCCAGTCGCTCACCTGGGTGTTAGTACGGACATTTCGGTGCTGGACTTTGAAGGTGCTGTGCTGGCTGAGGGTTGGACCACTAACAACGGTGCCGATATCAGCCCAATGGCCGCTGGGGAAAACCCCGACTACAGTTACGGGGTCGGGATCTTCCCCTATGAGGGAGGGCATGCCCTGGAGCTGGATAATGACGGTGGTGGTACGCCGGATGCCCTGTATTACACAGTGGATACCAGTCAGGGCGTCAGTCATAAATTGAGTCTTTGGCTCAGGGCGCGCCCGGGATATGGTGACTCGGATCATGTAGAAGTGGTCTGGAACGGTGAGGTGCTTGAGACCTTTGACCCGAGCATTGTTGGCTGGGGCGAGCATGTGATCACCCTGCCGGATACCGGCCTGGCCAGTACCCAGCTGGAAATCCGTGAAGTGGCCGACCAGAATGATGGGGTTGGCCCCCTGGTGGATCTGGTCACCCTGAACCGGGTGGGCATTGACGAAAACGCGCAGCCTGGCACCGTTGTGGGTCAGGTGCTGGGTACTGATGTTGACGGTGACTCCCTGACCTATAGCCTGATAGACGATGCCGGCGGGTTGTTTGCCATTGGTGCGTCAACCGGCGTGATTACCGTCGCTAATGCGCTGGATTATGAGACCGCCACCAGTCATCAGTTGACCGTGCGGGTAACCGACCCGTTTGGTGCTTCCGGTGAGCAGGTTTATGTCGTGCCCGTGTTGGATGACCATAACACCGCACCGGATCTGGTTGTGGCTGATGAGATCATCATTTCGAGACTGGGCTTTGAAGGTGGTGTGCTGGCAGAGGGCTGGACCGATGCCAACGGTTCCGAAATTGTGTCACTTGCCGGGGGCAACCCTTACGGTATTCACTACTATGAGGGAGAACATGGCCTGGAGCTGGATAACGGCGCCGGTGGTACCCCGGATGCCCTGTACTATACGGTGGCTACCGGGCAGGGCTTCAGTCATAAGGTGAGTCTCCACGTTCATGAACGTCCGGGATATGATGGAACGGATCATGTGGAAGTGGTCTGGAATGGAGAGGTGGTTGAGACCATTAACCCGACCAATAGCTGGGACGAGTATGTGGTTACCTTGCCGGATACCGGGCTGGACAGTACCCAGCTGGAGATACGTGAAGCCGGCGATCAGAATGATGGGGGGGGCCCCATGCTGGATCTGATTACCGTGAGCCGGGTGGGCAGCACTGATCAGACAGCGGCTCTCCTGGATTCAGGTACAAATATTTCGATAATGGACTTTGAAGGTGGTGCACTGGCAGCGGGCTGGTATGATCATAACGGTTCCGAAATTGTGTCAATGGGCGCGGGCAATCCTTACGGTGTTTCCTCCCATGAGGGAGGACATGGTCTGGAGCTGGATAATGGCAGCGGTGGTTTAGCAGATGGCATGTACTATTTGGTGGATACCGGGCAGGGCGTCAGTCATAAACTGAGTCTCTGGGTCCACGAACGTCCGGGATATGATGGATCGGATCATGTCGAAGTGGTCTGGAACAATGTGGTGATTGAGACTATTGACCCGACCAATAGCTGGGGCGAGTATGTGTTCATCTTGCCGGATACCGGCCTGGCCAGAACCCAGCTGGAGATCCGTGAAGTGGAAGGGCAAGATGATGGGGGGGGGCCCCTGCTGGATCTGATTACCCTGAGCAAGTTAGGCATTGAGGAAAACGCACAGCCCGGGACCATTGTGGGTTATGTGCAGGGCAGTGATGTTGAGGGTGATTCCCTGACCTACAGCCTGACAGACGATGTCGGCGGGGTGTTTGCCATTGATGCGTCAACCGGCGTGATTACCGTTGCTGGCAAGCTCGATTATGAGACCGCCACCAGCTATGAGTTGACTGTGCGGGTGACCGATTCGGTCGGTGATTTCAGTGAGCAGGTGTATGTTGTGCCTGTGATTGACGACCAGAACATCGCACCGGATCTGATTGTTCCTGATGAAACCATCATTTCAGTATTGGGCTTTGAAGGCGGTGTACTGGCCGAGGGCTGGACCGATGCCAATGGTTCCGAAATTGTCTCCCTGGAGGGCCCTTATGGTGCTTCCAATTATGAGGGAAGGCATGGCCTGGAGCTGGATAACGGCGCAGGTGGTACCCCGGATGCCCTGTACTATACGGTGAATACCGGGCAGGGCCTCAGTCATAAACTGAGTCTCCGGGTTCATGAACGTCCGGGATATGATGGAACGGATCATGTGGAAGTGGTCTGGAACGGTGAGGTGGTCGAGACCATTAACCCCACCTCTGGCTGGGGCGAGTATATGGTCACCTTGCCGGATACCGGCCTGGCCAGTACCCAGCTGGAGATCCGTGAAGTGGCCGACCAGAATGACGGGGGTGGCCCCCTGCTGGATTTGATCACCCTGAGCCAGATAGGCGGCACTGATCAGACAGCAGCTCTCCTGGATGTAGGTACAAATATTTCGATACTGGACTTTGAGGGTGGTGTGCTGGCAGATGGCTGGACCGATGCCAATGGTTCTGAAATCAGTCAACTGAGCGGACCTCACGGGGCCTCCCCCTATGAGGGGGGGCATGGTCTGGAGCTGGATTATGGCAGCGGTGGTTCGCCAGACGCCCTGTATTATACATTAGAGACCGGACAGGGCCTCAATCATAAACTAAGTCTCTGGATTCACGAACGCCCGGGATATGATGGATCGGATCATGTGGAAGTGGTCTGGAATGGTGCGGTGGTCGAGACCATTGACCCGTCCAATAGCTGGGGCGAATATGTGGTCACTTTGCCGGATACCGGCCTGGCCAGTACTCAGCTGGAGATCCGTGAAGTGGCTGGTCAGAATGATGGGGGTGGCCCACTGCTGGATATGGTCACCCTGAGCCGGGAGGGTATTGCTGAAAACGCTCGGCCTGGTACCGTTGTGGGTCAGGTGCAGGGCAGTGATCCTGAAGGAGGCTCCATGACCTACAGCCTGACAGACGATGCCGACGGGTTGTTTGCCATTGATGCGTCAACCGGCGAGATTACCGTTGCTGGCGCACTGGATTATGAGACCGCCCCACGCCATCAGCTGAACGTACGGGTGACGGATTCGGCCGGTGACTTCAGTGAGCAGCAATATGCTGTTGTGGTGGCTCAGGAAAGTAATGATCGGTCTCTGGCTTTGAATGGCACTACAGGGCAATATGCGAGCACTCATGTGGATAATTTGCCATCGTCGGCTATAACGGTTGAGATGTGGATTAAACCCGGAACTGCCTCCTATTATGAGACTCTGATGAGTTGGCAAAATATCAACAAAGGTCCTCAACTGCAGATCATTGCGAAACCGGTTGATAATGAAATCGCCCTGGAAATTGATGCGCTCAGACACAACTTCAGCTTGCCCGATGTGTTTGATGGTAACTGGCACCACTTGGCTTTGAGTGTTGATATGAATTCCCGGGCCATTAAGACGTATCTGGATGGTGCATTGGTGAATAACTCAGACTTACCGCCGGGCGAATCTCTCAGCACTGGCGATCTGAACGGTGAGAGCTTGTATCTGGGGCAATCACCCATGATACATTTTCCTTCGAGTTATGCCCCTCGGGAGAACCATTCCTACTCCGGTGAAATGAAGGATGTTCGTATTTGGGATGGGGTGCGTACTCAGGATGAAATTCTGACAAACATAAAAAATACTGACCTGGACCCTGCCTCAGCCGGTTTAGTGAGTCATTACAAACTCAATGGCGATACCCTGGACAGCGGCCCCGCTGGCAATCATCTGAATTTGACCGGTGGTAGCTGGGTGAGAGAAGGTTTAGACATCGCTGAAAATCTTGTCACCGTAGCCGGCGATGATATTCTGATAGGTGGCGACGGCAGTGATGCTTTTATCTGGCATGCGGATAAGGTGGGAACGGCAGACAATCCGGCCAATGATATCATCAAGGATTTTCAGCGCGGCCTCGGTGGCGACGTGCTCGACCTCAGTGATGTACTGATTGATGAAGAGCATAATGCCCTGGATCAGTATTTAAGCTTTAATTTCGACAATGGCGACAGTACCGTTGAGGTTCGCCCACAGTCTGGCGGTGATGTGACTCAGACAATCAAGTTGGAAGGGGTCGACCTTTCGGTGTTGGGCAACACCGATGCCGAAATTATCAACAGCCTGATTAATGATGGCAATCTTAAACTGGACTGAGGCTTGTCGAGGTCCAGTGGTACCACCCTTCGACTAGTGTAAGGTGAATGGGCATTGTGATGTTGTTTCAGAATAATTCCTTGTTAGTTATCGGTATTAAACGGAGGCAGGAAGAGGTGTTGGATAAACAGCTGGATAATTAAGGTAATATCAAGCTTATGTATTAGTTAACAGTGTTTAGGGGATTAAATTCCCCTGTTTTTTTATTATTAACAATGCAGTCAAAAATATTGTTTTAATTATTTTTATTTTATCTGTCTGGTGTTTTTAATTAGCTGGTTTGTGTTTTGCGCTAATCTATAGTTATTAATACCTTTCAGGCAATCATGTTGTTTGCATATGAATAAAACACTTTTAAAAAAAACATGAATAAAGCAATCAGCAGGTAGCTATGAATCAATCCAGTACTGTGCATGAAGGCTGGGATATCCCCGATGAGCAACCGGCCAGCAGCGATGATCTTCTTGAATGCCTTACCCTGTTAACCCGCCATTATGGGAACCCGTATTCCAGAGAGTCATTAAAGGCCGGGTTGCCTCTTGAAAATGGTCAGTTTACCGCAGAAGTATTTATCAGGGCATCCGAGCGCGCAGGCCTGGCTTGTAAAGTTCATAAGAAAGATATTGCAGAAATATCTTCACTGGTTGTTCCTGCCGTTTTGTTACTGAATAAACGAAAAGCCTGTCTTTTGACTGACATTGACCATTCAGCAGGCACGGCCCGACTTATTATGCCGGAAACCGGAGAGGGCACGAAAACAATCAGTTTTGCAGAGTTGGAAGCGTTTTACAGCGGCTATGTGATCTATGTCCGGGAGAAACATCGTTATGATCGTCGGACACCTCAGAAGTTAAATTTTAAATCCAGACATTGGTTCTGGGGAACCATTCTTGGTTCATGGAGAGTTTATCGTGATGTTTTACTGGCATCACTGTTAATTAATGTTTTTGTTATTGCCAGCCCTCTGTTTGTTATGAATGTTTATGATCGGGTCGTTCCTAATCAGGCGTTCGATACACTCTGGGTTCTGGCCATAGGTACCATTATCGTTTTCAGTTTTGATTTTATTCTGAAAATGGTGCGCAGTTATTTTATTGATCTGGCTGGTAAGAAATCCGATATCTTACTCTCTTCTACGATCATGGAGCAGGTGTTAGGTCTGAGTATGAAAGCCAGACCTGCATCAGTGGGTTCATTTGCTAAAAATCTCCAGGATTTCGAAAGTATCCGGGAGTTTATTACCTCTTCAACCGTCATGGCTCTGGTTGACCTGCCGTTCACCTGCATCATCCTGTTCGTGATCTTTATGCTTGGAGGGCCAGTTGCCATTATTCCTCTGGTTGCCATGATCATTATTGGTCTTTATAGCTTCATTATCCAGGAGCCCCTTAAGCAGTCTATTGATAAGACTCTGCGTTCCAATCAGCAGAAGAATGCCACTTTGATTGAAAGTCTGGCTGGCATGGAAGCGTTGAAGATTGCCCAGGCTGAGAGTGATGTTCAGTACAAGTGGGAAAAGTCTGTCAGTCATATTGCAACCTGGAGTATCAAGACCAAACTGCTCAGTGCTTCCGCTACCAGTTTCAGCGCATATGTGCAGCAAATGGCAAACGTTGGGATGGTCATCCTGGGGGTTTATCTGATCTCTGAGGGTGAACTGAGCATGGGTGGCCTGATTGCGTCCGTAATGCTTTCTGGTCGATGTCTGGCGCCGATGGCTCAGATTGCCGGGTTGGCAACCCGTTATAACCAGTCCAAATCGGCTCTCGATGGCCTGAATCAGATTATGGAAATGCCAATTGAGCGTCATGAAGACAGGGATTACGTTAACCGTCCAGACCTGAAGGGCAGTATTGAATTTGATGCGGTTAATTTTGCCTATCCTGAACAGGAAATTAAGGCCTTAAGGGATATAAACATAAACATCAGTGTTGGTGAAAAAGTAGCCATTATTGGCCGGATCGGTTCCGGAAAGACAACCATCGAAAAGCTGATAATGGGCCTGTACGAACCGGATGAAGGCGCTGTCCGGATTGATGGTATTGACTTGCGCCAGATCAATCCGACAGATCTCCGTTCCAGCATCGGCTGCGTTAGTCAGGATATAACCCTGTTCTACGGTTCCATTAAGGATAATATTACCCTTGGAGCAAGCCATGTAGAGGACAGTCAGTTACTGGAGGCCGCTGAGATCGCCGGAGTGACCGAGTTTGCCAATAAGCATCCGAATGGTCTGGATATGGTCGTTGGTGAGCGGGGTCAGAATCTGTCAGGAGGGCAGCGACAGAGTATTGCACTGGCCCGGGCTCTGCTGATGAACCCACCGATTATGGTGATGGATGAGCCATCCAGCTCTATGGACAACACGACTGAGCTGCGAATGAAGGGGCAACTGAAGACCCGGTGTCGTGACAAAACACTGATACTGGTGACCCATAAAGCCTCAATGCTGGATCTGGTGGATCGATTGATCGTTATGGACAACGGGCGTGTCGTTGCGGATGGACCCAAGGATCAGGTACATGCTGCGTTAAAGCAGGGCAAACTCAAAATAGGATAGGCCGGAATGAGTAGCAGCGATGATAAGGCAGTGAATGACAAAAAAAAGATCCCTGTGAATCAGGCTGAATCATCAGAAGATCGCAAAAAGCAGCCGAATGATTTAGAACAGGATATGTCAGACCTGGAGTTTAATCTTGCTGATGGCAAAGAACAGATTGCTTCTGAGGATGACAAAGGCAAAGCTTCTATAGAGAATTTAGAAGACTCGGTGTCACCGGATGATATGGAGTATATCTCTGACACCAATGTCGCCGTGCTGATCAAAACGCCAAGAGGTGGTCGTTTACTCATTTACACCATGCTGTTGGCCCTGTTTTCCGCCATTGCCTGGGCCAGCGTTGCCCGGCTGGATGAGATTACCCGGGGAGTGGGGATCGTCATTCCATCGTCTCGACTGCAGGTTGTGCAAAACCTGGAAGGTGGGATTCTGGAGCAGATTTTTGTTGAAGAAGGTCAACAGGTGCACTCCGGGCAACCGTTGATGCAGCTGGATGATACCCGTTTTTCTTCCAGCTTTCGGGAAAGTGCCATTGAGTATTACAGTGAGCTGGCTAAAGCTGCCAGACTGAAAGCTGAGCTGTCAGGTAAGGCATTGAGTTTTCCTGCTGAACTGGACGACTACCCGGCTTATGTCGATCGAGAGCGTGAAATTTTTTATCAGCGTGCTGACCGGTTTATTGCAGAGCTCAATGTAGCCAGAGAGCGAGCTGTACAGGCCCAGCATGAGTTGGCAACAACAGAAGATCAGCTGAAATTTCTGACCACCAGTTTTGAACTGGGACAGGACGAACTTGAATTGACGGTTCCGCTGGCAGAGCAGGGTGTTGTCTCCAGAGTTGAATTGATTCAATTAAGACAGCGGGTGAATGACCTGGAGTCAGAAAAGCGAAGAACTGAGTTGAGTATTCCAAAGCTCAAAGCGGCCTTTCAGGAGGCAATGTCACGAAAAGAGGAAGTCGTTCAGGAATACCGTGCTGAAATTGTTCAAGAACTCAAGGAGACTGAGGTTCATCTGGATCAGTTGGGTGAGTCTAATAATGCCCTTGAAGATCAGGTAGACCGAACGCTGGTTAGATCTCCGATGGATGGCATCGTTAAGAAAATTCATGTCACTACGCTTGGTGGGGTGATTCAGCCGGGTATGAGCCTGATGGAGATTGTACCACTGGAAGATAACCTGATGATTGAGGCTCAAATTCAGCCCAAAGACATCGGTTTCCTCCGAGAAGGGATGAGAGCTATCGTAAAGCTGACTGCCTATGATTTTGCTATTTATGGAGGGCTTGAAGGCGAGGTTGAGCACATCAGTGCTGATACCATCAAGGATGAGAAAGGTGAGAGTTTTTATATTGTCCGTATCAGAACAAAAAATAACTTTGTCGGCTCAGAGGCCAAACCACTTCTGATTATTCCAGGTATGAGAACCAATGTGGATATTATCACTGGAGATAAGACGCTGATGGCCTATCTGCTTAAGCCTATTCTCAGGGCTAAGCAGAATGCGTTGACAGAAAGATAAACAGAAGGAGAGTAGTATGAAAAAATCGTTCAGGCTGGTTGCTTGCAGTTTCAGTTTTCTGGCGTTGTTTGGATGTGCTGCAAAAGAGACGATGCCAGCAGCAATGAGTGTAGAGTTGGTTAATGAACCACCGGATGGTAGCAAATGCCAGTTTCTTGCCGAGATAGTGGGTTCCCAGGGGAACTGGTTTATCGGTGATTTTACCTCCAATAAAAATCTTGTTATTGGTGCCAGAAATGAGTTGAGAAATCAGGCTTATAATCTGGGGGCTAATGTTGTCTACATTCAGGATATGAAAAACACCAATGCTTATGGCTCATTAGGTACCACCAATACGACAGCGGTTGGAAAAGCTTATCGATGTGATCAGTAAAGGTAGCTTCTGAAGCACCGGTATTCCAGCCTGTCAGCAAGTTACTCAATCATGGTGTCCGGGTCGATTCTGGTATTGTGCAGTTGCCACTGTTCAACATCTGAGTCTTTTATAATCGTTCCGGCAAAACGACTCTTGCTGAAGTGGGCATCGGTCAGGTCAGTATGTTCGATTACCCAATGATTGAGATGGCAATAGTTAAATGTTGGCGCTTTTTCCACACTGAAGCAGTCGGTAAAAGCGCCTTCATTGAAACTGACCTTATTGAAAACGGTATTATCCAATTGGGCGTTGGTTAAGCTTACACGTTCCCAAAGACACCGGGATATTTCGGTATTGTCCAGACTCACAGACTGAAGTTCACAGTCAACCATCGTTACTTCATTCATTTTTGCATTGGCAAAAGACGGGCCTTCATCAAAACTTTCACACCCTTTAAATGACGTGTTGTTTATCTCAGCATGGTTGAATGATGTTTTGGTTAGCGTACAGTGACGAAACTCCATATCCTGAATTTCGGACTGTGAAAAATCAGCATTATCAAAAAATCCATGGATAATCTGACTGTTGTATAAATGAATTTCCCTACAGGAGCTGTTGTGGAAGGTTTGTGCGGACATATCACAGTTCTCAACCACCGCCATATCCAGTACGGCATGATCAAAGTTTGCCGCTGAGAGATCAGAATCAATGACTCTGGCATTGGTCAGGTTGGCATGACGAAGGTCGGCGCCATTCAAATTACAGCCATCCAGGATGCAGTCCCGCAGATCGGCATGACGAAAGTCGGCACCCCGGAGGTCACAATTTTTCCAGCGAACGCCACGCAGTTTGCTGGACAGGAATTTACAGCATTTCATCAGACTGTTTTTAAAGCGTATGCGCTCCAGATCCCGATTGCTCAGAGATAGTCCGGTAAAGTCTGATTGCTCCGGGGCTGTCCATCCTGGATGGAGACTTTTCAGTAATTCTTGCTTCTGCGTAGCTTTCTCTTTTTCCTGCTCAAACCGGGAAGCCAGCCCTGATTTCGATTGGACCTGATACTTTCCGACACCTTTTGGTAAAAGAATATTTTTATTGGCTGTTAAGCCGGAGGTTTTGAGTCCGTCGGTATCCAGAATATTATGGTTGCCAGACGCTGCCGAAGCGTTCTTTTTTGGCAAAGACTTCGATGATGGACGTTTTTTCTGTGGCACAGGTGAAAATCTCCGGACGAGCTCATTTCATTCTGAGTCGCCCGGAACGATTAAAGGTTTAGCCTTTCTTTTTATTCCGCAATAGCCTGAGGGCATTGGCGGTGACCAGGGCTGTGGCACCGGTGTCGGCGAGAACGGCGACCCAGAGACCGGTCATCCCCAGTAATGTCGTGACTAAAAACACCGCTTTACTTCCCACTGCGAGGAAAACGTTCTGGCGGATAATGGTCATGGTGGAACGGGAAAGGTCTATGAGGGCGGGCAGTTCTTCCACCCGGTTATGGGTGAGTGCGCCATCCGCAGTTTCAAGGGCGACGTCGGCACCTGATCCCATGGCAATCCCGATATCTGCTGCCTTCAGAGCAGGGGCATCGTTGATGCCGTCACCGATCATTGCAACTCGTCCTTCGTTTTTCAGCTGCTCTACTTCAGTGGATTTATCCCCGGGAAGGAGGCCTGCGCGATATTCCATGCCCAACTGACGGGCAATGGCTGTTGCAGCGCGTGGATTATCACCAGTGAGCATGACGCTCTTGATCCCCATCGTGTTGAGAGCTGTAATGGCGCTTTGAGCATCGGTTCTTGGGTTATCCCGAAGAACAATAAATCCGACTAAATGTCCTTCAACCGTCACCACCGCAATGGTATTACCCTGCTCTTCAAGCTGCTCGCGTTTGTGTTGAGCGCCTGCAATCCGATCAATACTGCCCTGTAAGTGTCGTGGGGAGCCAACGACGACTATTTTGCCTTCAACCAGGCCTTGAACGCCAAGCCCGGGTTTGACCTCAACGCCCTCTGCTACAGGGAGGCTGATCTTTATCTCATCAGCGCTGGCTACGATAGCTTTTGCCAGCGGGTGAGTTGAGCCTGACTCAATGGCTGCAGCCAGTCGAAGCACAGCTTGCTCCGGGCTGAGTGTTGAAGTGTCAAACGACACTATTTGAGTAACAGCGGGTTTGCCTTCTGTGAGTGTGCCAGTTTTATCAAAGGCGACCGTTGTTACCGACCCAAGAAGCTCAAGGATGGCGCCACCCTTGATCAGCGCACCATTTCGAGATGCTCTGGCCAGGGCTGAGGTGACGGCTGCAGGCGTTGAAATAACCAGTGCGCATGGGCAGGCAATCAGTAGCAGCGTCAGTGCCTTGTAGATCCACTCCCCCCAAGGCTGGGAGAATACAAGTGGAGGAACAAAAGCCACCAGAATCGCCATAAACATCATTAATGGAGTATACCAGCGGCTAAAAGTATCAATAAAACGCTCAACGGGCGCTTTTCGCTCTTCTGCTTCTTCGATAAGACGGATGATACGATCAACCGCACTCTCTCCGGGCCTTGAAATAACCCTGAACCGGGCTACCCGGTCCACCGACAGAGCGCCAGCCATCACACGTTCACCAGCATTGTATTCTATGGGGACAGATTCGCCGGTCAGTGCGCTTTCATCGAAGCTGACGCCAGGTGTTAAGAGCTCACCATCAACAGGCAGACGACTACCTGGTAATATTTCGATGATATCTCCTGGTTTCAGAATGTGGGCAGAAACCTCCGATTTATTGCCCTTCTGGTCAATTTGGTAAGCCGTTTCCGGTGTCAGCTCCGTCAACTTCTGGATGCCCTGCCTGGCCCTTCCCGCAGCAAACGCCTCCATATGCTCACCGATCATGAACAGCAGAAGCACCATGGCTGCTTCAATTGTTTCACCGAGGAACAGAGCGCCAATGGCAGCAATACTCATCAGGGTTTCGATAGAAAAAGGGCTGCCATTTCTGGCTAATTGCCATGCTTTGGCGGCCACAGGGAAGAGCCCCCAGAGTGTAGCCAGATAAAAAAGCACGTTGCCAACAGCTGGCAAGGCTTCCTGAATCAGGACTGCAAACAGCATGACTAAGGCCAATGAAATAATACGCCAGTATTTTTTCAAAAAGCTCTTTGCAGCGAATTCGGAAGATCTGTCGTCTTTAACCGAAAAGCCGAGTGCTTCAATGGTTGTAAGGATGTCATCACCGATGTTTGCCCGATTTTCGGCCCTG
Source organism: Endozoicomonas sp. SCSIO W0465 (assembly GCF_023716865.1). Classification (NCBI taxonomy): domain Bacteria; kingdom Pseudomonadati; phylum Pseudomonadota; class Gammaproteobacteria; order Oceanospirillales; family Endozoicomonadaceae; genus Endozoicomonas; species Endozoicomonas sp. SCSIO W0465. Next base: position 431,571 of record NZ_CP092417.1, read on the forward strand.
ACCAACAGACGCTCCGTTGCGAATGTGACCCGAGCCCGGTTAACACCGGTCAGGCCTTTTACGGCATTCTCAATTTTGGTGGCACAGCTTGGGCAGTCCATACCACTGATGAGCCAAGTCAGCTGCGTATATTCACAAGCTGAAGGATTATGATTTTTTTCTATTGAAGAACCTTCTGACTGAGTTTGATTGCTGCAGTGAGAAGCTGCAGCACAGCTGTTTTTCATTGTGTCGTCCGGTTGGCTGACACTTTTGGGTGCTGAGCAACGTGACATGACTTCACTCCAGGCAAATCAAAATCTATTTATATAAATTTATTTTATATGTTTGAAAATTTTTGCCAGTCTCCCCATGTCTTGTTCAGACAACTCAGGTAGCAGAGAACAACAGGTTTGATGCATATTGACCATTATCATCACTGTTATGTGACAAACTCGTTTCTGTCTTTATGAACCAAGAGTGGCTGACCATCCAGAAACTATTCAGATGACCACTGCATTATATATTTGTCCAAATACTGTGAGGAAACAGGAAGTATCTTCTGACAACAAAATCAATGCTAAAACTGTAAGGATTAACAAGCATTAATGCCAGTATTATGAGATAAAACCCGATATAGTAGACAAAAAGAAAAAGGTTGTATATATAGCGCTCGTCTAAACCGAGGCATAACAAAGCTTATTGTGATATAAGTCAAAAAAATTCTTGTGAATTATTCCGAAATATTTAAAAATCAATGTTCAATATAATGACTGACCAGAAGCTTACAATTCGACTAACAGCTTTACAGTCGTAAGTTTTGGTTAATAAACATTATGCGTGTTGATTTTATAAGGTTTGTGACTGGATTTGTGGGCGTGAATTGTTAACTGTAAAGGCTCTTGTAGGATTTCAGACTGCTACTGGGTTGAACATTGCTGAAGCCCTTTATCTACAAAGGTTGTCAGCATATTGTCCGGTAATGTTGCCCAATCCTTGTTTTTCGTGACCTACAGTCAGTTTTCACTGTAGAGCAGTTCGTAATCAAAATAGAGCCACTGTAAATAGTGAATGGTTATGTTTAATAAGCAGGCATATCCTGGTAACTATTCGCCCTTAACACTTCCCTTTCCCATCCAACAACCAGACAACGCCAAATAAGAATATATTCACAGAAAAACAGCAGTTAACCACTGCATGGGAGCATAAGAATGAAAACAATAAGGACATTGGCACTGGCGACAGCGGTTTCTGCTGGGTTGTTGGGTTCTGTTGGGGCGATGGCAGCCAATCAGGGTTCTTTAGGCGCTACTTCGAATGGTGATTTTGATATAACTCTTGTAAATAGTAGCGGTGTAAGAATTTGGGGCCTTCAAGACTTTACTTTTGATACTGATGGAACATCCTCTCTTCAACAATCTGATATCAATGTTTGCATCTTTACTAATGACTCAACATCTACCTCTGATGGTCAATACGATATCATAGCTACAGGTAGCGATCTTGTCCTATCAAACGGGGGGGGGAGTGACACTCTGAATTACACCGTCGAGTATAGTGACTCTAAAGATGCAGCAAGTGGATACCAAACGTTAATATCTGCAGGAACCATAGGCGCTGAAGTTGACGAACTGAACGCAGGTAACCTCTTCACTCAACCGGATCCGACTTTAGGAGATGTTTGTAATGCAGCAGATACGAATGCAAACGTCCGAGTAACTATTGATCCAACTGGTGCTACTTCTGGTACATACACCGGGACAGTTTATCTCGCTATCAGCCCAAATTAATCAATAAGGCAATAACCTGAACTCGTTCCAACGCAGAACGTGTCCTCATTCCCCACGGTTCCCCGTGGGAATACATACCGGACTTTCCTGAAGCTTCACAGTTAATGGAAAGCCCGAATACCCTGGAACTCGGATCATGCACCCCCATACAGAGCGTGGGAACGTGAATAACGAGGCAGGTAAGCAAATCACTTGTCGACTGTCCTGAAAAGGAAACCGATCAGAGAAAAAACCTCGTCCTCGCGGACTTCCGTGAGAACGAAAATCATGAAAAATAAAAACCAATAAAACATTTTGGCTCTATTTGATTTCCGAACTGCTCTGCAGTGAAAATTGGATGTGGACCACGCAATGTAAGGCTTGAGGGCAAATTGCCGAGCAAAGCTCTGAGAGCCTTTAATGATAAGTGCTTCAGCCAGGTTCAATCTGGGAACAGTCTGTAATCCAATAAGAGCCAACATTTTAAGCGCCATGCTCTTCGTGGTTTAAATAAATAACCGGGAATAACTATAACTATTATGCGTCGTTGGAAGTGCATCCTCTCAATGCTTTGTGCATTTTCCATGTTCGCTTTCAGCAACATGGCTCAGGCTGATGACCCCATTTTTCTCGCTGCCACCCCACCTCCGGGTTTTGAAGAGCTCAGCGACACCCAGCAATCCCTGGTGGATATCTATTTTGGTAACCGCTATATCGGTTCCCAGCTGGCCTGGTTCAGCCCCGGAATTATTGAACTACCCAACCCCGCCGAGCTGGTGCGCCAGATCGGCAATCTGAATGACCCAACCCTGATTGTCAGCACCCTGACCGGTGAACTGAACAGCCATGCTGACCTGGTATGCCTGACTAACTCATCACAAAACTGCGGCATTCTGGCAACCTCGGTCGCAGGTGTGATTTTTGATGAGTCCCGCTTTCGTGTGGATATATTCATCAATCGTCGTTTTATGCTGACCCGCGCTGCAGATGTGCGTAAATACCTGCCCCCCTCCGATGCGGGCTTTGCCCTGATGCAGAACTTTTCCGCTGCTGTCAGCGGCTCCAGTGCCGGGGACAGCGATAACAGTTATACGCTGAATGGTCTGACCATGGCCGCCTGGAAAGAAAACAGTATCTATTGGAGCTGGGACTATTCCGATACTAACCACTTCTCCGTCAACCAGTTCTACGGCCAGCGTGATTTTGAAGGGGTGGAATACAACGCTGGCCTATTATCCACCAGCGGCTTTGGTTTTAACCTGACCTCTGACCAGCCCATGGTCGGCCTGAGGATTAACAGCTCTGACAATACCCGGGAAGACCTGGACTTCTCCGGTGGTATGCCAGTGGAAGTATTCCTGCCCACCCGTGGCCGTGTGGAAGTACGCAAAGATGACCGGTTACTCGACAGTTCCTTTTTTGAAGCGGGCTCCCAGCAACTGGATACCACCAGCTTTCCCAGTGGCGCTTACAATATCGAGATTCGTATTCTCGATGAAAGTGGCAACCTGATCTCTACCGAAACGCGCTTCTTTGCCAAGCAGAGCCAGATTCCACCCATCGGTGAGTGGCTCTATTTTATGGAGACCGGTCGCGTGGTAAACCGTGAAGCGGACAACGCCCTGCCAGAAATCACTGAACAATGGCTGTCCCGAGCGGGTGCCAGCCGCCGGGTATTTGATACCCTCGCTGCGACGGGTGCGGTGGCCATCGATAATAACGATGCCCTGATGGAGTTCGGGCTATACCACTTTGGTTACCGTTACGAAATATCCCCATCACTGATGCTGGCGGATAACGGCAGTGAGGGCTTTACCGTTAACGGTCGATTAACCCTCGGAGACCTCTCACTTTCAGGTAACTACCGTCGTTTATGGCATGATGAAGTCATTGACAATGACATTGACCAGAATGGAGACGGACTCCCGGGGCTGTTTGGCAATGCCTTTGAACAGCACTCATTTTCCGCATCCATGCCCCTATTCGATGGCAGCCTTGGCTACCGTTACAGCCTGAACCAGAGCTACGACGACAATAACGAAGAGCAGGACCCAACCCGTACTCACAGCCTGGACTATCGTCGTACCCTGTTTCGCACCTTTGATTACGATAGTGACGTAACTGTGAGCCTGAGCAAATCCGACGATACTGAGATTGGTCTGGTCAGCTTCAGTTTCCGTTACCGTGAAGACCGCTGGAACTTCCGGGCAACGCCCGCAGCAGAGATCAGCAAACGTGATGGTCAAACTGATAGCTCTGAGCGCATGCGACTGTCCACTTCCTGGGATGATGGAAACCTGTTGGACGGTGATTTGCGCTTTGATGTGGGCGTTGAGGGTGGAAGTGGCGATGATCGTATGGACGGCAGCGTTCAGTACGCCAACCGCTATGGCCGGGCCAGCTTCAGTACCAGCCATACCCGTGGCAGTGACAGTAATACCACCTCTTGGGGTGGCAGTATGAGCACCAGCTTTCTGACTGATGGCGACGTGTTCGCCTTGGGAGGGGAAGAGCGAGCAGAGAGCGCCCTGGTGGTGAATCTGGATGGTCGTCCCGGTGATGTATTTGATGTCAAGGTAAACGGCCAGCGTCGTGGCTATGCCATCGCCGGCTCCCCATCCATTATCGCCCTGTCACCTTATAAGCAATACCGTGTCAGCCTGAGCCCAGCTGGTGAAACCCTGTACAGCTTTGATGAGCGGGAAAAAAACGTAACGCTCTACCCCGGTAATGTAATGACACTGAATTATGAAGCAATTCCCCTGCAGCTGCTGTTTGGACGACTGTTGTTTAATGGTCAACCACTGAAAGGCGCCCGTATTAACGGTGGCCTCTACCCGGGCAGCACTGATGGTATCGGGATGTTTCAGTTGGAGACCCGTTCCGATGTCGGTAACCTGCAGGTAGAACTGAACAACGGCTGGCTCTGCCAGCTGCCAGTGAAACCACTGGATGCCGGTTATGTGCTGCAGATGGGCACCATCGATCTTGCTGATGCCCAGTGTGGGCCATTGCTGGAGGGGCAGCTGGCGATAAGCAAGCGGCGTGAGGCGGAGCAATAGGACTTTGCAAAAGTTTAAGAGTCGAGAGAAAACCGAAGTCAAAAAAAACTCCGGTTTTCACTCTGGGTGGGGTTTAGAATGAATTTATTTTGGAATAACGGTCAGAGTCATTGTATCTGTATAGACACCGGCAGGGAGTGAGTCAGCTTCGGCTTTGTTTATTCGAACTTCCAGCGTCATGTTGGTATCACCAGTGAGATTGTTGCCAAAGGATTCACAATCCCCTCGCCACTGCCCGCTGGATTTTGTGTCTTCCTGCTTGAAGTCAACCAACAATTTCTTATCCGTTCGGCCTATCTTCATCTTGTAAGTAGTGCTTTGACTATTTCCAGCTAACCGAAAGCTGTCACCTGCACTGACGCCTGTACCTTCAGCTTTGATTGCAAATTTCCCACCACCCAGGCGGTACACGCAGAACGGTTGCACTGCAAAATAGTTGCGTCCAGCCACTGAACTGTTTTTGCTCAGAGTCATATCATTCAGACCACTGATCTGTACCAGGTCCGGAATGTTAATTTTAATGGTGATATCAACATCCTTATTGAGGCCGGAATCACCACTGCCGGTATTGGATGACTCGAGGGCCTGATCAATGGTGAAGGTGAGAGTGCCCGAGTGCGTGCCGGAGGTTGTTAGCGTGTTACTGTTGATCAGTGCGTTGAGATCAGCACTGATCAGCAGCTCGAAATCAACACAGCTTTCGCAAAAGTCCGGAGACAGGTTCCTTTGACGGCCTGCCCCACGGAAAGGGCAGTTGGTTGTGCCGCTTTCGCAATCCCGATTATCGGGAAAGGTGATTTCAGAGCCTGTGTGGATCTGCCTCACCGTCACGGTCAGAGGTATTTGCGAGGAGCCCTTTTTATCATTAAGAGTTAAGCCATCACTTTTGAGTGAAAACCGGGTGGCACGATTGCAATAGAAATCACCACAGGAACGAATCTGGAATGGGATGCTTGCTGATAGCAGGCCATTACCTAACCAGGATGCAGAGAAGTCCGAGAGGTTATTGTCTTCTATTCTTGAACCACTTTCACAGAGTGTGAGCCCCACCTTCCCGGTTTGTGGATTTGCACCCGGCTTAGGTTCACAAATCAAAGCCATGACGTTTGTGGAAGATAAAGCCATTAGCATCATCATCATGGCGACAGTCGTTTGCAGGAAATACTTCATTAGATTGATTACACGCTGCTCCGGTTATTTTTATCAATGGCAAGTCAGCCTGCGGATACAGGCCGTTGATCATATACCAACAACCTTAACGCGGTGCGCCTCTGCAGTTCAAGCATTGAGAACGTTGCCCGGGGCTCGACTGCCTATCCAGTCGCTATGGGCAATGCCATTAAGGCGGTAGATGCTCTATTATTGGCGCTCTGTCATCTGTTGGAACTGCCCATGCTTGATGTTGTTCTCTACCAGCCGGAAATCCCTCCCAATACCGGTAATATTATCCGTCTCTGTGCCAATACCGGCTTTCGTCTGCACCTGATTGAACCCCTGGGCTTTGAGCTGGATGATCAACGACTGAAGCGGGCGGGTCTGGATTACCATGAGTTTGCTGAGCTGAAGATTCACCCGGACTATCCGGGTTTTCTGGGAACCGTCAAACCGGGCCGGTTGCTGGCATTGAGCACCAAGGGCACCAGCAATTACAGTTGCTGTGCGTTTCGGGAAGGGGATGCGTTGCTATTTGGCCCGGAAACCCGGGGCCTGCCAGCGGAGATACTGAGTTCTCTGCCTGTCGATCAGGTGCTGAGATTACCCATGCTTCCGGACAGCCGGAGCCTGAACCTGTCCAATACCGTGGCAGTGATGGTTTATGAAGCCTGGCGGCAGATGGGGTTTATTGGTGGGAAGTAGCTTTGAAGTTTGCTTTCCGTTTCCCGCTTCCCGCACAGCACAGGTAATCTGGCTTTTGCTGGAAGCGGGCTGCAGGTAGCGTTTACACAAAAATCAATTAACAGCTTCTGGCTGCTGCTGGGCGGACTGCTGTTCGCGTGCCTGCATATACAGCGCGTCGAAATTCACCGGTGCCAGCATAAGCGGAGGGAAGCTGCCACGCAGTACCAGATTGTCGATGGCTTCGCGGGCGTATGGAAACAGAATGTTCGGGCAGAAGGCACCCAGGGTACGGTGCAGTTCTTCTTCATCCAGACCTTTGGCCAGGAAGACGCCTGCCTGATGTACTTCAGTAACGAAAGCGGTTTCCTTCTTATCTGAAGGGTTGTTTCCGGAACTGTTTTCCACTGTAACCGTCAGGGACAGAACCACTTCGTACAGACCCTCTTCCAGAGGACGGTTACTGGTGCTCAGGTCCAGTTTGACTTCTGGCTGCCACTGCTTCTGAAAGATCTCAGGGGCCTTTGGTGATTCAAAGGAGATATCTTTCATGTAGATTCGCTGCAAGGCAAACTGTGGTGCCTGCTGCTGCTGATGAGAACCCTGCTGCTGATTTTCAGCCATTGTCATTTCCTTACTTTTGATGAGCTAATGATAATCCAAGCGAATAACGCATTTTGGTAACGATCATAAAGATTGTCCAGCCAAGGCCTATTTCTTCACGACGGGCAGGTTGTCAGAGGTCCAGGTAGACATACCGCCCTGGAGTCTGACCACATTGGCAAAGCCTTCGGCTTTCAGGGTTTTGCCAACACTGCCGCTGTGCTGGCCCATGGCATCAACAACAATGATGGTCTTTTCGCGGTATTTTTCCAGTTCACCTGCACGTTCCTTGATTTTGGTATAGGGAACATTGATGGCGTTGACGATATGACCTTTGGAGAAGTCTGCCTTTTCCCGAACGTCGATCACCACGCCCTGATCCTGGTTGACCATCCGGGTCAGCCCGGCGGTGGAGATGCTCTGTCCACCCTTGCGCATTTCAGTAAAAGCCAGTGCGCTGGCCAGCGCCACCAGTGCACCAATGTGCAGGGGGTGGTTAATAATAAACTCGATGAATTGTTCCATGCCGACAAGCTGTCAATCTATAAATTGAAAGGAGGCAAGTATACTGATCCCGCCTCAGGAAAGTAAGGACGAAACCATGGAAAAAAACGAGCAGGCGTTTTGTATACCTGCTTTTATGTCTTGTGCGTTAGTACAATAAACCACCGGCAACTAAAATTGATGGATCAGTACTACCCGTGATATTTGTGCGAAAAGTTTCAGAAAACTGCAGAAACTTCCACGATATATCGCCAGTTGACGGCTTCTGATGTGATAGTTTGCGCTGTTCAATCAGCGCAGGTATTTCACTGGAAACCGGCAGCAAAGCAGGTAGAATGCAAACCATTCCACTCACCATGAGGTTGGTTCAAGAGATCGCTGACGCAGGCTGATAAGACAACAATGCAGCCTTTTACCGGACTCGCTTCCAGACGCAGCCTTTTCTATGGCCATCCGGTTCGCCTAGGTTAAGAACCCATGACTGATAAACGCACACCTACCGCCCTGATTATCCTTGATGGTTACGGCTACCGTGAAGAAAAAGACAGTAACGCCATTCTAGCGGCCAAAACGCCGGTAATGGATCGTCTGTGGCAAGAGAATCCACACAGTTTTGTTTCCGGTTCCGGAATGGACGTTGGCCTGCCGGATGGTCAGATGGGGAACAGTGAAGTTGGCCATATGAATCTGGGGGCCGGTCGCGTGGTTTACCAGGAGCTGACCCGCATTACCAAAGCGATTCAGGACGGTGACTTCTACGAAAACGACGTGATTACCGGTGTTGTGGATAAAGCCATCAACGCTGGCAAAGCCGTTCATATTATGGGGCTGGTTTCACCCGGTGGTGTTCACAGCCATGAGGATCACATTCATGCCATGGTTGAGTTGGCTGCCCGTCGCGGTGCTAAAGCAGTCTATGTGCATGCCTTCCTGGATGGCCGTGATACTCCCCCGCGCAGTGCCGAATCGTCCCTGGAAAAACTCGACGCCCTGTTGCAAGAGAAAGGCATTGGTCGTGTAGCCAGCCTGATCGGCCGTTACTACGCTATGGATCGTGACAATCGCTGGGATCGTGTACAACAGGCTTATGACCTTATCACTGATGGCAAGGCTGAGTTTTCAGCGGCAACCGCTGTAGAGGGTCTGCAGGCTGCTTATGAACGTGATGAAAACGACGAGTTTGTCAAAGCGACCGTTATCGGTACTGAAGCTGCCCACCTGGACGATGGCGATGCGCTGGTATTTATGAACTTTCGTGCCGACCGTGCCCGGGAAATTACCCGTGCGTTTGTTGACCGGGACTTTGATGGCTTCCAACGCAGCCGTGTGGCGGATCTGGCGGGCTTTGTGATGTTGACTCAGTACGCTGCTGACATTCATGCGCCTTGTGCATTTCCACCGAGTGAACTGGTGAATACGCTGGGTGAATACATGGAGAAACTGGGCAAAACCCAACTCCGTATTGCTGAAACCGAGAAGTACGCTCACGTAACTTTCTTCTTCAGCGGCGGCCGTGAAGAGCCATTTGACGGTGAGAAGCGTGTATTGGTGGCGTCTCCGAAGGTAGCAACCTATGATCTGCAGCCAGAGATGAGTGCACCGGAAGTCACCGATCGTCTGGTGCAGGAGATTCGCAGCGGCGAACACGACCTGATCATCTGCAACTACGCCAACTGTGACATGGTTGGTCATACCGGTGACTTCAATGCAGCGGTTAAAGCGGTTGAAGCGGTAGACGCAAGTATTGGCCGTGTTGTGGCAACCCTGGAAGAGGTAGGTGGCCAGTGCCTGATTACTGCTGACCATGGTAATGCCGAGCAGATGGAAGACCCGGCAACCGGACAGGCTCACACTGCCCACACTTGCGAGCTGGTTCCCCTGGTGTATGCCGGTCCTCAGGCTATTCAGCTGAAGGACGGTATCCTGTCTGACCTGGCACCTACCCTCCTGGCACTGATGGGTCTGGAGCAGCCTGCCGAGATGTCTGGAAAGTCGCTACTGGTTAAGTAAGTTCTTTCAGGTCGCTGCCTGTTGCCCACAGCAGAGTATGCACTCCCGCCTTTTTGGGCAGCAGGCGACGGGTAGCGCAGGCAGTTTTTCGGGACAGTTTCCAAGTGCCTTATGGTTCACTCCTGTGGCTGGGAGACGAAGAAAAGTAGCTGCTATGTTGATAATTGTGTCGGAGATGAGGGAGGCTACCCGTGCCAGATTCATTCACCAACTGAGACCGGTGCGATGAAGCCCGCCGAACACTGGGGGATCGGGTTGGTGATGGCGGTAGAGATTTGGATTGTGGTCGTGATTGTGATTGAGTCCCTGACTGGGCAGAGCGGCTTTGTTTGGTATTCAGGTCAGTGATAATGGTATGTATCTCTACATTTTGATCAGGGAGAGATTCTTCTGCCAGCAAAGGGTCATCGACAAAGCTGATTTCGGTAAAGCCCTGCCTGGAAAGCAGATCCTGTGAAAACAATTGTTGTATTTCAGCGTCAGTAACCTGGAATACAGTGGTCTTGGATTTAATCGTTTCAGTAATGTGAACGGGCCTGCCAGTAAATGCGTGCTCTTTGGGTCGAAATGATGATCTGTTGTCATCCCTGTTGTCATCAGAGCGGGATTTGGCCTGATTCACGAAAGTGGTCGGTCGGGTTGGTGTGCACGCCAGGCCATTGGAAGTTTTTGCGGTCTTTGATGAATGGCCTGACCGGGTAGTTGAAAACGGTGTCTGTTGGTCAGGCCTGATAGGCCTTGGCGTTTGTGGAGGCTGGTCAAGCGTCAGATACCCGCCTGCCTGACCATAATAGGAACCTGAACTATTCATCTGTGGCTTACCTTTAAATCTTTTATCGAGTTATTCCGATCTCATATTTCTTACAAAATACCATAATAGATGAACATTTATTTTCAGTTTGATTTTTTAATTCAAAAAGGAAGATTTACTGCCAATGAGTAAGGTTTTTCTTGATGGGGATTAACTACTGAAAAGTGATGAATGATTTTTCTTAATTAATGAGCAATCCAGCAAACTTATCAAAGAGTTCATGAGTTTTTCAAGCCCCTGGTCAGAGAAGACAGAGGTTTGAAAAACTCTGATCAATCAGGAAACAATATCCAGCAGTTCAACTTCAAAAACTAACGTCGTGTATGGACCGATGGCTCCACCGGCTCCACGTTCACCATAAGCCAGTTGATAGGGAACAAACAGCTTCCACTTGGCACCTACGCTCATCATTTGCAGAGCTTCTGTCCAGCCGGCAATAACACCGGATACCGGAAATTCAGCGGGCTCCCCACGTTGAACAGAACTGTCAAAGACGGTTCCATCAATCAGCGTGCCATGATAATGGGTACGGACTGTACTGGCCCGGGTTGGTTTTTCGCCACTGCCTTCAGCCATGACTTCAAATTGCAGACCGGATTCGGTAACCTGAACGCCTTCGCGCTGGGCATTCTCTGCCAGGAACTGCTCACCTTCAGCAGAAAGAACCCGGGCTTTTTCAGCGTCTTCTGCCTGCAGGCGCTTTTGCATCTCAGTAAAGGCAGCGTGCAGGTCTTCATGAGAAACAGCACTTTCAACGCCGTTCAGTGCGTCAGCAAGGCCGGCCAGAACGGCATCAATGGATAAGCCCGCGATTGGGTTGGAGGCCAGCTGGTCACCCATCTGGCGGCCAATACCGTAGCTGACCCGTTCTTCCATGGTTTGGTAGATATCAGACATTAATTATCAACTTCTTTATAAATTAAGTGGCAGAGTATATCACGGTTGGAGAGGAATCAGTTGACCCGATCGGTTCAGTGCCCAAATGCTCAGGTCACTGGCTAAACCCACATTGCCGGAATAATAGTCTTCGGCTTCGGCCTTTATAGCTGAGACACTGTTGGGGCCTGTTGAGGGGAAAGGTTGATAGCGTCCACTGAAGTGAGTAAGGATCAGGTTTGGGATGCCACTGGCTTCCGCTGCCTCAGCAACCATACGGGCGGAGCTGTGCATCCAGACAGGTCCGACTTTTTGCAGGGCCGCATCGGTCAGTGTGGCTTCGTGAACTAACAGATGGCTACCTTGTAGAGCATCAATTAATAGTTCCGGCTGGTCATTATCACCAGCAATAATGGCAATCCGGCTTGCTGGTGGAGGTTGCAGAACCTGTTCAGGGAGAATCTGCCGACCATCCTCAAGCGTCACTGTCTGCCCTTTTTGCAAACGCCCCCAGAGCTCTCCCCTGGGAACGCCCAGAGCATTCAGCTGCGCAATATTTAACTGGGTACTGACGGTTTTTTCCACAAAACGATAGGCGAAGCTCGGAACACGATGAGAGAGCTGGTGAGCCGTGACAGCCACCTGGGAATCCTGATACTTAAAGGCAGGCTGGTCAGTACGAATAAACTCAATACTGAATGGCAGTTCCGAGACACCGGCATAGTGTAATGCTGCCTCAACAAACTGCTGAACGCCATCAGGTGCGCAAATTGTCATGGAGGCCTGCCGCCCCTGCATACTGGCAGAAGAGATCAACCCGGGCAGACCATACATGTGATCACCATGAACATGAGTAATAAAGATGGTTTTGAGATTATTGAGGGTGTAGCGGCAGCGAAGCAGCTGATGTTGCGTTCCCTCACCACAGTCCACAAGATACCACTGCCTGGCATCATCAATGGCCAGTGCCAGCGCCGTGACATTTCTTTCCGTAGTTGGCATTCCTGCTGAAGTTCCCAGAAAAGTCAGTCTCATGAACCCCTGCTTTGATCACAATATGTAGTTATTGTACCAGAATAATGCTTCATACCGTTGATGAAATACTTTTCTTTTTTGTTGTCTATACGGTTTTGCTTTTCAAATAAATTTTCTATCAGGAGTCTATCTATGGCTTTTCCCGGATGTCATTATTGTGATTCAAGATTAACCTCTATGAACCGCAGAGCGGTTGGTATAGAGGTACCGGCTGATGAATCTGCCAGCTTCAATACGTATCGATGTAAAGAGGTGGTGGGTAAGCGTAGAGTTGCTGACTTAACGGATTTTTGGATTACAGGTGATGCTTTGGATTCAGAGAGAGATTGCTATCACCGTTCTGTCCGGGCCATTTCTTCAGAACGTCATTTATACAGGGACCTCACAGATCAGCAAAATTACCGTGGTAGCGAATATACTGCACCACGGTTCAACCGGGCTCACGATCGTTTGTTCGATATCAGCAGCCCGAGGTCAGTGTCATCTTATGCCGAACCGATGTTTGACTCCTTTGCAGAGACAAGATCTCACCAGCATTTCAACCGATATGAAATGCCGGCAGCAAGAGCTGACTTTTTTGGGGATTTTTCCGGAAATAACCGGCTATTTCAAGTTGAGCAAATGTCTCGGCGTAAGATGGACCCGGCTGGAAATGTCTCAGGCGTATACCGAAAGAACAGGAAACAAAAACCCCCCCGGCACTTTACCGATATGCACCGGTTTAATCCCCCGGTATGTGCGACACGGGGTTTTTCTGTTCAAGAGCAGGTAAATGCGCAGCGGGTGAAGGAACTCAGTCGTTATCAGGATCTGATTGAGGAAGTGAAACCATTCTTTCCTGCCGGTACAGTCAATCGGTATATTCAGGACTTTTTGTCTGGCAAAAGAGAAAAGCTGGAGCTGTCCGGCTTGTTTAAATGTGAACTGTCGCCGTATTGGCTGAGAGCAACTGACTCAGCACCTGTTCCATTCTCTTATCAAGGAAAGGCTCCGGGACTATCTCAAGAGCAAAAAGAGCAGCTGAGGACAATCCTGCAAAGCCAGAAACCCTCTGATTTTGGAATTAATGATGGCATATGGAATATGGCGAATGTCAGAGATCTAATCAAGGATCTTTTTCAGATAGATTACCAGAAGTCTTCGATAAGAAATATTATTTACAAAATGAACATGACGTTTGGGTCAATAAATGGCCGTAACAAATCGATTATGGGAAGTTGATGTTTTCAGCTCGGTCAGTGAGGCCCATGATCGTCTGGTTGAACAGGTGATCGAGGTGGATGATGGCTTGATGGACCTCTATCTGGAACAAGGCCAGTCTATTGAGCCTCCCCAGCTTCATGATCCTTTTGAGCAGTGCCTGAGAGAAGGCCATCTGTTGCCGGTGTGTTTTGTTTCCGCCAGAACAGGGGCAGGGGTTGACCAACTTCTGAGAATTATGAGTGAGTTAATGCCCACTCCGGAAGAAGGGAATGCCCCGCAGTTTTGTCACAGAGAGTTGAAGAAGGACGACTCAAAGATGGGAGAACCAGGGGTAGCTGTTTCGGTAACCGCTGATCCCGAAGCCCATACGATAGCCCTGTTTTCAAGGTCGTTACCGATCCTTTTATTGGTCGTATGGGGATATTCAGAATCCACCAGGGCACCGTAAAAACAGGCAGCCAGCTCTTTATTGGTGATGGACGCAAAGCCTTCAGGGTCAATCATCTGCTGAAACTTCAGGGGGAGCAGTCACAGGAAGTCAGCTCTGCAGGCCCGGGGGATATCTGTGCCGTGGCAAAAGTCGATAGTATCCACTTTGATGCCGTGTTACACGACTCCCACGATGAAGACCATTTCTATCTGGAACCACTGACTTTTCCTGAGCCCATGAGCAGTCTGGCCATTGATACTGTCCGTCATGGTGATGAGCAGAAATTGTCGGATGCCTTACACCGGATGACGCTTGAGGATCCCAGCCTGATCGTTGAGCATCGGGAGTCTCAGAATGAAACGGTTATCAGTGGTCTGGGCAGCGCCCATCTACAGATGGTCCTGGAAAAAATGCAGGCTGTATATAACATTGATGTGAATACACGGTTACCCGGAATCCCTTATCGTGAAACGATTCTCACCGCATCAGAAGGTCATCATCGGCATAAGAAACAAAGTGGTGGTTCCGGCCAGTTCGGCGAGGTTTTTCTGCGGATCGAGCCATTACCCCGGGGGGCGGGTTTTGAGTTTACCAGTGAGGTGGTCGGCGGTGTGATACCCAGCCAGTATATCCCGGCCGTAGAAAAAGGTGTGCTTGAGGTGATGGGCGCTGGTGCCATTGCCGGTTACCCGATGCAGGATATTCGGGTCGTTGTTTATGATGGTAAGCATCACAGTGTGGACTCCAAGGAGGTTGCTTTTGTTACTGCCGGGAAGAGAGCATTTCTGGATGCCATCAGCCGGGCAGACGCCGTTCTCCTTGAGCCTTATATGGCCTTGAAAGTGACCGCTCCGGTATGGAGTGTCGGGGACATCACCGGTCACCTGTCCGCTGATCGTGGCGTGATTACTGGTTCAGAATCCAGAGATGGAGATGAAGTCTGTATCGAGGCAGAAGTACCACTGGCCAGTACCATGGAATACAGCAATGCCCTGAAATCCATGACCGCTGGTGAGGGTGAGTTTTCCATGACCTTCCGTCGTTATGAGCAGGTTCCCGCCACTGTTCAGAAAGCTCTGATTGCCGAAGCCTGTGCCTGAACAGTTCCACCCGGTGACACTCAATTATATGAATTGAGTGTCACCTTTTCCGTCGGTATGGTTTCATTTGGTTGGGCACTTATCTATATCTGATCTTTAATTGCAGGCATACTGACAGGGTTTTAGCCAATAACCAAAGACTCCTCCCATGATGTTTTTCAATTTGCTGCGCCCTGAAAGGGGTAAATATAAAAGGATTTTCACAGCACTGTTGTTTGCTGCCTGCTCGATCATTCCCCAGTTGGGTGTAGGTAATGAACAGGCCGCAACTGAGACTGAAATCAAAGCCATTGAAAGTGATATCCAGCATGCAAAAGAGCTATTGGAATCGCTTAATGCTGCACAAACTTCTGCCCGGGAACAGGTTCAGAAGAATGAGAGGGCTATTCAACAACTGAACAGTGATATCAGTACTCTGGAAACTCGTCTCAAGGAGGGGCAGGGCGAAATAAAAAAGCTCCAGAGCCGTCAGCAGGTACTGACGGCAAAGAGTGAACAGCAGAAGGTTCAGGTTGTCCAGAGTCTGCAATCACTTTATAAGAGTCTGGGTGACAACCGCATCAAGTTATTGCTGAACCAGGAAGATCCGGAAACGGTTTCCCGACAACTGGTTTATCTTGACTATTTTCAAAAGGCGCAACTTCAGTCCATTCAGGAGTATGAGAAAACCCTTGTGGAACTGCAATCTGTGGAAAAGACCCGGCAAACCCTCATCACCCGACTTAACCAGGAAAAAACCGTGATTGACCAGAAAAAGCAGTCTCTGGTCAAACAGCAGTCGGAGCGTAAAAAACGATTAAGTGAGTTGGCGAGTCGTTATCGAAAGGGAGGTAAGGAGCTTAAACAGCTGGAACAGGAGCGGGAGAAGCTGGATCAGATGCTGGCCAGCATTATCAGTCGGCAGCTCAGCAACAGTGACTCTTTCAACAGCCGTAAAGGCAAGTTGTTGTGGCCAGTAAAAGGACGAGTCCTGTTTCAGTTCAACGATCAGAATCCGGAAACTCGCATGCGTTGGCAGGGCATGTTCATTGCTACGGCAGCCGGAACGACGGTTAATGCCGTTCATGATGGCCGGGTTCTCTTTGCCGATTGGCTGAGCAGTTATGGCCTTTTGGTGATCGTTGACCATGGCGATGATTTCCTGACGCTTTACGCTCACAACAACTTCATTCTCAGGCAGGAAGGTGATACCGTGCTGGCGGGTGAGCCACTGGCATTAAGTGGTTACAGTGGTGGGCAGCAAAATGAGGGGGTTTATTTTGAAGTACGCCTCAATGGCAAACCCCAGAACCCTTCGCTATGGCTTGGCCGGGAATAGCAAGCACCAGGCAGTATCCCGAATTCAGTGTAGTTTCAATCAGTGATACCGATAAGTAATTCCTATACTTCACTGATTTCAAATAATGCCCGGGAGCATTCATGAATTTGATTTTTAACCTGAACCGGCTTATCAAGGCATCTTTTGTGCGGTCGGCGCTTCTGGTGCTGGCTATCGGTCTGGCATTGAATAGCTGGGCTGATGCCGCTGGTCAGGTACCGCAGACTCCGGAGACTCCTGCCGATGAACATAACCGCCAGTCTCCAGTAGCCCGGGACACAGGGCTTGCTGAACAGCCCAAAGCAAAGCTGCCACTGGATGAACTGCGCGCATTTACTGAAGTGATGGAGCGCATTAAAAAAGCCTATGTTGAGGAAGTGGACGACAGGACGCTGCTTGAAAATGCTATTCAAGGAATGCTCAGTGGCCTTGACCCTCATTCTGCCTATCTGAAACCTGATGATTTCAAGGAACTGGAAGAAAATACGTCTGGAGAATTTGGTGGTCTGGGCATCGAAGTGGGCATGGAAGATGGCTTTATCAAGGTGGTGAGCCCCATTGATGATACACCTGCTGCAAAAGCCGGCATTCAGGCGGGAGATTTGATCATCAAGCTGGATAATGTGTCTGTTAAGGGAATGAGCCTGGGTGAGTCGGTTGATAAAATGCGCGGTAAAGCAGATACCCCGATTAAGTTGACTATTGTCCGCAAGGGCAAGGAGAAACCGCTTGAGATCACTCTAAAGCGTGCGGTTATTAAAGTTCAAAGTGTAAGGGCCAAACATCTTGAGACAGGTTATGGCTATATTCGTGTCAGTCAGTTTCAGGCAGATACCGGCAATGAGCTGGTCGATACATTGAAAAAACTCAGGAAAGAACAGCAAGACGGT
Source organism: Endozoicomonas sp. SCSIO W0465 (assembly GCF_023716865.1). Taxonomy (NCBI): domain Bacteria; kingdom Pseudomonadati; phylum Pseudomonadota; class Gammaproteobacteria; order Oceanospirillales; family Endozoicomonadaceae; genus Endozoicomonas; species Endozoicomonas sp. SCSIO W0465. The sequence continues at coordinate 448,997 of NZ_CP092417.1, forward strand.
AAACTTCACGGACTGGTTCTTGACCTTCGCAATAATCCCGGGGGGGTGCTTCAGGCGGCGGTTGGTGTTACCGATGCCTTTATCAGCGAAGGGTTGATTGTTTATACCGAAGGGAGAATTCCAAACTCTGAGCTGAGGTTTAACGCATCGGCTGATGACCCTTCAAAGGGCGTCCCGCTGGTGGTATTGATCAATGGCGGTTCAGCCTCTGCTTCAGAAATTGTTGCCGGAGCCCTGCAGGATCATAAGCGTGCGGTTCTGATGGGGACCGAGTCTTTTGGCAAGGGGTCTGTACAAACCGTATTGCCCTTGAGTGTTGATTCAGCAAAAGGTTTAAAGTTGACCACTGCCTTGTATTATACGCCCAATGGCCGATCCATCCAGGCCGAAGGTATTAAACCGGATATTGTGGTTCAGCGTGCCAAGGTAACCCCGATTGATGCACCTCAGCAGTATAAGGAAGCTGATTTGCAGCGACATCTCGACAACGGTAATAAAGATGACGTATCGAACATTAAGAAAGCCGGAGCCAGTAAGGCAGAGAAAGAGCTGGCTGAGCTGCTGGCCCAGGATTATCAACTAAATCAGGCGTTAAACGTATTAAAAGGGATGCACATCAACGCAATAACAGCTGGTAAGTCTGAAGAGAAGAAAATCGCTGCTAAAAGCGATAGGAAACGCCCAAACTGATGACCGGTTGCCAGCGAGTAGTTGCCGTATCATCAAAGTCACTTCTGGAAATGGATTTCAAACTATTGACAGCTGGGGTTGCGAGGTTGCTCCCCTCATTGTTTTCATAAACAGCACCAATATCGACCCTAACGCCCAGACGGGCCTGATCGACCATTGTTTTCCAACCTACCCCAAGATAGGTCTTGTTGTTATAGCGTACACTCTGTGAATCTTTAGATGAATGATGAAAGCTGCCAGCAGACATACTGAAGTTGTTATCAAATGGCTGGTAGTCAATGCGCAGGCCTTTGGCGTTATCGGACGGGCTTAGGGATTGGTTACTTAGTTCTATGACAGAAGAGTGGGCCTTATCCCGGGAAGCTACCGCGTGCTGCTCAGTAGCTAGATCGACAGCATCAATAATCTGAACATGGTCATCTGCCTGCGCAGTGCTCAGAACGGTTATTCCCAGGGCAATAATTAGCAGGTGACTATTTATGGCACTTCCCTCCACCCTGATCTCCATTGATATCTGAAGAACTGGAAAACGGTATGCTCTATGCCGGTGAATATTGAACAGCATTTTTTCAAGGCTATTTACCTATCGTCTCTGTATTTATCACAAGAAGCAACTGTTCATTTACGCAAATTCTATCTATTTTTTAATGCACTGCTGATGTTCACTGATTCACTTTCATAAAGTATACGGTTCATGTACTAAGTATTTTTCGCAATACCCGCTGAATTTACCACTCTGATGCCAGATTCTTCTCACTGATAGACTTAGCGCCAACATCGATTGGCTATGGATATCCCCCATGCAAGTTCAAAATATGCCCAACTATGGTGCTGTTCCCCCTGCGGAAATGGCAAAGCTGGCTGAGCAGGCGGCAATAGGCAAAGCAAAAAAACACCCTGAGGTAACTGTGATTCTGGCCATTATGGCTGGTGTCTTTGTTGCCATTGCCGGCATGTTCTATTCCGTGGTGGTGGCCGGTGCCCAGAGCATGCCCTACGGTATGTCCAAACTGGTGGGCGGTATTGCGTTCAGTACCGGCCTGATGCTGGTGGTGCTCTGCGGTGCCGAATTGTTTACCAGCAGTACTCTGCTGTTGATGGGTAAGGCAACGGGTAAACTCAAGTTACGTAACATCGTTAAAAACTGGGGGCTGGTTTATGTGGGTAACTTTATCGGTTCCATTCTCTTTGCCCTGCTGATTATTGGCGGTGGTGTCTGGGAAGGCGGCAATGGTCAGGTAGGACTCTCCTCCATGTATATTGCCAAGGCCAAGCTGGGCTATCCATTCTTCTTAGGGTAGACATTAAGCTCAAAAAAGGTTCGTTTCCGGCGGCAGAACCCACCTTGAACAGCCACAATAAAGCTTCGAAACCATTATCAATGGCTGAACAAGATGAGTACTGCAAATAGTAGATTAGTTGAAAAAAACTGTTGACCTGTTTCGACCGGTCAGAACTCCTAAGTATGGCGGAACAGCTTGGTTTTACTATACGACAGCGAGATATCCGTCCTTTGGATTTTATCCTCTCACTGATCGATGCCCTCGCTGGTGATGGAAACTGCGATACCCAGGCGGATCTACACCGTAAATTTAACGAGTTGACGGGGCTGAATGTCTCTTATCGTTCTTGGGCAAATCAGGCTAAAAAGGACGCGCTGCCTACTCTTATCCTGTGGCTATGGGTGCAGTGTCTGGAAATATTTTCCCGCAAAGTCATGGCGTTTGATGAAGACAGTCCATTTTCAGAGTTTGAGCACATTCTGATTCAGGACGGTTCGTCACAAGCTGTCTATGATGCCCTGAAAGAAGCATTTCCCGGCAGGTTCTCAACGGTCAGTCCTGCTGCCGTCGAGCTTCATACGACAATGGATCTTCTCACCAACAACCTGGTGCGGGTGCAGCTGACTGAAGATACCCGTTCAGAAAGAGACTGTCTGCCACCACTGCCAACATCCATGGCCTATATCCTGATGCTAATGGATGCCGGTTATTTTGAGCTGGAACTCTTTGCCGCTATTGATGACAGGGAGGGTTCTTTTATCTGCAAGGCACCTCAGAGTATCAACCCGACGATACTCAGCGCGGTACGGGAGGATGGCAAGAATCTCAATCGCTACAAAGGACAAAAACTGAAGGATGTACTGTCTGGCTTCCCCAAAGACCAGTGCCTCGACCTGGATGTAGAATGGCCGGGATTCAAAGCCTGGCCATTCCGCTTGGTTGTCCGCTGGAATGACAAAAAACAGAAGTGGGTTTTCGTTGTGACCAACCTGAACCGGGTGGAGTTCACCTTGAGTGATGTGCTCCAGGCCTATCGTCTACGGTGGCAGATAGAGCTGATTTTCAAAGAGATCAAATCCTATTCAGGGTGGCATCGTTTTAACACCAAATCAGCGACACTGGTGTTTAGCCTGATTCTGATGTCCTTTGTGGTTGTGACGTTGAAAAGGTACCTTGCCCATGCTGCACAGGCGAACCTCTGTGAAAGTGGGAGCATTGAGGAAATCTCGACGCACAAGGTGATGAAAAGTGGGACTCACCTGTTTGGTAATGTGATTTCATCGTTGATGAATGCAGGAAAGTCATTGGTCTGGCTAAGTTACCGTTAATGGTTGGAAGCACCAATGTTCAGTAATTCTGCTGATCAACCGGCCAACAGTTAATTTTTTTGCTGCCGTCAGTTCTCGCCTCCAGGCCAGATAATGGGGAAGGTAACGAGTTGCAACCCCTTGGAATACGCCGCCAATCCAGCGTTTTAAATGACTGTGATAAGAATTTACAGTCTGGATGTGGTAGATGCCTTCAACAACATGTTGACCTGCTGATGTCACCAGCTCCTTGAAGACAAATCCAAGCTTGTCAGCAAGTTTTTCGTGAGCGAGGTGTGCATCCGCACAGACCGTGGCCTGTATCGATATGCGGCCATTTAAATGCCTGCACAATTCATTAGCACTTTCGTTTTCTAATACACCGTCAACGGTATTTCGATTACGGTCCCGAGCCACCATTACCGGGACTTTTCGGGCTTTGTTGGGATCATTACCCCGCTTTCGGGTTGGCCGTGGAAGGCCTTCTCTTTGCCCTTTGAAGGATTCACGGAAAAATGTTTCATCAAGCTCAGTAATGCCACAAAGCTCTTCTGCTTGATCATTATTAATCACTTCAAGAAAGCGGTGACGCCAGCGGAACGCAGTTTTCAAGTCAATGGCATTCTCAGCAGCAGCTGGTCGCAAGACCATAGAGTGAGTCATACCTGCGAGGTACTTGTTCCATTTTTCAGGGTGCCTGAGCCTTGCCAAAGGCGTTCCACTAAAGGCGTTAAACGTTGAGTCGCAAGTCTTGCAGTGGTAGCGCTGTCGGCCATTTCGTATGCCCCAGCGACCAACGCTATGGCTTTTGCATTTGGGGCACCTGGGGTTTTCGGCAAATTGGGCAAGTATGCTCTTTTCTACGTCAGGTGTTGCATTATCGTTATTGGGTATAGATTCACTGTAAACAGGTTCAGAGTCAGTGGTTTCTACTACCTCGGTAACCTCTATTTGAGTACTAAGGAGCGAGTTGTTAAGAATGTCTCGCTGTTCACTGGTTAATGTTGAAATGGAATCAATAAAATTCTGGAAGAGTTCAGATTGCATATCACTCCCCTACAACGTAGATTTTATGGGAGTTTAGCTGATTCAACCATTAACGGTAACTTAGCCCATTGGTCTCATGCATTAAAAAGCTACTGGACTTCTGGGGAAATAATGCGAAACGAGAACACCCTGCACGGGATGGTTGTTCAGGGCGTACAAGATTAGGCTTCTGTGCAGTGGGTGGAGCTTAATGTCTACCTTAAGATCCATTCTTCCAGGCCCTGATCCTGGGGATTCTCTGTAACCTGCTGGTTTGCCTGACCTACTGGATGAGCCTGAGTGCCCGCACGGCTGCCGGTAAAATGATGGCCTGTATTTTGCCGGTAGCGGCGTTTGTTGCCGCCGGTTTTGAGCACTCCGTTGCCAACATGTACCTGTTGCCTGTGGGTTATATGATCAAGTCCCTGGCGGGCCCCGAATTCTGGCAGGCGATTGGTTACACCGCTGCCGATTTCGACGTGATCAACCTGGGCAACATCTTTATGAACCTGTTGCCGGTGACCATCGGCAATATCATCGGTGGTGGTGTGATGGTCGGCCTGAGCAAGTGGTTTGTATACCTTCGTGTTAAAGGTTAATCGGTGCTTCACTGAATGACTGCGGGTGTGCCCGTTCCCAAGCTATCAGAACCGGGCGTGGGAGTGTGTGACCATCTGTTTGATGCTCTGCGCTGTTTTTCTGCCGATCCCCCTGGTTTGTGCCAGCTCTTCAACTGTGCTCAACAAGACCGCTTCAATCGAGCCAAATTTCTGCAATAGAGCACGGGCTTTCAGTGAGCCAACACCCGGCAAACACTGCAACATATTCAGTGTTTGCCGGTGCGGATCTTTGGAATGAGCAGGCCGTGAGCCCATATCCGAAACATTCATAACCCCTCTGAATTTACTCCACTGTCGCCCCATCATAATCAATAATGCAGCCGTTTCATTCGGGTTCATGGAACGAAGTACGGGAATACCAAAATACAGTGAAACCATGACAAGAGCCCCCTGAATAGACTCCCGCCGTATACCGGATGAACATAACATTCCCGCAGAACCCTCAATCAGCAATACTTTACGATAAGGAAAACAATACTGGCTCAGTTGCCGGAATAACCGACCATCGATAATAGAGGCAGCCAGATCGATCAGTGTTTTCCTCTCAACCAGCCAGTCGTTGTTAACTTTATAATCTCCGTTTGCAAGACAGACGGTGTTAACAACAACACCATCCCGATTCTGCAGTGAGTCAATTATCCCTGAAGCCCTTTCCCGATAATCAATGTCAATCTGGATATTATGCATGGTGTAAGCATTATTCTGGCCATCAGGACAGGCAGCAGTATAGCTTATTGTGTATGATTGCTACGGCCAGCAGAGAAACAGAGGAAGAAACAATGAAGTCAGTCGCAATATTCTGTGGTGCCCGCTCTGGTCGCAAGGAAGCCTACCGACAGGCAGCCGAAGCATTGGTGGACTCACTGTTAGAACAAGGCATCACCATTGTCTATGGCGGTGGCAATATCGGGCTGATGGGTGCTATCGCTGATCGGGCCATTGCTGGTGGTGGAAGGGTGGTTGGCGTTATTCCTCATGCCCTTGTCCAACAGGAACAGGCTCACAATGGTTTGAATGAGTTAATCCATGTTAATGACATGCATGAGCGCAAGCAGAAAATGAATGAATTGGCGGATGGCTTTATCACACTGTCTGGCGGTGCTGGCAGTATGGATGAACTGTTTCAGGAAATTGCCCATAAGCAGGTAGGCTACCATGGCAAACCCTGTGCCATTCTGAATACGGCTGGCTATTATGATCATTTAGTAGCTTGGTTGGAAAATGCCGTGGATGAAGGTTTTCTAACCCGGTACTGGTATGACCAGCTGGTGATTGACCACTCCCCGGAAGAACTGGTGAGCAGAATGATGGGCACGAAAATATGAAGCCGCTACTGGTTTATCTGCATGGTCTGAACAGCTCTTCACAGTCAAGGAAGGCTATTCAAACCACAGAGTATGTTCAGGATAACCAGTTGGATGTTGAATTATGGATACCGGATCTGCCGGTTTTTCCATCGGATATTGTGCAGTGTTTACAGAGCCACCTGAAAAAGTCGCTGAACCTGCGGGATATCTACATCATTGGCAGCTCCCTTGGTGGCTTCCTGGGTGCCTGGCTGCAACACTGGTTGCTTGATAATGGGCACAGGAAAAAGGCAAGGCTGGTGCTGATTAACCCGGCCGTTGTTCCCCATAAACGATTCGAAGCGTTTCTTGGTCCCCAGAAAAACTTTCATACCGGTGCCGACTGGGTGATGACCGACGAGTATGTTGCACAGCTGCTCCTTCTGGAAACAGAGCCCCCGGCATCACCGGAAAACACGCTTCTTATGGTACAAACGGGTGATGAAACACTGGACTACCGCCTGGCGGTGGAAAAGTACCAGCAATGCACAGTGATCGTACAGGACGGCGGCAGCCACGCCTTTGATCATTTTGAGACAATGCTGCCAGAAATCTTAGACTTTCTGGGACAGGATTTTCCCACATCCGTTTGAACAAATCACCGTCGATTCGTTACACTCTCTATTTTCACGCTTTGCGTCATAAAGCGATCAGTCAGCAAGGACTCATGGTAAAGAACGACTACAATGCCGAGGCGATTGAGGTACTCAGTGGCCTCGACCCGGTGCGCAAACGCCCCGGAATGTACACCGACACCACCCGGCCAAACCATCTTGCCCAGGAAATCATCGACAACAGCGTGGATGAGGCCCTGGCAGGTTTTGCTTCCCATATCAAAGTCACCCTGCACAAAGACCAGTCTCTGGAAGTGGTGGATGATGGCCGGGGTATGCCCACCGATATCCACCCGGAACATGGCATCTCGGGTATTGAGCTTATTCTCACCCGCCTGCATGCCGGTGGTAAATTCTCCAGCAAGAATTACCAGTTCTCCGGTGGTTTGCACGGGGTGGGTGTTTCTGTGGTCAATGCGCTCTCCAGCCGCCTGGAAGTGACCGTTCGCCGTGGCGGCATCGTTTCAGCCATCAGCTTTAAAGATGGCTATAAGGATGAAGACCTCCACGAAACCGGCACCTGCGGACGTCGCAATACCGGAACAATGGTTCGTTTCTGGCCCGATGCCAGCTACTTCGACTCCCCACGATTTTCCGTACCACGGCTAATGCACATTCTGCGGGCCAAGGCAGTGCTTTGCCCTGGCCTGCGGGTTGAATTTGATGACCGGATTTCTGAAGACGTGACCGAGTGGTACTACGAGGATGGCCTGAACGACTATCTCAAAAGTGCCACAAGAGGCTTTGCCGTGCTCCCCGTTGAACCCTTTACCGGTTCCCTGAAAGGGGAAAGCGAGGCGGTAGACTGGGCCGTCCAATGGCTACCCGAGGGCGGTGAACTGCTGACGGAAAGCTATGTCAACCTGATTCCCACCCCGTTGGGCGGCACCCATGTGAATGGCCTCAGAACCGGCCTGCTGGAAGCCATCCGGGAATTCTGTGAATTCAGGAACCTGTTGCCCCGTGGCGTGAAACTCGGTGGCGATGATTTGTGGGAAAACTGCGCCTACGTATTATCTGCCAAGTTGGCAGACCCGCAATTCTCCGGCCAGACCAAGGAACGTCTCTCTTCCAGGGAGTGTGCCGCCTTTGTCTCTGGTGTGGCAAAAGATGCCTTTAGCCTCTGGCTGAACCAACACACCGCTGAAGCTGAACTGCTGGCAGAACTCTGCATCAGCAATGCCCAGAAACGGATGCGCAAAGCCAAAAAGGTTGCTCGTAAAAAAGTGACCCAGGGGCCAGCACTGCCAGGCAAACTGGCGGATTGTGCCAGTCAGGACCTGGGCATGACCGAACTGTTCCTGGTGGAAGGGGACTCAGCAGGCGGCTCTGCCAAACAGGCCCGTGACCGTGAGTATCAGGCCATCATGCCGTTGCGGGGTAAAATCCTTAACAGCTGGGAAGTAGACTCCTCAGAAGTACTGGCCTCCCAGGAAATACACGATATCTCCGTAGCCCTGGGGGTTGATCCGGCATCGGATAACCTGGACGGTTTGCGCTACGGTAAAATCTGCATTCTTGCCGATGCGGACTCTGATGGCTTGCACATCGCGACCCTGCTCTGTGCGCTGTTCGTTCAACACTTCCGCCCACTGGTGGAACGCGGCCATATTTATGTTGCCATGCCGCCGCTTTACCGGATTGATGTGGCCAAAGACGTCTATTACGCCCTGGATGAAGCAGAGAAAGAAGGCATTCTTGAACGCATCCGTGCCGAGAAAAAGAAAGGCAAGGTCAATGTGCAACGCTTTAAGGGACTGGGTGAGATGAACCCTTTGCAGTTGCGAGAAACTACGATGTCTGCAGACACTCGTCGTCTTGTTCAGTTAACCCTGGACAACGAGGAGGAGACGACTCAGCGGATGGATATGCTGCTGGCCAAGAAACGCAGTTCAGACCGCAAGCTTTGGCTGGAGTCCAGGGGTAATCTGGTTGAAATTGCTTAATTCCTGTGAATTTCATCGTTAAGTTTGGCAATTCGTCATAAAGCTTGTCAATATTTTAATCAGTAAAATTGACAAGCCTAAAAAGCCTCCTATGTTTGATACTAAGGTATCTGTGTAGGGGGCTTTTTTTTGTGAGTCGGAGATTTCAACCAAAAGATAAGCACGGCAGAGTAATTAAAATGTCGGCTGTGAACTCTAACTGGATGTTCGCAAGCAGAAAGAATAACAATGTGCTGTTCCTTCAGACTGAAGATGAATATAAGTTCTGTCATTTTCTGGAGTTTGATACGCGAATTCAGAGTTACATTTCACAGCCGCCAAGGATAATGTACCACATAGATCAGGAGAGTCATGAATACACAGCCGATTTTTTTGCTTATACATTTTCAGATGGAGAATGGTATTTTGAAGTGAAAACTGATTCTTTTGATATAAATGCCCATAAGAGTGATAAAGAGAAATATGAATCTATTGAATACGATTTAAAGAAGCAAGGTTTTAATTTTTTAATTATTGATGAGTTTCTTGAAAAGAACAGCGTGCTTTATCAAAATATGTTGCAATTTAAAAGCTATCGAAAATCAGATATTAATGAGCAGTATATGAATCTATTTAAAAATATCTTCTCTGGGTATGAAGGAAATTTCGTAAGGTTAAAAGAACTTCTGAAAATAGCATGTAGATTGACTGGTAACGAACCAGAGGTTGTAAACTATCATGCATATACATTAATTAGTAAGGGGATTATAGAGTTTGATGTTCATAAAATGTTTTCCACGAATATGTATGTGAGGTTCGCAGATGAAGGTAACACTAACATCTGGAATGCAGTTTCATTATAATGATCGGCTATGTGAAGTTATTTCATGGAATAGCAGAATAGTTCTAACTTTAGATGTACTCTCTAAGACAGAGATCAGGATTCCTGAAATAGAGGTTTTAGAAGGTATTGAAAATGGAAGTATTAAATTAATTAATGAAGAAACTGTTGGAAATGAAAGGCTTCAGTCTAAGAGTAAAGATTTAAATTCATATGATAAATCAGAAAAGGAAAGGGCAGAGTATCGACATAAATTTATAAAAGGTTTAGAAGAAGAAGGAGTTTTTTCTATTTCTCCTAAAACTCAAGTGATAATCGATAGCATAGCGGAGAATAATAATCTGAAGTCACCCTCTTGGAGGTCTGTAAGTCGTTGGAGAAAAGAGTATATAAAAAATGGAAGATCTATAAGGGGATTGATTGGTCACCTGGATAACTGTGGTAGCTATGAAAGAAAAAGGGGCAAACTACAAGAGTTGATTGATGAAGTTATTAAAGAGGTTTATTTGACTAAGGAAAGGATTAGCTTGAGTGAAACTCATCGACAATTAGAAACAGCGATAAAGGAGTACAATAAACAGAATGATGATGATATTCCGGTTCCATCTTATTCAACAATGCAGAGAGAAATTAAGAAAATTCCTCCTTATGAAATAAAAGAAAAGAGGGAAGGAGTAAGACAGGCCAAAGAAGAGTTCAGGGTTACTAAATTTTATGCACCCCCAAAGCGTGTGTTACAGAGAGCGGAAGCAGATCATACAACCTTGGATTATTTTTTGCTTGATGATGAAACCCTTCTACCACTTGGGAGACCTTATATAACAGTGATTATTGATAAATACTCAAGAGTGCCACTAGGTGTCTGTATCTCATTTTATGAGGGGAGTTATCTAACTGTTGCCAAAGCGCTTAAAAGTGCACTTTTGCCAAAAACATATTTAAAATCACAGTTTCAAAATATAAAAAATAGCTTTCCATATTTCGGTAAGATGGATGAGCTTACAGTTGATAATGCCAGGGAATTTTGGTCTGAAGACTTAAAGTTTGCCTGTCTTGATCTTGATATAAATCTTCATTATGCAAGAGTGAAGAAAGGGTGGGAAAAAGGCAGTATCGAAAATTTCTTTAGACGACAAAATGCAAGACTTATTGAGAATATAAAAGGTAAAACATTCTCCAGTATTTTCAAAAAACAAGAATATGACCCTGAAAAAGAAGCAATTATGACCTTTAATGAGTTTCTTTCAGTATTCTATAAATGGCTGGTTGATATCTATCCTTATGAAGAGATTAGGATCAGTAATGGTCGAGTACTTGTTCCGCATAAAGCTTGGGTTAGTAGTATTAATGAAGTTCCCAGAGAGATTTTTTCTAAAGATAGTCTGGATATAATTCTTGGAAAAACAGAAGAGCGTATGCTGAAAGTTGGCGGTGTTCAGATAGATTATCTTAAATATGATTCAAGAGAGTTATCTGAATATAGAGCAAGATATCAAAATAATGAAAATGTACTGATTAAATACAATCCTGAAGATATGGGTTGTATATATGTGCTTAATAAGTTTAGTGGTGAATATTTTTCTGTTCCTGCAATTGATATTGAATATGCTGGAGGGTTGACTTACTGGCAGCATAAAGTGATTAGGCGTTATGCAAATGACTTTATGAAACTTTCAAATAAAGAGGGTGAGAATTTACACGCAGCAAAGGTGGAGCTAAATAAATTAGTAAAGACCCTTGTTGATGGTAAGAGTAAAAAAGCCGCTTCAAAAGCCATAGCAAAATATAGAGGAACATCAACAAAAGAAGGTGCTTCCGTCAATGAAAGTAGTCGTAGAGAAGATCATCAAGACTTGGAGTCTCTATCAACTCAGACAATGGGGAAGCGTAAGCTAAGGAACTTTGATGATGAGTAGCAAAAATAATAAAGGCTCTTTTCGGGTTACAGACTGCTCTGCAATGAAAATTGGCCAAAGGCCTTGATATACAATGCCTTCAGGAAACTGCTGGCTAAATATTGCCAAGCCCTGCCACAGGAGGATTCCAGCCTGATTTATGAAATCAGCAGTCTGCAATACGAAAAGAGCCATAATAAAATATACGGAAAGATTTATAATGAATATTTTATTTGGCATGAATCAGCTAAAGGAGTCAAAGAGGTAATTTCTCAAAAAGTGCTGGAAGCAGGATAATTTCGGTCAGTCGTCTATCCTCTCACCATGGCTTTTCTAGAACACCAGCAGTTACAACCTGAAGATCTACTGAGATTCATCACTCAGCAGCAAGAGCAGATCATTCAGCTCAAAGAGCAGATAGAATTGCTTGAAGCAGAGATTCGTCGTCTAAAAAAACTGCCCGCAAAGCCTGACATCAAACCAAACACCAAACCTCCCGATGATGACACCGGCAGCCCTGATGGAGATCCATCCGCTCCTGAGGGTAACGATGGAGCCAGCCCAGACACCTCGTCAAAGCAGAAGGTTAAGAAGCCCAACGAGAAAACCAGAAAGCAGCGTAAACAGCCCCGAAAGCCATCGGCGGAAAAATCCATACCCATTGCTGCCACTGATGTTCCGGAGGGATCAATCAGGAATGGAACCACCCCTTTTCATGTTCAGGAACTGACAATACAAACATCCAGTATTGAATATCTTTTAGAGCAATGGGTGACACCCGATGGACAAACCATTACGGCCAAACCGCCAGCCAGCCTTCATGGACATCATTACGGGCCAATGCTGCAGGCCTACGTTCTGCACCAGTATCATGGTTGCTCCGTTACCCAGCCAGAACTGCTGGACTGGCTATGGGACATTGGAATCTCTATTTCCAGCGGGGAACTCAGCCAGCTTCTGACGAAAGGACACGAGCAGTTCCATGCTGAGAAAGATGAGCTGTTGACTACAGGTATTCGCTGTTCAAGTTATATCCAGACAGACGACACGGGAACAAGGCATAAGGGGAAGAACGGTTACTGCACCATCATCAATAACGAGTCCTTTGCCTGGTTCGAGAGCACAGACAGCAAAAGCCGGGAAAATTTCGTAAGCCTACTGCACCGCCCATGGTCAACTTACACGTTCACCGACGATGCCTTGATCTATCTGGAAAAACTGGATTACCCCAAAAAGTGGCTACGCGTTCTTAATCCATACAGAGGCGTCACCTTCCTGAGCCATGAAGCCTGGGAAGAATGTATGAAAGACCTGAGACTAACTGGTAGACGGCGCCAGCAGGCCAGTGAAGCCATGATTTATGGCAGCCTGATACAGCATGGAGCAGGACATCTTACCACCTTCAGTGATGGGGCAAGGCAGTTCGACGTTTTCAAACACAGCCAGTGCTGGATACATGCAGAGCGAGGGCTGGCAAAAGTTCATCCGGTCAATGATCAGCAGGCCATGGCTCAGAAATGGCTTCGGACATGGTTCTGGGCCATTTACGATGACCTTAAAGACTTCAAGACAGAGCCAACTGAAAAAAAGGCAATAAAAGTACGACAGGGGTTCCAGGCGCTGATCCAAACCCAAACGTGCAGTGGGCTTCTTCAGGATGCTCTGTCAGGGTTGGCTGTAATCAAGGAAGAGCTATTACTGGTTCTGGATGACCCGAGCTTACCGCTGCACAACAACCTGAGCGAGAGTCAGATACGAGAATATGTTAAACGACGAAAGATCAGTAGTGGGACGCGAAGCGATTTGGGGCGGCAATGTCGCGACACCTTTGCCAGCCTGAAAAAAACGTGTCGCCTGTATGGTCTCTCTTTTTGGGATTATCTGAAAAGCCGACTAATGGGCGATGGGTTATTTCCGAGATTGAGTAACCTGATTGAGGAGGCTTCACGTCATCTTCCGTGTGGTGCTGCCAGCAGTTTTTGAGAAATTACTCAAAGAGTTATTGCAATTCTGCTTCGATAGCTTTGATGGAGCTACTGAGCCTACATGCTTTTTGCTTATCGGTGACAGTGGTCTAGGAAAGTCACTGGTTGCAGAATTGTTTCATAAATCTTATCCTGACTATGAAGAAGATTTAGGTGACAGAATTAATTCAATTAAACCGATTGTACGTTTTTCTCTTCCTTCCCATGCTAAAAGATACGAAGCAATTCGAGCCTTTTTAAAGGCTATAGGTGATCCTCGTTGGGATTCAAGTGATTCATTTGATCTCAAAAATGCGCGTCTTATAGATTATCTTAGAGATACCTGTAAGACTAAGATGATTATCATTGACGAGTTTCATCATTTAACGCAGGCAATGAGCAGTGCTGAAATTGTTTTTACTGCTGATTGGTTGAAGCTTCTAATAAAGGAAACTAAGATCCCGATCGTTGGTATTGGTATGCCTTGGGCTCAACGTATCCAAAGTAATAATCAGCAAATGGGGACAATATTTACAATGGTCGAAGAGTTGTTTCCTTTTAAAATAAGTGATGAAGATAGTCTTGAAATATACTGCAGTTTTTTGAATACATTATCCTCAAGATTGAAAAAAGAATTTTCAATAGATGCTGGTTGTTTAATTGAGCCAGAAGTGTTGTTTCCATTATTTATATCGAGTAATGGCTGCCCCAAGCTAATCATGAAGCTAATTGCTCATGCGTCATCATTATCCGAAGTGAGGGTTTTAAATGTAAAAACATTTTATAATCTATATAGGTTTCATTTTGGTTCTTCTAAGCCAAATCCATTCGTGCCTGAATATAAGGATATGAAAGCTGTTCAGATTGAATCAAGCCCAGATTGGGATAAGTCTAAGAAGAAGATAGTTCTACCAAACTCCAGAGAGTTGAGTGTACGAGACATCTTTACCTTAGGTCGATCAGCAGGTTTTTTTTGATTGTTTTTTTATGTTGGTATTTAAGTGGATAGAGAAATTGGTTGTTCGCCATTCTTAAGCAGGCCTAAAGTCTTCCCAGATGAAACGCTAGAAAGCTATTTGATAAGAGTTGCAAGATCAAATAGTATTTCGCTGAGAAGTTTGATTAGATTCATATGCTTAGGTATCGATGGCGTAGAAGATAGTTCTGTCCCTGGATTTGATGAATTTAATCTGTTTCATGCTAATTTGCACCCCGAGATTCGTTATAGAGGCGTTGATCAGCTGGCAGCCAGAGTTGGCATTACAAGTCAATCGCTACGAGATATAACCTTGAGCAGATCGATAACCAAGTGCTCAAATAATCTATCAAACTTTATTTACCAAAATGTAAAAATACCAAATACTCTGTATCGAAGGTATTTCGTTCCGGTTTGCCCTGCCTGTTTGGCCGAAAGTGGATATATACGGCAGTATTGGCACGTATCTATCAATATAATCTGTCCGACACATAAAGTTTTTTTGATTGATAAGTGTCCAAAGTGTGGGGTCTCTATTTCTTATATAAAAAACAGGAGCATCTCTAACTGTTCGTGTGGGTTTGATTTGAAAAAAGCCACTTCAACCTCTCTATCTATAAATCTTGAATATGATTTGTTATTAGAAACCTCGAGTTTAATTGCTCATGCTTTTAATAAAGGTATTGTATTTGAATCAGAAAAATTATCCTGCCTGGGTAGTAATGTATTTCATCTGTTCTGCTTTGCGCTTTTTTACTTTCGCTATATTGATGATGGCAATTCTATTAGCGAATATGGTGTTGACTCAGATAAGATACTAGCTTTTCATGATTTTCTACGCGACTGGCCAGTTGCTTATAAAGACTTCTTGGAAAATAAAGTGATAAAAGGCTAAGTTACCGTTAATGGTTGAATCAGCTAAACTCCCATAAAATCTACGTTGTAGGGGAGTGATATGCAATCTGAACTCTTCCAGAATTTTATTGATTCCATTTCAACATTAACCAGTGAACAGCGAGACATTCTTAACAACTCGCTCCTTAGTACTCAAATAGAGGTTACCGAGGTAGTAGAAACCACTGACTCTGAACCTGTTTACAGTGAATCTATACCCAATAACGATAATGCAACACCTGACGTAGAAAAGAGCATACTTGCCCAATTTGCCGAAAACCCCAGGTGCCCCAAATGCAAAAGCCATAGCGTTGGTCGCTGGGGCATACGAAATGGCCGACAGCGCTACCACTGCAAGACTTGCGACTCAACGTTTAACGCCTTTAGTGGAACGCCTTTGGCAAGGCTCAGGCACCCTGAAAAATGGAACAAGTACCTCGCAGGTATGACTCACTCTATGGTCTTGCGACCAGCTGCTGCTGAGAATGCCATTGACTTGAAAACTGCGTTCCGCTGGCGTCACCGCTTTCTTGAAGTGATTAATAATGATCAAGCAGAAGAGCTTTGTGGCATTACTGAGCTTGATGAAACATTTTTCCGTGAATCCTTCAAAGGGCAAAGAGAAGGCCTTCCACGGCCAACCCGAAAGCGGGGTAATGATCCCAACAAAGCCCGAAAAGTCCCGGTAATGGTGGCTCGGGACCGTAATCGAAATACCGTTGACGGTGTATTAGAAAACGAAAGTGCTAATGAATTGTGCAGGCATTTAAATGGCCGCATATCGATACAGGCCACGGTCTGTGCGGATGCACACCTCGCTCACGAAAAACTTGCTGACAAGCTTGGATTTGTCTTCAAGGAGCTGGTGACATCAGCAGGTCAACATGTTGTTGAAGGCATCTACCACATCCAGACTGTAAATTCTTATCACAGTCATTTAAAACGCTGGATTGGCGGCGTATTCCAAGGGGTTGCAACTCGTTACCTTCCCCATTATCTGGCCTGGAGGCGAGAACTGACGGCAGCAAAAAAATTAACTGTTGGCCGGTTGATCAGCAGAATTACTGAACATTGGTGCTTCCAACCATTAACGGTAACTTAGCCGTGATAAAAGGTTTACGGCTGTTGGTTAAGCCTGCATATAAAACAGGATTCAATAAGGTATTTGGAAGACTAATACAAGAAGTTCAAAATCTTCCAGATAATTGTTTGAAACACAACGCAGTCCTCAGAGAAACTCTAGAATTTTTTCAGAAAGTATGTGCGAGTGAGAAAGAAACTAAAAGCCGTCACGCAGTGTCAAGCTTACTGCTTACAAAACAGGAGACTGCATTGATCTTGCAGATGAAAACAAATACAGTTGCTCAACTGACGGGCAAAGGTTGCTTATTTGCTTCGCAAAAAAAACTCGAAGCCTATGTACCTTTGTATCCATTAGGTCTGCGTATTCTGGTTAACTTGAACACCTATTCTGTTTCATTTGAACACCCTGAACTCCTTACACATTGCCCAGTGTGATTTTTAGACCAGGTGTTCAACTGCGTCCAATTTTCCAAGCTTTTTGCGCATGGATTCGCCTTTGAGTTCAATCCGGTGGGCATTGTGCATAAGCCGGTCAAGAATGGCGTCGGCCAGAGTTTCATCACCAATGCTGGCATGCCACTTCCGGGTGGGCAATTGACTGGTAACCAACGTGGAACCTTGCTCGTGCCTGTCATCCATGACTTCCAGCAGATCGTTCCTTTGTTGCTGCGTCAGTGGTTCCAGGCCCCAGTCGTCCAGAATCAGCAAGTCTACTTTTGCCAGTTGTTTCAACTGCCTGCTGTAGCTGCCATCACCGTGGGCAAGGATCAGTTCATCCAGTAGCCTGGACATCCGATAGTACCGGACACTGTAGCCTTTCAGACAAGCCATGTGCCCAAGGGCGCAGGCCAGGTAGCTCTTACCGGAACCACAAGGTCCGGTGATCAACAGGTTCCTGTACCGGTCAAGCCAGCCTCCTCCAGACAGGCTGGCCATCTGGTTCTGTTTGAGACCTCTGGGGTGTTCATAGTCAATGTCGTGTATCCGGGCAGCCAGTTTAAACCGGGCGCTTCTGAGCAGCCGAGCCAGACGTTTATTGTTTCGCTCTGTTTCTTCCTGCTCAGTAAGCAACGACAGTCGTTCTTCAAAGCTAAGGCTACTGTAGGTGCCCGGCTGGTCCAGCTGTTGATTGAGGGCATCTGCCATTCCGGTCAGTCGCAGTGACCTAAGGCGAGCCAGTGTTTCATTGATCATGTTCGCCTCCGGTTATTGATAGCAAATAGCGCCACGAATATTTTCGTGATCATCATGCAAGGGACCTGTCGTTTGTTTTAACTGTGGCTCCAATGGCATCAGGTCTTTGCCTGACTGGAGGATTGATCGGACATTTTTTAACCGATAATCCCCGATGTTCCTGGCATGGGCGCAGGCGTTGTTGAGTCGTTCAGTTCCATATTCCCGCTGCAGGTTTAGCAGCCCCAATGAAGCTCGATAGGCTTGTTCAGGATGCTCCTTGCTATCCAGCAGTGATTGAATAAAACAATAGACTTCCTGACCAATGTCGTTAGCCCAGTTAAGTAAACGCTCAGGCGTCCAATCCTGATGGTGACGATGTCGTTCCGGCATATGAACTGCTAACGTCGTAAATCCACGTGTGTGCTTGCGAGCGTGGCTGGCCACCACTTTACCGTTAGCGTAGATCGTGACGCAGTGCTCAGTCGCCTGTACTTCTACTTCCTGCCTGGCAAGCTGATGGGGAACCGAGTAGGCGTGCCCCTTGCAGATAATATGATAATCCACATTCACCCGGGCCTTGATAAACTCAGCGAACACAAAAGATTGCTTCGGCAGTGGCTTGAGGGCTGGTTCATCCAGTTGTTCAAACGCACTACGTCGCGTTCCTGGCAACTGCTTAAAGGGCTTCAGGTTCAGTTCGATTAACAGCTCACGTATCCGCAGGTTCAGCTCTGCCAGGGTAAAGAACATTTCATGACGAAGCCTGGCCAGTATCCACCGCTCCACTACCTGTACACCGACTTCTGCTTTGGCCTTGTCTTTGGGTTTGTAGGGGCGTGCCGGAATGACTGCCACCTGGTAGTGACAAGCCAGGTGCTGGTATGATGGGTTGAGATCCGGCTCGTACCGACAGGCTTTGATAACTGCGCACTTTGGGTTGTCTGGCACCCCCCTGTGTCAGCATAGTTGTCGCCTCTCCTGAAATTAGAAATCTCAACAGGGGGCGGTCTATGAGTAATCAATGGCCCGCTATTCAGAAGAGTTCAAAGAGTCCATCATTCAGAAGATGATGCCACCCAATAATGTGCCAGTTTCGCAGTTGGTACGTGAGACTGGTATCTCTGATGTGACCCTGTACACTTGGCGAAAGAAAGCAGTATCTAAAGGAGTGCCTGTGCCGGGCGACGGAAAGAATCCAGATCAATGGACAACTGAAAACAAGTTAGCCGTAATCATTGAAACGGCTGCGTTAAATGAAGCAGAAATGGCTGAATACTGTCGTAAAAAAGGTCTGTTTGCTGAACAAATTCAGCAGTGGAAGGCTGCCTTTATTAACAGTGTTTCTGTCCAGCCTGAAAGTCAGTCAAAACAGCGTAAGGCGCTGTCTGACGAACACAAAAAAGATAAGAAAACCATCAAAAAGCTTGAGCGTGAACTCAATCGCAAGGACAAGGCGTTAGCAGAAACTGCTGCCTTGCTGGTACTCACAAAAAAGGCCCAAGAGATCTGGGGGGCGCCAGAGGACGATTAGTCTCTCTCCCGGATCGACAAAATGCTGTTAGCCTGATTAAACAGGCAGTTAAAGATGGGGCTCGTCAGTCAAAAGCCTGCAAAGCCCTTGGTCTTACAGAAAGAACTGTACAACGCTGGATGCAGGGTGATGACGTGCGCGCAGATAATCGCAAAAATGCTGACAGGCCAGAACCGGTTAACAAGTTTTCTGAAGCTGAGCGACAGGCGATTGTTGACGTCTGTAACAGCGAGCGGTTCAAAAGCCTTCCGCCCAGCCAGATTGTGCCCACATTGTTAGATGAAGGTCTCTATATGGGGTCTGAAAGGACATTTTACCGGGTGTTGGAGGAAACAGGGCAACAGCATCATCGGGGCAGTGCTGCCAAGCCAAACAGGTATAAGCCAACGTCCTGGTGTGCTACCGGACCCAACCAGGTCTGGTCCTGGGATATTACCTATCTGCGCTCTCCGATACGGGGGCAGTTTTATTACCTGTACCTGGTGATAGACATCTTTAGTCGTATGATTGTTACATGGGAAATTCATGAAACCGAATCAGCTGAGCATGCATCAGAAATGATCACTAAAGCCTGTATCAAACAGGGAATTGCAGCCTTGGAGTGGCCACTGGTTCTGCACTCAGATAATGGTAGTCCCATGAAGGGTGGCACTATGCTGTCAACACTGCAGCGTCTTGGGGTCGTGAGCTCATTCAGTCGTCCCCGGGTCAGTGATGATAACCCCTTTTCCGAGGCCATATTCAGAACCCTGAAATACCGCCCTGGTTATCCGCGCACGCCATTTGCTGATCTTGAAGCAGCACGTAGCTGGGTGCATGGTTTTGCCCAATGGTACAACGAAGAGCACAAGCACAGTGGGCTGAAATTTCTGACACCCGGGCAAAGGCATCGTGGTGAAACCAAGGTGCTTATGGCTAACCGCAGAAAGGTTTATGAACAAGCCAAAGAACGTCACCCAGAGCGCTGGGGAAAGAGGTCAACAAGGAACTGGGATCTGGCTGATGAAGTCTGGTTGAATCCCGACAGACCTGCTGATGATCAACTAAGCAAAGCCGCTTAAGTTGAGGCGACAACTATGTTGACAAACACCGGCACAACAATTTCTGGCACCCCACCAAAGAACTCAAAGGCCCGTTCATGAGACCCCAGCCAGTCCTCTGTTTTTTGTGACAGAGTCGCTTCAGCGTAGGTATAGTTGGACGCTCCCAGCACTGCCACAAATATCTGGGCATTGTGGGCAATTTCGCCGGTGTCCGGGTTGATGATTGGCATGGTTGGCCCGGCATAATCAACAAATAACTTTTCACCTGCATTGTGCAGCTGTCGCATAGATCGCTTTTGACAACCACGCCACTGATTGTAACGGTGACAGTACTGGGCATAGCTGTAGGCATTGAGGGGGTGGGCCTGACAGTATTCTTCCCAGAGTCGTTGTTTGGTCACTTCCTTGCGCTTCAGTTCCTGATGCACCTCAGCCCAGTCAGGATCAATCAACCCTTTTCGATTGGCTATCGAGGCATCGGGAAACAGCGCCTGAATAAGCTCAGGCTCAGATATATCCTCTGCCAGGGGCCAGCTTAATTCCGATTCCTGAAAGGCCTTAACGTAGTTGGATACCGTCCCCACACTGACCCGTACACTGCGGGAAATTTGTCGGAAGCTGAGTTGGCTGCCAAACCGCATCCGGAGTATTTCTAGTAGCTTACGCATGGTAATCCTGTTTTCTGTCATGGCCGGTTCCCTCTCTTGGTACAGATAAGAACGGCCAAAGTTATGGAAAATCAATGCATAAGAAGATATTTGTTAGCTGTATTAGACCGGTTTATGGTCTGTTGAACAGCGTTTCTGGAAGCTTGAACGGTGATTCTGGAAATCATCAAAAAGTGTTCAAAAGAAACCAGAATAGGTGTTCAAGTGTTACCAGAATGGGTGTTCAAGTGTTACCAGAATGAGTGTTCAAGAGTTACCAGAATATGCAAGGTCAGGTTTTTGCAATTTTGCTAACTCGCTACAAGAACAAAGAGCTTGAGTAAACTATCATACTAGCGTAACTGTTCAGCACCCCCACATAAATCTGGAATTTTCTGATTTTTATACCATCCTCTTAAGCACCATTTTTCCACAATATTCGCCAGCATGATTCCAGAACTACCCGCAACTATGTCGGCTGAGATTCTCTTGAAAGAGAATGCAGAGCTGCGGATGAGAGTTGCCTGTCTGGAAGAGCGATGTCGAGAATTGGAAGAAAAGGTTGGCAAGAACAGTCAAAACAGCAGCAAGCCGCCATCGTCTGATGGTTATCAAAAACCGTAACTGTTCAGCACCCCCACATAAATCTGGAATTTTCTGATTTTTATACCATCCTCTTAAGCACCATTTTTCCACAATATTCGCCAGCATGATTCCAGAACTACCCGCAACTATGTCGGCTGAGATTCTCTTGAAAGAGAATGCAGAGCTGCGGATGAGAGTTGCCTGTCTGGAAGAGCGATGTCGAGAATTGGAAGAAAAGGTTGGCAAGAACAGTCAAAACAGCAGCAAGCCGCCATCGTCTGATGGTTATCAAAAACCTTGTAAAAACAGTAATTCTCCAGATCATTCTGACGACCTTTCCGCAGATAAAGGTACCGATCCATCGGATGAAAAACCCAATCCTAAAAGTCTGAGACAGTCTTCTGGTAATAAAGCCGGTGGAAAGAAAGGGCATCAGGGCACTTGTCTTAAACAGGTCGATATCCCTGACTATATTGAGTACCTTCCGGTTAAAGAATGCAATAAATGTCAGGCGTCTCTTCTTGATAGTGAGCCGGTCAAATATATTGAACGACAGGTGTTTGAACCAGGGAGACCGGGTGAATTTGAAGTAACGGCCCATAGAGCTGAAGTAAAAATCTGCACTTGTGGTTGTCGGAATCAGGCTGAATTCCCGGAAGGTGTTACCGCTGCCGCACAATATGGCTCAGCCACACAGGCTATGGCCGTCTATCTTAACCAATACCATTTCCTGCCTTTTAAGCGCGTGTCAGAGTATTTTAATACTCTCTATAAAATGAGTGTAAGTGCAGGCACTGTCGCCAATTTTGTGGCCAGAACCTATGAAAATCTGGCTTCTACTGAAGAGGTTATTCGTGACGCCTTGCGGGAATCGTCTGTTGCCGGAGCCGATGAAACGGGTATGCGGGCCGAGGGCTCTTTGCACTGGCTACACGTTATGCGGGATGAACAATGGACGCTCTACTACTTGTCTGAAAAGCGAGGTCGTGAGGCCATGGACACGATGGGCATACTGCTAACATTTGCAGGCGTTCTGGTTCATGATCATTGGAAATCCTATTTTGCATATGCGGCAACTCACGTACTTTGCAATGCCCATCACCTGAGGGAGCTTTTGGGTGTTGTTGATAGGGACAGCAATCAACTGGCGTTGCGATTGATGAAGCTACTGAGGCTTTCCTGGCATTACTGCAAGGGCTTTAAGACCATAGGTATGCTACAGATGCCAAGTGTTGTCTGTGAACGAATCGAGAAGATTTATGACCGGTTGCTTCAGCGGGCTCTAATGAAAGAAGTCGTCTATATGGAGAAGCAACGAGAGGAGCTTAAGCGCAAGAAAGTCAAGAATACTAAAGCTTACAATCTCTTCAAACGACTCACTGAGTTCAAGGCTGAGACACTGCGCTTCATGTCAGATTTTACCATTCCCTTCGATAACAATGGCAGTGAGCGGGATGTTCGAATGGCCAAGTTAAAGCAGAAAATCTCAGGCTGCTTCAGGAGTGCAGACGGTGGTTCTATGTTTGCACGGATTCGCAGCTATTTGTCGTCTGCCAGAAAACAGGGAATGGACATATATCAATCACTTCATAGAGCTGTTCGGAATTACTGTAATATGCCTTTGCTCAGTGCTGAATAGTTACCAAAAACCTTGTAAAAACAGTAATTCTCCAGATCATTCTGACGACCTTTCCGCAGATAAAGGTACCGATCCATCGGATGAAAAACCCAATCCTAAAAGTCTGAGACAGTCTTCTGGTAATAAAGCCGGTGGAAAGAAAGGGCATCAGGGCACTTGTCTTAAACAGGTCGATATCCCTGACTATATTGAGTACCTTCCGGTTAAAGAATGCAATAAATGTCAGGCGTCTCTTCTTGATAGTGAGCCGGTCAAATATATTGAACGACAGGTGTTTGAACCAGGGAGACCGGGTGAATTTGAAGTAACGGCCCATAGAGCTGAAGTAAAAATCTGCACTTGTGGTTGTCGGAATCAGGCTGAATTCCCGGAAGGTGTTACCGCTGCCGCACAATATGGCTCAGCCACACAGGCTATGGCCGTCTATCTTAACCAATACCATTTCCTGCCTTTTAAGCGCGTGTCAGAGTATTTTAATACTCTCTATAAAATGAGTGTAAGTGCAGGCACTGTCGCCAATTTTGTGGCCAGAACCTATGAAAATCTGGCTTCTACTGAAGAGGTTATTCGTGACGCCTTGCGGGAATCGTCTGTTGCCGGAGCCGATGAAACGGGTATGCGGGCCGAGGGCTCTTTGCACTGGCTACACGTTATGCGGGATGAACAATGGACGCTCTACTACTTGTCTGAAAAGCGAGGTCGTGAGGCCATGGACACGATGGGCATACTGCTAACATTTGCAGGCGTTCTGGTTCATGATCATTGGAAATCCTATTTTGCATATGCGGCAACTCACGTACTTTGCAATGCCCATCACCTGAGGGAGCTTTTGGGTGTTGTTGATAGGGACAGCAATCAACTGGCGTTGCGATTGATGAAGCTACTGAGGCTTTCCTGGCATTACTGCAAGGGCTTTAAGACCATAGGTATGCTACAGATGCCAAGTGTTGTCTGTGAACGAATCGAGAAGATTTATGACCGGTTGCTTCAGCGGGCTCTAATGAAAGAAGTCGTCTATATGGAGAAGCAACGAGAGGAGCTTAAGCGCAAGAAAGTCAAGAATACTAAAGCTTACAATCTCTTCAAACGACTCACTGAGTTCAAGGCTGAGACACTGCGCTTCATGTCAGATTTTACCATTCCCTTCGATAACAATGGCAGTGAGCGGGATGTTCGAATGGCCAAGTTAAAGCAGAAAATCTCAGGCTGCTTCAGGAGTGCAGACGGTGGTTCTATGTTTGCACGGATTCGCAGCTATTTGTCGTCTGCCAGAAAACAGGGAATGGACATATATCAATCACTTCATAGAGCTGTTCGGAATTACTGTAATATGCCTTTGCTCAGTGCTGAATAGTTACGATAAAGCTTTATGTATATCGAGAAGCTTAGGCATTTCATGAAATGTTTCCCTTGCCTTAACAAACAGCTCAAAATAATCTCCAATCATCTTCCTTTCGTTATCAGTGGCATTATTTCCTGCATACATCCATTCAAAGTTTCTGAATCTATTTTCAGAAAGTTGATTACTTGTTACAGGCTTCCATGGCAAACCATATCGCTCACTACTCAATTTTTCTATCAAAAGTCTCTCTTGAAAACGACTAAAGACTTTTAATGAATCCAAGGATATTTTTTCTATAACTTCTGAGTCACCTTTTATTGATTCAGACCAGCCAGTGTTATTTGTTGAAGAGAAGAGAACTATATCAATGGTGATGACAAAATCACCATTAAGGTGATGTCGCAATCCCCACTCTTGACAAACGGCCATACTAATCTCTGGTGGGATAGCAAACTGATCATAGTATGACGTCACATCATCAGAGAATTCATGGTCCTCGACTTTAGAGTTTTAAGAGCACAATAGTTCCGGCGCATAATCTGCTAAAAGCAACCATCCCCAATGACGAAATTCGAGATGGTTGCCATGCTCACTTCAGATCATCAAGTAATCCTCAGGGAGCTCGCTTCATATACAACCTTTCTTGCTGGAGCGCTATCATCAACTGCAGTACCAACGTTCTGCGAACTGCTGTTCGGTTGCATGCTTTCAGCCGACGGCTTTGTTACACAGGCGTTGTTAACAATTGATTTTCATTGTGTGTGGAGCAGCTACCACCACTGGCTATCTCAGGGCAAGTGGCAATGGAAGAACTTGGCACGCCACTTGATCCGTCTGGTCTGCTCCAAAGCTCCTGAGAATCAACCTGTGGTCCTGGGGCTTGATGACTGGGTAATCGAACGGTTTTCCGACAAAGCCCCTGCTTGTCGTACACATCATCAACACAGCAAGAAACGCAATCGGCCGACGTACATCTGGGGGCAGTGTTGGGTTTCCCTGGCCATCATATTTGAGCGGGCTGCAGATGAAGTATTTACCGCCATACCGGTGATCTCATTTCCGACACCAGCTTCAGGTAACACCAGCAAACTGAAAATTGCCGTGGCCATGCTCAGGGTGGTACGCAATGAAGTGAAGGATCGAGTGCTACGCCTGCTAACCGATTGCTGGTATATGAACTGGACACTGATAAAGCCAGCTCTGGAAATGAACATAGAAGTTGTTGGTCAGATACCTTCAAATCGGGCCCTCTATGCTTTGCCGCCAGCACCCACCGTAAAGAAGCGAGGGCGCCCAAAAAAGTACGGCATCAAGATGACGACAGAACAGGTTAAGAAACTGCCGGAAGAAAAAGCAACAGTATGGATGTACGGCAAATTTCGCAAAATACGTTATCGTACCCTGATCTGTCGCGCCAGATTCCTTAAAGGTCGTGAAGTACGCGTCGTCTGGAGTCGCTTTGAAAATGACAAAGGTCTGACCGAAAGCAGAATATTCATCTCGACCAATCCGGAACTTGAGGGACTGGAGGTGCTTCGTGCCTATTCCCGGAGATGGCCGGTAGAGCCAATGTTTCACCAACTCAAACATGCTTTTGGCTGTTGCCATTTATGGCAGCAGAAATTGCGAACACTGCTTCGATGGATGCATTTGAAAATGGCAGGCTATGCATTATTGCAGTTATTAACCGTTTGTAAAAATCAGGCATGTCTGAATATTTCTCGGATACCCTGGAGAAGCCCGGATACAACCACTGCAGGCATGATGAAAATTGCTCTTTCAGGAATTATTCCGAGGTTCTCTATTCGCAAGGGCTGGAACAGATATAAGCAAAAATATGAGTTCAATTTTCGCGATCTGATCGACCAGTTAATACCGGATAATTCAGAAGCAGCATAACTAAAGGCTTTTAGGCAAAAAACGGAAGTAATAACGAACTTGGAAAAACAGTTCACTGATTTCGGCTTGCTTCACTATAAAAAGCTGACCGAATTATCGTTTTATACAGACTCTAAAGTCGAGGTATTTTAATACTCTCTATAAAATGAGTGTAAGTGCAGGCACTGTCGCCAATTTTGTGGCCAGAACCTATGAAAATCTGGCTTCTACTGAAGAGGTTATTCGTGACGCCTTGCGGGAATCGTCTGTTGCCGGAGCCGATGAAACGGGTATGCGGGCCGAGGGCTCTTTGCACTGGCTACACGTTATGCGGGATGAACAATGGACGCTCTACTACTTGTCTGAAAAGCGAGGTCGTGAGGCCATGGACACGATGGGCATACTGCTAACATTTGCAGGCGTTCTGGTTCATGATCATTGGAAATCCTATTTTGCATATGCGGCAACTCACGTACTTTGCAATGCCCATCACCTGAGGGAGCTTTTGGGTGTTGTTGATAGGGACAGCAAATCAACTGGCGTTGCGATTGATGAAGCTACTGAGGCTTTCCTGGCATTACTGCAAGGGCTTTAAGACCATAGGTATGCTACAGATGCCAAGTGTTGTCTGTGAACGAATCGAGAAGATTTATGACCGGTTGCTTCAGCGGGCTCTAATGAAAGAAGTCGTCTATATGGAGAAGCAACGAGAGGAGCTTAAGCGCAAGAAAGTCAAGAATACTAAAGCTTACAATCTCTTCAAACGACTCACTGAGTTCAAGGCTGAGACACTGCGCTTCATGTCAGATTTTACCATTCCCTTCGATAACAATGGCAGTGAGCGGGATGTTCGAATGGCCAAGTTAAAGCAGAAAATCTCAGGCTGCTTCAGGAGTGCAGACGGTGGTTCTATGTTTGCACGGATTCGCAGCTATTTGTCGTCTGCCAGAAAACAGGGAATGGACATATATCTAGGACTTACGCATTGATGACACCGATAAATTTTGGTAGGAGGTGATCCTTCCCCTTTGCAAAACTCTCAATGAAAGCGCCTATTGTCTCTTTAAACAGCCCCCGTTGGTGCTGATAAATATTCGTAAACTCCTGCTCTATCTGCATTTTCTGGAGATAAACAAAAGCTAAAATTGCAGCAAATATATGGTTTCTGACGGGTCGTTCGCTGCGAACCTGAAAGTGCTCAATATGGCAAACCTGCTTGATCGCCCTGTGAAACTGTTCGATCTGCCAGTGCTGGTCATGGATCTGCTTGAAGTCATTGCGTTCAAAAGGGACTTCCTCTGGCAAGTAAACCACGTAGTGGCGACGCTGGTCTTTTAGCATCGTCCTGAACAACCGGATCTTACCGAAGTCTTTGAGCCATACATCCAGACCATTGTCGGGGATGTCGAGGTGTTGAACCTGCTGCCATTTACCTTTTTCCAGTGATACTGTCCTGTTTTTCTCAACGGCAAACATAAACCTAGGACTTACGCATTGATGACACCGATAAATTTTGGTAGGAGGTGATCCTTCCCCTTTGCAAAACTCTCAATGAAAGCGCCTATTGTCTCTTTAAACAGCCCCCGTTGGTGCTGATAAATATTCGTAAACTCCTGCTCTATCTGCATTTTCTGGAGATAAACAAAAGCTAAAATTGCAGCAAATATATGGTTTCTGACGGGTCGTTCGCTGCGAACCTGAAAGTGCTCAATATGGCAAACCTGCTTGATCGCCCTGTGAAACTGTTCGATCTGCCAGTGCTGGTCATGGATCTGCTTGAAGTCATTGCGTTCAAAAGGGACTTCCTCTGGCAAGTAAACCACGTAGTGGCGACGCTGGTCTTTTAGCATCGTCCTGAACAACCGGATCTTACCGAAGTCTTTGAGCCATACATCCAGACCATTGTCGGGGATGTCGAGGTGTTGAACCTGCTGCCATTTACCTTTTTCCAGTGATACTGTCCTGTTTTTCTCAACGGCAAACATAAACCCAGTCTGATGGTTTTTAATCGTCTTCAGGTTAGTCGTGCAGCTGTACCAGGAGTCACCGGTAACGAACGCTGGCTTCAGCCCCCATACCAGCACTTCAATCAACATTTCACGGAAGTAGTCGTTTTTTGTCTTGTCTTCCGATTTGTCGTATATCCTGTAATTCACCGGCATATGGCGCCCGGATACGTCGGTGTAATAAAGGGTGATGAGGTTAACTCCCTTAACCACTCGGTGATGTTTACCCGACCAAAAGTGGCCAACCAGTGCCACGGAGTAGCTATAAGGTTTGTCGAGCACGCTGTCATCAACGCTCAGGGTGCCGCCAATAGGGTTTAAACTTTTGACTGCTTCATCGTACATATCTTTGGGCTGATAGTTTTCACGCTTAAGAAAGCGGTTTGCGCTATCGTGAGAAAAGTCGGTAACCTCGGCCAGTCTTGTGCATGTTGATGATTTTGGCTCACTAATCAAAAAGCCAATGTATTTTGCAAGAGTGCATCGTGCAGTGGTCGGTCGAGTGGTAGTTCTCACTTTCATCCCTGAAGACATCTGTTTTTTGGCATTATCAAATTTTAGAGCCTGTTGTCAATGCGTAAGTCCTAAAACCCAGTCTGATGGTTTTTAATCGTCTTCAGGTTAGTCGTGCAGCTGTACCAGGAGTCACCGGTAACGAACGCTGGCTTCAGCCCCCATACCAGCACTTCAATCAACATTTCACGGAAGTAGTCGTTTTTTGTCTTGTCTTCCGATTTGTCGTATATCCTGTAATTCACCGGCATATGGCGCCCGGATACGTCGGTGTAATAAAGGGTGATGAGGTTAACTCCCTTAACCACTCGGTGATGTTTACCCGACCAAAAGTGGCCAACCAGTGCCACGGAGTAGCTATAAGGTTTGTCGAGCACGCTGTCATCAACGCTCAGGGTGCCGCCAATAGGGTTTAAACTTTTGACTGCTTCATCGTACATATCTTTGGGCTGATAGTTTTCACGCTTAAGAAAGCGGTTTGCGCTATCGTGAGAAAAGTCGGTAACCTCGGCCAGTCTTGTGCATGTTGATGATTTTGGCTCACTAATCAAAAAGCCAATGTATTTTGCAAGAGTGCATCGTGCAGTGGTCGGTCGAGTGGTAGTTCTCACTTTCATCCCTGAAGACATCTGTTTTTTGGCATTATCAAATTTTAGAGCCTGTTGTCAATGCGTAAGTCCTAATATCAATCACTTCATAGAGCTGTTCGGAATTACTGTAATATGCCTTTGCTCAGTGCTGAATAGTTACGGTTAGGTTAAGACAGATTTGGTTTCCAAGAAGGCTTGCCCTGTTTATCATCAATAGATATTCCCTTCAGTAGACGGTGATAATCAGGGTTATGAGCAGCCATCATCCAACATTGCACGCACTTTCACGATTGATAGAGATACCTTCGGTCAGCTCAACCCTTCCTGATCTGGACATGAGTAACCTGCCGGTGATCAATGAGCTGGCGGCGTGGTTTGAAGCGATGGGGTTTCAGTGTGAGATTCAACCGCTGCCCCGGGCTCCACACAAGGCAAACCTGATTGCAACCCTGGGCAGTGGCCCGGGAGGTTTGGTGCTTGCCGGACATACGGATACGGTTCCTTACGATGACAACCTTTGGAAAAGCTCTCCCTTCACTCTGGAAGAAAGAGATGGCCGGTTTTATGGGTTGGGAGTCTGTGATATGAAAGGCTTCTTTGCATTGGTAATGGAAGCTGTTCGGGAGTACTTGAACACGCCATTGACAGCACCATTGATCGTTCTGGCCACAGCTGATGAAGAGTCTTCTATGAATGGTGCTCGTGCACTGGCTGAACTCGGTCGACCAAAAGCGCGGTATGCTGTGGTTGGAGAACCTACCGGGATGCGACCGGTTCATATGCACAAAGGCATTATGATGGAGCGCATTCAGATCCTTGGGCAATCAGGCCATTCCAGTAATCCGGCACTGGGCCGAAATGCCATGGAGACCGCCCATAAGGTGATCACTGACTTGGTGCAGTTCCGTGCAGAACTGGCAGAGCGTTATCAGAATCATGGCTTCACCATTCCTACCCCTACCTTGAACCTGGGTTGTATTCATGGTGGTGACAATCCCAACCGGATTTGTGGGCAGTGCCAGCTGGACTTTGATATTCGTATGTTGCCGGGGATGGACAGTAAACAACTTCGACAGCAAATTCGTCAGAGGCTTAAGCCCATTGCTGAAGCGGATCAGGTTGAGATTTCACTCGAGTCGATTACACCTGCTATTGAAGCTTTTGCTGGTATGGAGAACTCGGAGCTGGTTACCGCCTGTGAGAAGCTGACAGGACATCAGGCAGAAAGTGTTGCATTTGGTACAGAGGCTCCATTTTTTAGCCAACTGGGCATGGATACCGTGGTATTGGGTCCGGGTGATATCGATCAGGCGCACCAGCCAGATGAATACCTCTCTCATGATCGAATAAACCCAATGATTGAGGTTTTGAAGTCATTGATCAGACAGTACTGCTTGTCTTGAGCAGATGAAGTACATGATGTTCGTTTAGCCTGAGCCTATCATTCTCAGGGCTGCTTTATAATGAGTAAACAAGTGTGGCTTGCGTGAAAAAAAAGGATAATTCAGCAGACAACGCCGAAAAGTACGTGAAGTTTTTCCGTCAATCGTCACCCTATATTCATGCCCACAGAGGTAAAACCTTTGTGATCATGCTCAGTGGTGAAACGCTGGCTCACCCGAACCTGGGTAACATCATCAGTGATATTGCTTTGATGAGCAGCCTGGGTGTCCGACTGGTACTTGTGCACGGTGCCCGGCCCCAGATTGATGAACGATTACGTGAGCGGGGTATTAAAACGGTTATTCATCAAGGCGGAGCAGGCAATGGAAGACCGCATAATGAACGACGGGTTACGGATAAGCAGAGCCTTGAGTGTGTCAAGGATGCAGTAGGAAATATGAGAGCCTTGATTGAATCAAGGCTCTCGGTAGGCTTGGTTAACTCTCCGATGCATGGTGCCAGGATTCGGGTTGTCAGTGGTAACTTTGTGACTGCCAAACCCCTGGGAGTATTGGATGGTATCGACTTTCAGCATACTGGCGAAGTCCGAAAGATAGACAGTCAGGCGATTGCTCATCTGCTGGATAGTGGCTATGTAGTCTTACTCTCCTGCCTCGGGCTTTCTCCGACCGGAGAGGTCTTCAATATTGAAGTAGAGGAAGTGGCTACCCGGACCGCAATCAGTCTGGAAGCTGAAAAACTGATACTTTATGCTGAACAGCAGGGAATTATTGATCATCAGGGTAATCTGATCAGTAGAATTTCTCCCCATGACGCCAATAAAGCGCTTGAGTCGCAGGTTGGTGAGTCCCGAAGACTGCTTTCCTCTGCGATTATCGCTTGCTCCCATGGTGTTGAGCGGGCTCAGATTATCAGCTACCAGGATGATGGATCACTGCTGATGGAGCTATTCACCCGTAATGGTGCTGGCACGCTTATTTCCAGAGATCACTATGAAGAAGTCCGTGGTGCAACCATTGAGGATGTGGGTGGCATTCTGGAACTGATCCATCCTTTTGAGGAAAAAGGCATACTGCGCCGTCGCTCCCGAAAAGAACTGGAGCGGGAAATAAAGCTGTTCAGTGTTGTTTTGCTGGATGGCATGATCATTGGCTGCGCTGCTCTTCATCCGTACTATGAAAATGGTATCAGCAGAGCGGAACTTGCCTGTGTTGTCGTTCATCCTGAATATCGCAAAGCACAACGCGGTGATCGTTTGCTTGCGCATATTGAAGCATTGGCGGAAGAACAGGGCATGAGCGAAATCTACGTCATGACAACCCAGACTACCCATTGGTTTATTGAGCGAGAATTTGCTGAAGTGGCCTATGAGGATTTACCAGCAGAGCTGAAAGCAAAATATAACCCGAAAAGGCAGTCAAAGGTTCTTATGAAAACGATAGGTTAACTGTTAAGAACCCTGCCTCCTGTTTCACAGGAAAGCCTATTATCATCTTCAGGTGACAAATAACACGTAGTGATGAAAATGGGCAAAGTAAACGAGTCCAAAACCGGGCGGACTACTTTCCGGTTTTCTCGCTTTCAGAGATCCATTGAAGGAACCGTTCACGGGTCGTCTCATCTGCCTGGTTATACCAGTACTGAAGCATGCTTTCACTCATTGGTTGAGCCGTTGCCGACGCTGGCATGACAGCAGGTTGTGGTTGCTGAGCAACCTGATATGAAATGCCTTGCGGGGTAGCGATATAAACAGTTCCAGCCATTTCCCGAACAGCAGCCGGACTATCAGACAAGTTAAACTTCTGAATATCCTCAACCGTGTCTCCCCCGATTAACAAGCCAGATTTGTTAAGAACGCTAAACTCAAAGGGAATCGTCTGGCCTTTGGCATTGGTAATTGAGAATTGAGTCTTAGGCGACTGTGACAGTTTATTGGTATCTCTTGCCGTTTTCAGTGTTGGGGCATTGATGGTGTAGGTCTGATCACCAGACAGATTAAATGTCATGATATAGGGACTGGTGGTAAACATTTTGGTGTCACCACCTTCCCGCACCAGCGTTTTCAACTGAAATACCAACTGATGACGGCCATTGCCAAGAGAAAGATCCTTCTTGCTGCTTAGTTCATTGGCATCCTTACCATCAAGTACCAGCAGCTTTGTTTTCTCGGGCAGCACCAGTGTGTTGTCAGCAATAACGGGCATGGCCAGAGTGGATACCAACAGTGCACCCAACAGACGACGTACAAACATAAGGCTGTGTTCTCCTATCGATAGTCTGTCGATTATAGGTTGGTATAACTACCGGTTCGTATCGTTGTTTTCCGAACCTATGGGCGTAAAGTTTGGTCATCTGGGCAGATATCGAGTTGTGAACGGAACTGACCAGGCCGGGGCTAAACCGGATCAATCGGACGCTGGTTTCCAGTTGGGTGTTGAGGTGGATGGGAAGACTTATATTGACTACCAATGACATAAGCAACCACACTACCAAACAGTTTAAGAGCCTCTTTATGCTTCCGGTAACCTGCTTCTTCTTGTGCCTTGTCAATCCAGGTTCTTAAGTCATGCAGATCATCCAGGCTATCGAGTTCTCTGATTTCCTTGAGCGCCAGACCTTCAGATATTTCTCCTCTGCGAAATCTGATAATCAGACGGCCACAGGGGCGGTCCCGGAGAGATTGTAAGAAATCCTCTGATGACAAGTGCTGAATTTCATGGTGGGAGGGATGATAGAGATCAGGCGTTTCCCTGCTCTGGGCTGTCTGTAGTGTGTGGCTGCGCTCCTGGCCTTCAGATGCCACAGAAATAACCTGTTTACTATTATCAATCAGTGTTCTGGCTATTTTTCTATGCCAGTTGGAAGTTTTTTCCTGAACTACGCGATGGAATGTACCGAATGCACTATTAATTTCTTTATCAAGCAACTGTTGCAATGCTGCATGTTTAAGGATAATTATGGCAGCCTCTTCATCACTCATCGCCCCAAACGGCTTTTTGTTGAGAAGCTCACTTCGCTGTTTGGCTTCTTCCAGGCTATTGCCAACTTCTTCCATTGATTTTATAGACTGGAGCAAATGGTCAACCATTGGTTCCACCTGTCGCTTGGCCAGTGAGCGCAGTGTGGCAACTTCTTCTCGTCCAGTTCTTAATCGTTTGCCGAACAATTGTCTTGTATAATCAGGCTGCCTTTTGATTATTTTGGCCATTCGCTTTTCATTAATTTTTGTATTTGCATGATCACCAGCCATTTCAGCAAAAAATAAAGCCACAAAGCACAAGGCACCATTTAAAGTAATCTTGGGAGCTGCCGGGGTTATATCGATAGTATTGCCTCTTTTCACAGCTATCTTGAAAATTTTCACTACGTTAGAATACAACGTGCCTTTGACCTGACTATAGAAATACCCCTGAGTCATCCCTTTCAAAACTCCGGCAGACTTAAAAGCAGTAGATACTTTTTGGGGTTCAATAGCGGAATTATCAAGATCTGGCTGATCTGCAATGCTGCTGTCACGACTCATCCAGTGTGGGATAATTCGTTGCATCCACTTATCATTACTTGTTTTAATTTGATGACCGTGAATCATTAACTGTTTATTTCTGGAAACACGTTTGAACAGTTCTTCCCTTTTTTCATGAGGCATATCTTTGAATTTTGAATCCCATAGGTTTTGAAGATCCTCTATATGCCGATTTTCAAGGATAGTTCGACTGATAACTACATTCTCAATAAGCTTGTCAAAGAAAAATAAATTGGCTTTCAGCTTTTTCCTTCGTTTAAAATACAGTGCTTTCTCTTTCTCTAAGGCAATAGACTCTGAAATTGTCTTGTGTTCTTTTTCTGCCATTTTCTTTAGTTTGATCGCTTGTTTTTCTAGCTCAGCATAAGCATTGTATATCTGTGTAAAGGTCTTATATGTACATCGATAACGAAGCTTCTTTATTAGTTTTTTTCTTTTTTGATCATTTGCTTTATCAAAGTTGGCATGATCAAAATCAGCAAATTTTTTGATTTGTTTAAGTCCTCTGACCATCCTGACTCTACGCCAGAGTGCCGTGCCAGAAGACCAAAAAACGAGATAGCCAATATCAGAGACCAGTCCGACAGCAACAGCGATACCGATGACCATTCCAGCGGGTGGAAAAATAGCTGTGAGAATGCCACCGGCGACAAGACCACAGAAAATTAAAATCTGATTTAGTTTGTTGCGCAAAAGTGTTCTCTTAACTCTGTTGCCAACATCTGTAA
Source organism: Endozoicomonas sp. SCSIO W0465 (assembly GCF_023716865.1). Taxonomy (NCBI): domain Bacteria; kingdom Pseudomonadati; phylum Pseudomonadota; class Gammaproteobacteria; order Oceanospirillales; family Endozoicomonadaceae; genus Endozoicomonas; species Endozoicomonas sp. SCSIO W0465. The sequence continues at coordinate 484,066 of NZ_CP092417.1, forward strand.
TGTGTATCTTTGAGAAAAAACGTTCTCCTGAAGCAAGTTTTTGAATATGTTTACAGTCTTCTTTCTCAATAAAGTGATCTGTCTTCCTCGGCTCAGATAGTTGTGGAGGAGAAGGTAGCTGCCGATGATTGCTTGCTGCATTGTCGGTAACGTGTATTTTGTTACCTGTCACTGATTTTTGTTCCTCAATAGGCAGGACCAGGTTGTTTCTCAATGCTTTTTTAAATTCAAGCATTCGTTCAAAAGTAAATGATTTTTCATCGGCTATTCCCGCCTTTTTTAATAAATCTTTAATATATTGGTATTGTTGTTCGGGATGTACACCATACTGCTGTCTTCCCTGAAATTGTTGTTGAGTCGCTGGTAACCCGGATTTTTTTTCATACTGAATAGCCAGATGAATTTTCCTATGGAGATGCGGCAGGATTATTTGTTGCAGGAAACCTTCAGGTAATATTTCTCCTTTACGCAAATACTCATAGGCCATGTCCATGCTACTGAGTTGAGAGGATTTGATGACAGCTTCTATCGTTTCTGTACTGATAGCAACTTTTCCATCCGAAATACCCAATCGGCCATCGTCTGACCGATGCAGTTTGACGGATCGCCCAGTATGCAGCTTTATTGCAGCAAGCACTTTCTGCGGGTTATTAGGATTGTGTTTTGTGAGGTCGTCAACCAGTTCACTTACTTTTATTGAGGGTGGGGGGTGAATAATGCTGTTTATTGTTTTCTTGCAGAAAGAAATTAAACGATTGTGCCAATATTTCGATTCAATATGCTCAGCCTTCTGAATAGTGGCTGTTGACGCTTCCCCCCCGACTTTACTGGCGTGTTGACCCTTACCATGATCGGATAGGGGATGTCCTGCGCTGCGCGAAGATATATGGTCTGATGATGGTATACGAGGCATTCCCCATTCCCTAATGGTAACCCTTATTTAAAGGTTGTTTTGTTTAATAAATATTTATAAAAATAAAAACTCGTCTGCCCAGCAAACAGGACAGACAAAAGGTAGCTTTTCCCTGCTTCCTGAAACTTAACCGGTTGCTCAGTTAAATATAGACAATCAGTGTTTTCATATTGAACCTGAGAGTGGCTACGTCTCCTGCCTCAGAGGTAGCAGGAGATGGAACTTATGCCCTGAGGGGAGAAGGAAGAAAAAGCGTTATGCTCTGACATTCAGGCCTTATCAAGCACCAGATAACTGTGTGTCAGTGGCTGATCATCTTCAGATTTAACATCCTCCCGGGAGATTTCCTGCCACTCTTGTCGGCTGATATCCGGGAAAAAGGCATCACCGTCAAAACGTTGACACACCCGGGTCAGATAAAGCCGGTCAGCCCGGTCAATCGCCTGTCGATAAATCTGTTCGCCACCAATGATCATGATTTCTTCGTTCCCGTTGGTCAGAGCGGGAGCCTCCGCCATGATCAACGCTTCAGCCAGTGCAATCGCATCATTCAGGCTGTGGACTACGTTTACTCCATCATGTTGCCAGTCTTTATCCCGGGTAATAACGATATTGGTTCTGCCAGGCAGAGGCTTGCTCAGGGAGTCAAAGGTTTTTCGGCCCATGATGACCGGTTTCCCCATGGTGACGGCCTTGAAGTAGCGCAGGTCTCTCGGCAGATACCAGGGCATTTTATTGTTGATGCCAATTACATTGTTATCTGCCACTGCAGCTATCAAGGCCAGCTTCATCGGTGTTTACTCCAGTTTGATCCATAATACTCTCGGAAAGCGTGTTGTGGTTAACAATTATTGTTCAGCCTTTGGGTTGAAGACCCCAACATTTTCATGTCCTTCTTCACGAAGGTGCATGGCATGCAGCTGACTCATGACACCCCTTTCGCAGTAGAGCAGGTAATGACGGGCTTTGTCCAGCTCAGGGAAGCGAGTGCGAAGCTGATAGAAAGGAATGGTCACCACCTCTCGCCCGGGCATGGTAAATGGCTTTATCTCTTCTTCTGTCGGGTGACGAATGTCGATAATCACGTCACCCTGGTGAACCTCATTAACTACTTCAATTTCTTCCCGGGTCAGGTCGTCCGCAATGATATCGTGGATAGAGACCACTCTCCGGCTCTGGATAGCCTCTTCGAGGATATCGAAGTCAAACCGTTCTTCTTCTGCGGTAATTTTCTCTTCCCTGGCCCGGGTTGTAGGGTTTTTCGAGATAACCGCACAGTATTCCGGAATATTACGAACGAACTCCTCAGTACCGATTTGTATGGATATATCGATGATCGCCTGCTTATCCATGGTAATCAGAGGCCTGAGCACCAGGGCATCGGTAACCGAGTCAATTACCGCGAGGTTAGGCAGTGTCTGGCTGGAAACCTGACCAATAGCTTCGCCAGTGACCAGCGCAGCCATCTCCATCTCGCCGGCCACCTTACTGGCTGCCCTGAGCATCATCCGCTTGAGAATAACGCCCATCTGGGCGTTGTCCACTTTGGTCAGTATTTCTTCAACAACGCCTTCAAAGGGTACGGTAATGAACTTAACCTGGCGAGAAGAACCAAAGCGGTTCCACAGGTAAAAAGCCACTTCTTTTACTGCCAGTTCATGAGCATGCCCACCCAGGTTGAAGAAGCAGAAGTGAGTTCGGATGCCACGCTTCATGGTCAGAAAGCTCGACACCGTAGAGTCAAAACCGCCGGAAATCAGGGAAAGAACCGGCTCCTGAGACCCCAGGGGATAGCCACCCAGACCTTCTCCCCGCTTTTGGGTCATAAAATAGCGGTCATTCCTGATATCAATACGAACCGTTATGTCAGGATTTTTAAGGCTGACCCCACTGGCCTCGGTCTGTTGGTTAAGGCCTCCTCCGACAAATCGTTCTACCTCAATGGACTGGAAATCGTGCTTACCCGTCCGGTTGCAGCGAACGCAGAACGTTTTGCCAGCCAGTGTCTCTGAATGAGCCTCGACGGCTTTTTCCAGAATATCGTCCAGGCTGACCAGCTTGTGTTCTGCAACCTGCAGCCAGTAGGCAATCCCCGGAATATGGCTTAACAGGTCACCAACTTCTGCCACCAGGATCCCATCATTGCTACTGGTCGTGACTTCAATATGATCCCATACACCCGCGACATCGATATTCTCATCCACGCGCTTAAGAATGGTGCGAATGTTTTTTCGCAGCATTTTGATAAAGCGTTTTCTTACCGGGGCACTTTTAATCGTGATTTCCGGAAACAGTTTGATGATGAACTTCATGGATCAGGAGACCTTGAGGAATAGTTTGGGGATTAGCTTGAGTAATAAAAAGCTGGCTGGATAGTCCGGGCAGGTAGGGCGGATAACATAACCATTAATTAATGGCACATTATACCGAATAACCGGGTACTCTGGCACCCTTAAAGCACGCTGCTGGATACTCCTGAGAACGGGTTTAAATGAGCGTTGCCCAGTGTTTACCTTTATGTAGATAAGTAAGGCTGCAAATCCCTTTTCAAAGGGGGTACACTGTCTGTCGCTTTTTGTCAGATAGGTGTTTCAAAAACCGCTTGCACTTATTTGGTGCATTTCTGTTTTTTCTTGCACCGTATCGGGTGGACTTCTTACAGATCTCGCGGTGTCGTACATCGTTCAGGTGCGTGAGAGCTGAGAACGGGTGTACTTTGAGTAGTCTGAAGATGATAAGGCGAACAATAACGGTGTGAACTGATCTGGTATTTGGTTGTTTTCCGGTCTTTTCCTGCTCATTTTTTGCCTTTTTTCAGACTTTTCATTGAAGAATACTTTTTTGTCCATCCCATCTGATTAAGGTTGCAGAATATGGCATGGTTATTGCGCGCGCTTCAACAAGCGTATTTCTTTAGCTGTTGCTCGTTGATGAGACCTGAAAGCAAAGAGATTGATCAGTAAACCGCCTGATCTGAACACAGTCGTTGCCAGTGCGGTGTTTGCCCGGTTTTTTTTGTCCGGTTTTCTTGTCCTCTAGAGGGGAAATAATAAATGTCGAAGACTCTTAGCCTGATTAAGGAACATGACGTTAAATGGGTCGATATGCGTTTCACCGATACCAAGGGTAAAGAGCAGCACGTATCGATTCCCATCAGTGAAATAGACGACGAATTCTTCGAAGTTGGCAAGATGTTCGACGGTTCCTCTATTGCCGGCTGGAAGGGCATTAACGAATCCGACATGATTCTGATGCCAGATGACAGCACAGCGACCATCGATCCCTTCACTGAAGCTGCCACTCTGAACCTGCGTTGTGACATCGTTGAGCCGTCCACCATGCAGGGTTATGAGCGTGATCCACGCTCTGTTGCCAAGCGTGCTGAAGAGTATCTGAAGTCCACCGGTATTGCTGACACTGCTTTCTTTGGTCCTGAGCCAGAGTTCTTTGTTTTTGACGACGTTAAGTGGAGTGTTGACATCTCCGGTGCTTCTTACGAGGTTAACTCTGAAGAAGCTGCCTGGTCTTCCAACGCCAAATTTGAAGGCGGTAACATTGGCCACCGTCCAAAAGTTAAGGGCGGATACTTCCCGGTGCCACCGGTTGACTCCCTGCATGACCTGCGTGCTGCCATGTGCGATGCCATGGAAGCACAGGGCCTGGACGTTGAAGTTCATCACCACGAAGTAGGAACTGCCGGTCAGTGCGAAATCGGTGTTAAATTCAACACCCTGGTAAAGAAGGCAGACGAAGTTCAGATTCTGAAGTACGCGGTTCATAACGTTGCTCATGCCTATGGCAAGACGGCTACCTTTATGCCGAAACCACTGGTAGGCGACAATGGTTCTGGCATGCACGTTCACATGTCTCTGTCCAAGAACGGTGAAAACCTGTTTGCCGGTGACGGCTATGCAGGTCTGTCTGAAGAAGCCCTGTACTACATCGGTGGTGTTATCAAGCATGCCAAGGCGATCAATGCGTTTGCCAATGCGTCTACTAACTCCTACAAGCGTCTGATTCCGGGCTTTGAGGCTCCGGTTATGCTGGCTTACTCTGCCCGCAACCGCTCTGCTTCTATCCGTATTCCCTACGTTAACAGCCCTAAGGCCCGTCGTATTGAAGTACGTTTCCCTGACCCGACTGCCAACCCATACCTGGCTTTTGCTGCCCTGATGATGGCTGGTCTGGACGGTATCAAGAACAAGATCCACCCCGGAGATGCGGCTGATAAGGATCTGTACGATCTGCCACCGGAAGAAGCCGCTGAGATCCCAACGGTTTGTGCCAGTTTTGAAGAAGCCCTGGCTGCCCTGGACGCTGATCGTGAGTTCCTGACCGCCGGTGGCGTATTCACAGACGACATGATCGACGGTTACATTGAGCTCAAGAAGGAAGAGTGTCTTGCTGTCAGCCAGACAACTCACCCGGTAGAGTTTGATCTGTACTATTCTGTCTAAGGCGCCTGTATAAAGCACTTTTAGCGACCGAATAATCTGTTGTTTCACCTCAAGCCAGGGCAAAAGTTCTGGCTTTTTTGTATCCGGGAATAGATGGCATCCCGTAAATACACGACTTTACGGATGTAATGGACAGGGTAACGCAGCACCAGTTACCGGGAAGCAATTGCAGTATGTTTTTCCTGTTATTCCCTGTTATAAAGTATTGGTAACTATTAAGCTAACCAGTGTTCAACACGATACAGGTCGTGTAAAACTTCATCCGGGGCAAGAGGCTCATGAATATAAAAGAGGTAATGGTTCGGTCTTTTCTGGCGGTTATTCTGCCTTTGGTATCCATGGAGTTTGCTTTTGGCGCTATCTATAAAACGGTGGATAAGGACGGAAATGTGACCTTTACTGACTCGCGCCCTGCAGATCAGCCCAGTGAAGAGGTCAAGTTACGCCCGATTACGCCAATTTCTCCAGTACCGGGGAGTGAGCCTGAACCATTAAAATCTGCTCAAAAACCGAGCAGAGAGCTTTACTCCAGCCTGGAGATTATAGAGCCAGCCGATGATGCCACGGTGCGTACCCAGGAAAATTTCATGGTAAAAATTGCGACAGCGCCAAAAATCCTTGCGGGTCACAAAGTGCGCCTGCTGCTTAATGGTCAGGTTGTAGGAGAGTCCCGGAGAAAGTTAACCTTTGAACTCAAGAATGTAGATCGTGGAACCCACAACCTTACTGTGGAGATCATTGATAACCAGGCCAACGTTATTAAGTCTTCCAGCAATACGATCCATGTACACCGAACCATATACACTCCCGCAGTCTCTATAAACCCTCCTGCCTCCTGATGGCACTAAAAAGGGGGGAGAGTGAACCACAGGTTTTCCCCTTCAACCACAAAATTGCCTCTAACTTAAACGCCATAAACCTGATGCTCTGATGATCAGAATGCACTATTATGGTGCAATTGAAAGTTAATAAGCCGGAATTATCGTTTAAACATCTTTTGAGTGGTTTACATTGGCATGGACTGGAGAAATTGAACCTCAGGCCGCTTGGACGTTTAGTTGCAAAAAGTCTGGTTTTCTATCCAGGGTGGTTTGAATTTTGCTTTCACAATACTCGATGCCATTTTCTTCAAAAATGAACGATATACCCAAAAGCTACGGGTATAAACGTAATAACAAGACCTGACCATGAAGCAGCTTTTATCGGGCTCTTTAGTAGAGACAACCCCTGAAACAGGAACAATGCAAAACATTGTTCTGGATCACCTGAATACCGTGGTGATAGTGCTCGATCAGGAGTTCAGGGTGGTTACCCTGAATCCGGCGGCAGAAAACCTGCTGGATACCAGTTTGAAAAGGGTTCTGAACCAGCCGGTAACTACCGTGATTCCTGAAGAAAACTTCAAGGCAGACCTGGATCGCAGTCTTGGACAGAATCAGCAGTTTACCCGCCGGGAAACCGACTTTCCCATCAATGGTGAGATGATTAACGTGGATTACAGCATTTCACCGATCAACTGCGGGGAAGCAAGGCTGCTTCTGGAAATCAATCCCCGTGATCGGGTCCAGAAAATTTCACGGGAAGAGTCGCTGATAGCCAAACAGGAAACCTCCAGAATCCTGGTGCGGGGGCTGGCCCATGAAGTGAAAAACCCCCTTGGTGGTATTCGTGGTGCGGCTCAGCTACTGGCCAGGGAACTGGATGACCAGGGGCTTAACGAATTCACCGATATTATTATCCGGGAGGCGGATCGGCTGCGTGACCTGGTCGACCAGATGCTGGGTCCGCTGCAGCCACCGAAGATGGCAGACCTGAATATTCACGAAGTACTTGAACGGGTAATCCAGTTAATCAATGCCGAAACCGGTGGAGAACTCAGACTCAAGCGAGACTATGACCCAAGTATTCCCGACATACCGGGAGACTTTGAACGGCTGATACAGGCCATTCTGAACCTGGTGCGCAATGCCATGCAGGCCATTGATCAGGCAATGCCCCGTTGTGAAGGCCGGATCACGCTGAGAACCCGTATTGCCCGGCAATTTACCATCGGTACCCAGCGGCAGCGGCTGGTTTGTCACTTATCAATTATTGATAACGGGCCAGGTATACCTCCTGATCTGATCGATAATATTTTCTACCCCATGATCAGTGGTCGTGCCGATGGAACGGGTCTGGGGTTACCCATGGCACAGTCAATCATCAGCCTGCATCAGGGGCTGGTTGAGTGTGAGAGTAAGCCGGGCGAAACCATTTTTAACGTGTTCTTACCCATAATCAGAGAACCGCTATCGCTAGGAGGCTGACCGAGAATAGCGCCCGTAGCGAGGATGGCAGAAAATTGAGGATAAAAATTTCGTTTTGTGAGGTGAATAGCGGGGCTATTTGCCGAACAAAACGGAATTTTTAGACCAATTTGCTGCCACCGCAGTAGGGCAGTCTATTCTCGGACAGCCTCCTAGGAGGCTGTCCGAGAATAGCCTGATTAAGTATAATCAGGCATCTTCTGCCCACTTTATTGTTGCCGAAACGGATGTCATCAATCAAATTCAAAGATAACCCTGCTGATTTTGACCAGCACCTGATGTTCCCATCGAACATCTTCGACCTGCTGCCACCAGATCATGATTGCTTCGTTTTTGAAGATATCTTCAAGCATATCGACACCTCTGAAGTGGAAAAGCAGTATCACCATCTTGGCCAGAATGCCTACCACCCACGACTGATTATATCGATCCTGATCTATGCCTATAGCCATGGTGTGTTCAGCTCCAGGGAGATTGAACGGCGCTGCAATCAGGACTTGGCTTTCATGTATATCGCCAAACAGCACTGCCCAAATTTCCGGGTGCTCAGTGACTTTCGTAAAAACCAGGCCACCTTTTTTAAAAGCAGTTTCAAACAGAGCGTGCTGCTCGCCCGGGAACTACAGATGGCCTCGCTGGGCCACATCGCTCTTGATGGTTCCAAATTCAAAGCCGACTCATCAAAGCATAAGGCCATGAGCTACGCACGACTTAAGGCCAAAGAAGCTGAATTAATGGCTGAAGTTGAGGCCCTGATTAAAAAAGCCGAAACCAGTGACAGTGAAGAGGACGATGCTTATCAGCAGGAGACTGGCTACAGCATTCCTGAAGACTTGCAATTCAAGCAGGAACGGTTAGAGAAAATCCAGGAGGCCAAAAAAGCGCTTGAAGAACGGGAACAGGCCCTGAATCCCGATAAGCCGATAGACGACAAAAAGCAAATCAGCTTTGCTGATCATGATGCCAGGATCATGGGTAAAAAAGGCAGTGGCTATCAGTACAGTTATAACGCCCAGATCAGCGTCGACAGCGATAATGGTATCATTGTTGGCCAGCACATCAGCCAGCATGCCAATGACAAGCAGGAAGTAAAGCCTGCACTTGAAGCCATTGCAGAAGCAACAGATAACGCGTCCATTGGCAAAATGAGTGAGGATAATGGCTATTACTCAGGGCCCAACCTGCAAGCGTTTGATGATGCGAACATTGACGCTTACATGGCTACGGATCGACAGGAGAAGCCTGCAACAGAGGGACTGGAAGACTCTGACAGAAAGTTTGTCAAAGCGGATTTTATTTACCATGAAGCAGACGACAGCTTTACCTGCCCTGCCGGTGAGAAGCTGATTTATAACACGGCTAGCAAAGCAAAACACAAAAGCTACCGCGTCAGTAAAGATATCTGCCGGGATTGCCCGTTACGTAAAAGGTGCAGTGGTGACGACAACAAAGACCCGGGGAAAGTGATTCGCACAGACCGCCACGAAGCCATACGCCAGGCGATGAACCGCAAAATGGAAACCAAAGAGGCCAAAGCGGTTTATGAGCGTCGCAAGGTGATTGCGGAACCGCCTTTTGGCCAAATCAAGAACTCAGGATTCAGAGGGTTCAGTGTCCGGGGTAAGGAAAAAGTGGCTGGAGAATTTTCACTGGTCTGCAGTGCTTATAATTTCAAAAAAATTGTCAAATCGGTTTCAACGGGATCAATCCGTCTTGAAGAAGCAAAAAGGCTTAAAATGGCAGCATAAAGGCAAGCAAAAGGGTAAAAAACGCAATTTTTACCCCAAAACAGGCTAAATTTAGGTCAATATTTGATCAGCCAAGAAAATGCTGAAGCTTTCGTTTTTTCAATAGCTAGTTCTCGGACAGCCTCCTAGATATATCACAGGAGTGAAGTATGAGTTTGAATGGCTTGAAGGACGGGAAAGTCTGGATCGTGGATGATGATCAGGCGATACGCTGGGTTCTGGAGCGTGCCCTCAATTCAGCAGGCATTGAAACAGAGTCTTTTGATGCGCCGGAAAAAGTATTGGCTGCGCTGGAACATAATGAGCCGGCAGTGTTGATCAGTGATGTCCGCATGCCGGGCATGAGCGGTCTGGAGCTGTTGAAGGCGGTTCATGAGCGGCAACCCGATATCCCCGTTATTATCATGACGGCCCATTCTGACCTGGATAGTGCAGTATCATCATACCAGAGCGGTGCTTTTGAATACTTGCCAAAGCCTTTTGATATTGATGAGGCAGTGGCGTTGGTTAAGCGTGGTCAGGAGCATCGTCAGCAGCAACTGGCTGAAACGCCGACGCAGGAGACCTCCCTACCAGGAGATGAGTCAACGGAAATTATCGGTGAAGCCCCCGCCATGCAGGAAGTGTTCCGTGCCATTGGCCGTTTGTCTCATTCCAACATCACCGTATTGATTAATGGTGAATCCGGAACGGGCAAAGAGCTGGTCGCCAGAGCGCTGCATCGCCATAGCCCGCGAGCGGACCGATCCTTTATTGCGTTGAATATGGCTGCGATTCCCCGGGACCTGATTGAATCTGAACTCTTTGGTCATGAAAAAGGGGCATTTACCGGTGCTGGTGGCATGCGCCGTGGACGCTTTGAACAGGCCGGTGGTGGCACCCTGTTTCTGGATGAAATTGGCGATATGCCCGCCGATACCCAGACCCGTTTACTGCGCGTGCTGGCTGATGGTGAGTTTTACCGCGTGGGCGGATACACGCCTGTTAAAGCGGATGTGCGTATTATTGCCGCGACTCATCAGCACCTTGAAAAACTGGTGGCAGAAGGCAAGTTCCGGGAAGACCTTTTTCACCGACTGAATGTTATCCGGGTACATCTGCCAAGGCTTAAGGATCGACGTGAAGATATTCCAGGACTGGCGCGTTTCTTTCTGGATAAGGCTGGCAAAGAGCTTGAAGTAGAGCCAAAAGTCCTTCATCCGGAAACCGCCAGTTACATTAGCACACTGGCCTGGCCAGGTAATGTCCGACAGCTGGAAAACACCTGCCGCTGGTTAACGGTGATGGCCTCTGGTCGGGAAGTGCTTGTTTCTGATTTGCCGCCCGAGTTGATAGATAAAGGGGACAGTATCTCCGGGTCGGTAACCAATGATGGTAGCTGGCAGCAACTGTTCCGCCAATGGTGTGATCATGAGCTGGCAGCGGGTCATGTCGGTATTCTGGATCAGGCGGTGCCAGACTTTGAAAGCATTGCTATAGAATCCGCACTGGTCCATACCGGCGGCCGTAAAAAAGATGCTGCAGAGTTGCTGGGATGGGGGCGAAATACGCTCACCCGAAAGATCAAGGAGCTGAATCCGGAGCCACCAACCTCCGTGGAAGGGGCTTCAGCGTCAGTGGAAAGACCCTCAGCGCCAATAAAAGAAGAGCTGATTGATTAAGCACACAATAAAAGAGCTACAGGCATATGATCTCATAAAGCCATTTACGGGCTTAACCATTCGCTTTAAAGCCTAATTTAGTCGTTTAAGTGGTTCAAATTCGAATCAGCGCCGTATATTGAAAGACTCATTCATCCTCTGGAGGATAACATCTAGGGTGGAATAACCATTATCATTGCGTGTGATGGCGCGTGCGATGGCCCGGACGAGGTCAAGTGAGGAGTCCTCCATCTGTTCGGGATTACCGATGATGACAAGCACTGGCAGTTCAGGATTGTCGATGATGGCAGGCACTGGTTGTGCTGCCCTTTCCCTGAGACTGGTTCTGCATAAAGGACAGGTTGTATGACGCGATAGCCAAGTCGTCAGGCAGGTTGTGTGAAACATATGGTTGCATGGTTCGGTAACCCTGACTTCACTTCCGGCAAAAGCCATGTGACAAATCGAGCAATCATCAGTCGGAAGTTGATAAGGTGATGACTGATTATTTGGGCTGTTGGGTGGCGTTATGGCCTGCATATCTCTTGTCTCGAATTTCTGTATATCAATTTAGTTCCCTACAAAATCAGGGATTGTTCTTTATTCATCCAATTATGGATTCCAATATGGGGCGGGAAGGCTAAGAAACCTGTTCACAGCGTTGTCATTGGGGCCTCCCCTCTGGTGACACATTTCTGAGATGCGTCTTATTAATTCTCGGTCCAATGGCTTATCTTCCAACGGTTCGGGATGATCGGGCATGGCAGACGCTGGTTGAACCTCCCTTTTGCATAAAGGACAGGTAGTATTACTCGATAGCCAACCCCTCAGACAGATTACGTGAAACTTATGGTTACATGCTCCGGTAACCCTCACTTCGCATCCGGCAAAAGCAGAGTGACAGATAGAGCAATTGTCGGCCGGGAGTTGATTAAGTGATTGCTGATTATTAGGGTTGTTGGCTGAAGTTATTCCCTGCATATCTATTGCCCCGATCTCTGATTGTAAAGTCTATTCGACTTCTGTCTATCTATTTAGTTCCCGTTCCCGGTGCTTATTTTTGTCGACGTCAGCAGGCTGGCTTGAGCTAAAGATTTGTTAAAAAGCATACTCCCGATATAAGGAAACCTGACAAGACGTAAGGTCAGAGATTCCTATTCCACACTACCTATACTGAAAACAGAATGTAGCAGTAAGGCAGTAACATCATGAAACGGAATCCATCTCTACGCCAGGGAATTGGCGTACTTTTCTTAACCGGCATGTTTGCCGTCAGTTGGTTGACTAACGTTGAGGCAGCCTCTCAGGGAAAACCGGGTAACACCTCCACCGGCTCATTTTCTATCACGCTCATCGTTTACCCGTCGTTGAAATCTCAGGTTGCCATTGTGGATGAGAGTGCAATGGATGAAGACGGCAATCCGGCCATTATCCCAACCAGCACGCTGCGTTTTGATCGCCCGGTCTCTCTATGTGTCTCAGGGCGTGGCGGCCTGTCCCAATTCAGCCTGGCCTCCAGCGGAGCCAACGGTGTGGATTTAGCCATCTCCGAACCCATGGGAGAAACCCGGATTACTGAACAACCCTCGGCATTATTTGGCGTTGAACAAGATTGCCGCAATAGCGCCCGAAAATTGATTGCCAAGCCGAAAATCGGCTTTCAGGGGTCAAAACAGCCGGCGACGTTATTAATTCATGCCGAGTAAAAGTAAGAAGAGATAAGAATTAATGAAAGCTCAGCGTTGTCAGTCTGTGCAAATTGGTGAAGGCAATCATCTGCAAAGCAAAGGAACTCTTGGCTACACTTGTTCATGACTTGCTCGGAAGGAAAATATTCAGGCTTGTGACTTTTTATAGTTGCTTCTTTCCGAGTGAGCCTTGAATTATTAGGGTTGAGGCCTTAAGTCATCGCCATTGGTTTGTGGACTTCTTTACTGAGAAAATGGCCAAGCCTTTTAAGTGGACTGATAAGGATCGACCATCACAGGTATGAAGTTGTACGGGTATTAGAGCTTGCTGCACTAGTACTTTATGGATAGATGCCTGGTATTGTTTCTCAGTTACTGCATTTACCCCCTGGATGCAATTTTCGGAATATACGTAACAAATATGGGTTGGCCATTTCAAATGATAAAGAGGGTTGCTCATGTTGCGTGATAGGTATCAAATGCACATTGATACTTTAGATCAGGCAGTTTGACCTTATAGAGTAATCAGAGATTTTCCCCGGGCAGGCTTCTGTCGGCTTTGCAATGATCAGGACAATAAAATGATGATATCAAACCACTTTGATTATCTGGTTATCGGTGGTGGAAGCGGTGGTATCGCTTCAGCAAATCGTGCGGCTATGTACGGTAAGAAAGTGGCGCTGGTAGAGGCAAAGTATCTGGGAGGTACCTGCGTCAATGTAGGGTGTGTTCCCAAGAAAGCCATGTGGTTCGCCGGACAAATTGCTGATGCTTGCCGTTATGGGCCTGACTACGGATTTGATATCAGTACTGACGAGCAGTTGAAATCATTTAACTGGAGTAAGCTCGTTGAAAGTCGCGAGGCTTACATCAGTCGCATACATGCTTCTTATGAACGGGTCCTGGGTAATAATGAAATTACCGTACTAAACGGCTATGGACGATTTGTTGATGCCAAAACGGTAGAGGTGAATGGAGAGCACTACACAGCAGACCATATCACCATTGCAACCGGTGGTGAGCCCCTGATTCCAGAGGTTCCCGGAGCAGAATACGGTATCGATTCCGATGGGTTCTTTGAGTTGACTGAGCGCCCCGGCCGGGTGGCTGTAATGGGGGCAGGTTACATTGCCGTTGAACTGGCCGGTGTGTTACACGCCCTGGGCAGTGAAACGCATCTGCTGGTTCGTAAACACAAACCATTGCGTAATTTTGAAGAGATGTTGTCAGATACGCTGGTGGAAGTGATGGCGTCCGAAGGCCCTCAGCTGCATACCCACTCAGTACCAAAAGAAGTTGTTAAAGAGGACGATGGAAGTCTGACTGTTCATTTGGAAAACGGTAACTCATTGAACGTTGATACGGTGATCTGGGCTATAGGCCGTAAGCCGCATACCTCTGGTATTAACCTTGGTGCAGCAGGTGTTACGATGGACGACCGAGGTTACATTTCTGTTGATAAATATCAGAACACCAATGTTGATGGAATTTATGCCGTGGGTGACAACATCGGCAAAATTGAATTGACTCCGGTTGCCGTTGCAGCAGGCCGTCGCCTGTCAGAGCGCCTGTTCAATAATAAGCCGGATGAGCATTTGAACTACGACAATGTGGCCACCGTCGTCTTCAGCCATCCTCCTATCGGTACCGTGGGTTTAAGTGAGCAGGCTGCTCGTGATGAGTACGGTGAGGAGAATGTCAAAGTGTACACCAGCCAGTTTACGGCGATGTACAGCGCATTGACCAGTCATCGCCAGCCATCGCGGATGAAGCTGGTCACTGTGGGTGCGGAAGAGAAAATCGTCGGAATCCATGCGATTGGACATGGTGCCGATGAAATGCTCCAGGGGTTTGCCGTGGCTTTAAAGATGGGGGCTACCAAAGCTGACTTTGATAATACCGTTGCCATCCACCCAACCTCTGCTGAAGAGTTTGTTACTATGCGATGAGTGTTATTCGAGGAGGATAATTGTTTTGACAACTCATAAATGTTCCTGATTACCACCGACCCTACGTCGTGAGCCAGCTGCTATAATAAACGTCGATAGTCATGTGTTTTGGAGGTAAAACTGATGTGTAAAAACACCATTCAGTTCCAAAAAGGCCTTGGCATTATGCAATTTCTGGCTAATTACGGCAGTGAAGAGCAGTGTGAGAACGCGCTGTCCTCTTGGCGCTGGCCAGATGGCTTCCAATGCCCGAAGTGTGGCTCCCGCAGTTTCTGCAAGCTTCACCGGAAAGCTGAATTCCAGTGCAATTGCTGCCGTTGCCAAACCTCGCTTACCAGTAACACTATCTTTGACTCAACAAAGCTGCCTCTAGCTACCTGGTTTCTGGGTATCTATCTCGTCACCCAGAATAAAGCGGGGATTTCTTGCCTGACGCTTCATCGACAACTTGGCATTTCCTACAATGCCGCATTGCGCATGAAACACAAACTCATGCAGGTCATGATGGAAAGAGATAACAGCTGGCAGTTGAGTGGTTTTGTTCAGATTGATGACGCCTATTGGGGCGGAGAGCGCCACGGAGGCCGCCGGGGCAGAGGCTCAGAGAACAAAGCCCCCTTCGTGGCCGCAGTTCAGACAGATGCTGATAACCACCCTATCTACATGAAGTTCAATGCCGTTGATAACTTCCGGCGAAAAACCATTCAGGAGTGGGCAGAACATGCCCTGAAAAAGGGTGTCCGGGCCGTCAGCGATGGCTTGTCCTGTTTCCGGGGTATTGAAGATGCCGGATGCCAGCACACAGCCATCATTACCGGTGGTGGGCATGCATCCATGGAGAATGAGTTGTTCACCTGGGTAAATACCATGCTGGGAAACGTGAAAACAGCGATTACCGGTACTTACCATAAGCTCGACCCCAAGCATCTGGGCCGTTATCTATCAGAGTTCAACTATCGGTTTAACCGGCGTTTTGATATGCCTTCAATGATCTCAAGGCTAGGTCGGGCTGCAGTCAATACAGCACCGATGCCGGATCGACTTCTCAAACTGCCAGACGTCCAGTGGAAACCGGGTTAGCCATCAACCGATAATTGAAAGTCAGTTGACGTATTAATATCATTATTTCGAATGATGATGTGGGTCTTTGCTTGTTCGGAGCGGTTATGAAACCGAATTTAGTTGATAATCTGGAGAACAAGCCGTCATGATGCCTGCTCCACCGGTAATACTGGAGAGGTTCTATTATTTCTTTACCGGGTTATAGACATAAAGAATGAAAAGCTGCACGTATATTCTTAAATTATCTTTCCCTGTGTCATGACGTACGATCAGTGGTAATCAGGTAAATGTTTTGGCAACTCATAATTATAGGACTTACGCATTGATGACACCGATAAATTTTGGTAGGAGGTGATCCTTCCCCTTTGCAAAACTCTCAATGAAAGCGCCTATTGTCTCTTTAAACAGCCCCCGTTGGTGCTGATAAATATTCGTAAACTCCTGCTCTATCTGCATTTTCTGGAGATAAACAAAAGCTAAAATTGCAGCAAATATATGGTTTCTGACGGGTCGTTCGCTGCGAACCTGAAAGTGCTCAATATGGCAAACCTGCTTGATCGCCCTGTGAAACTGTTCGATCTGCCAGTGCTGGTCATGGATCTGCTTGAAGTCATTGCGTTCAAAAGGGACTTCCTCTGGCAAGTAAACCACGTAGTGGCGACGCTGGTCTTTTAGCATCGTCCTGAACAACCGGATCTTACCGAAGTCTTTGAGCCATACATCCAGACCATTGTCGGGGATGTCGAGGTGTTGAACCTGCTGCCATTTACCTTTTTCCAGTGATACTGTCCTGTTTTTCTCAACGGCAAACATAAACCCAGTCTGATGGTTTTTAATCGTCTTCAGGTTAGTCGTGCAGCTGTACCAGGAGTCACCGGTAACGAACGCTGGCTTCAGCCCCCATACCAGCACTTCAATCAACATTTCACGGAAGTAGTCGTTTTTTGTCTTGTCTTCCGATTTGTCGTATATCCTGTAATTCACCGGCATATGGCGCCCGGATACGTCGGTGTAATAAAGGGTGATGAGGTTAACTCCCTTAACCACTCGGTGATGTTTACCCGACCAAAAGTGGCCAACCAGTGCCACGGAGTAGCTATAAGGTTTGTCGAGCACGCTGTCATCAACGCTCAGGGTGCCGCCAATAGGGTTTAAACTTTTGACTGCTTCATCGTACATATCTTTGGGCTGATAGTTTTCACGCTTAAGAAAGCGGTTTGCGCTATCGTGAGAAAAGTCGGTAACCTCGGCCAGTCTTGTGCATGTTGATGATTTTGGCTCACTAATCAAAAAGCCAATGTATTTTGCAAGAGTGCATCGTGCAGTGGTCGGTCGAGTGGTAGTTCTCACTTTCATCCCTGAAGACATCTGTTTTTTGGCATTATCAAATTTTAGAGCCTGTTGTCAATGCGTAAGTCCTAAATTATTCTGGCAACTTCCTGAAACTCAACCATACTCTGACCCACAACACGATGCGGAGAGGAGTATGGTTTTTTTATGTCTTTGAGACCACGCTGGAGTTATGACGATTGGCTAGTGCGTATTCTGGTTAACTTGAACACCTATTCTGTTTCATTTGAACACCCTGAACTCCTTACACATTGCCCAGTGTGATTTTTAGACCAGGTGTTCAACTGCGTCCAATTTTCCAAGCTTTTTGCGCATGGATTCGCCTTTGAGTTCAATCCGGTGGGCATTGTGCATAAGCCGGTCAAGAATGGCGTCGGCCAGAGTTTCATCACCAATGCTGGCATGCCACTTCCGGGTGGGCAATTGACTGGTAACCAACGTGGAACCTTGCTCGTGCCTGTCATCCATGACTTCCAGCAGATCGTTCCTTTGTTGCTGCGTCAGTGGTTCCAGGCCCCAGTCGTCCAGAATCAGCAAGTCTACTTTTGCCAGTTGTTTCAACTGCCTGCTGTAGCTGCCATCACCGTGGGCAAGGATCAGTTCATCCAGTAGCCTGGACATCCGATAGTACCGGACACTGTAGCCTTTCAGACAAGCCATGTGCCCAAGGGCGCAGGCCAGGTAGCTCTTACCGGAACCACAAGGTCCGGTGATCAACAGGTTCCTGTACCGGTCAAGCCAGCCTCCTCCAGACAGGCTGGCCATCTGGTTCTGTTTGAGACCTCTGGGGTGTTCATAGTCAATGTCGTGTATCCGGGCAGCCAGTTTAAACCGGGCGCTTCTGAGCAGCCGAGCCAGACGTTTATTGTTTCGCTCTGTTTCTTCCTGCTCAGTAAGCAACGACAGTCGTTCTTCAAAGCTAAGGCTACTGTAGGTGCCCGGCTGGTCCAGCTGTTGATTGAGGGCATCTGCCATTCCGGTCAGTCGCAGTGACCTAAGGCGAGCCAGTGTTTCATTGATCATGTTCGCCTCCGGTTATTGATAGCAAATAGCGCCACGAATATTTTCGTGATCATCATGCAAGGGACCTGTCGTTTGTTTTAACTGTGGCTCCAATGGCATCAGGTCTTTGCCTGACTGGAGGATTGATCGGACATTTTTTAACCGATAACCCCCGATGTTCCTGGCATGGGCGCAGGCGTTGTTGAGTCGTTCAGTTCCATATTCCCGCTGCAGGTTTAGCAGCCCCAATGAAGCTCGATAGGCTTGTTCAGGATGCTCCTTGCTATCCAGCAGTGATTGAATAAAACAATAGACTTCCTGACCAATGTCGTTAGCCCAGTTAAGTAAACGCTCAGGCGTCCAATCCTGATGGTGACGATGTCGTTCCGGCATATGAACTGCTAACGTCGTAAATCCACGTGTGTGCTTGCGAGCGTGGCTGGCCACCACTTTACCGTTAGCGTAGATCGTGACGCAGTGCTCAGTCGCCTGTACTTCTACTTCCTGCCTGGCAAGCTGATGGGGAACCGAGTAGGCGTGCCCCTTGCAGATAATATGATAATCCACATTCACCCGGGCCTTGATAAACTCAGCGAACACAAAAGATTGCTTCGGCAGTGGCTTGAGGGCTGGTTCATCCAGTTGTTCAAACGCACTACGTCGCGTTCCTGGCAACTGCTTAAAGGGCTTCAGGTTCAGTTCGATTAACAGCTCACGTATCCGCAGGTTCAGCTCTGCCAGGGTAAAGAACATTTGTAACTGTTCAGCACCCCCACATAAATCTGGAATTTTCTGATTTTTATACCATCCTCTTAAGCACCATTTTTCCACAATATTCGCCAGCATGATTCCAGAACTACCCGCAACTATGTCGGCTGAGATTCTCTTGAAAGAGAATGCAGAGCTGCGGATGAGAGTTGCCTGTCTGGAAGAGCGATGTCGAGAATTGGAAGAAAAGGTTGGCAAGAACAGTCAAAACAGCAGCAAGCCGCCATCGTCTGATGGTTATCAAAAACCTTGTAAAAACAGTAATTCTCCAGATCATTCTGACGACCTTTCCGCAGATAAAGGTACCGATCCATCGGATGAAAAACCCAATCCTAAAAGTCTGAGACAGTCTTCTGGTAATAAAGCCGGTGGAAAGAAAGGGCATCAGGGCACTTGTCTTAAACAGGTCGATATCCCTGACTATATTGAGTACCTTCCGGTTAAAGAATGCAATAAATGTCAGGCGTCTCTTCTTGATAGTGAGCCGGTCAAATATATTGAACGACAGGTGTTTGAACCAGGGAGACCGGGTGAATTTGAAGTAACGGCCCATAGAGCTGAAGTAAAAATCTGCACTTGTGGTTGTCGGAATCAGGCTGAATTCCCGGAAGGTGTTACCGCTGCCGCACAATATGGCTCAGCCACACAGGCTATGGCCGTCTATCTTAACCAATACCATTTCCTGCCTTTTAAGCGCGTGTCAGAGTATTTTAATACTCTCTATAAAATGAGTGTAAGTGCAGGCACTGTCGCCAATTTTGTGGCCAGAACCTATGAAAATCTGGCTTCTACTGAAGAGGTTATTCGTGACGCCTTGCGGGAATCGTCTGTTGCCGGAGCCGATGAAACGGGTATGCGGGCCGAGGGCTCTTTGCACTGGCTACACGTTATGCGGGATGAACAATGGACGCTCTACTACTTGGTACGCCCGGCATGGGCATGAACTGATGGGGTGAAAGTCCCCTGTGGGAGAACCTACATCTGACTGGCGGTAAAGACGCCTGCTGATGACAACCACTAGCTTAAGGCAAGTGCAGTCCCGCGAGGGGCTGTGCGGAGGCAGTCTGAGTGCAAAGGTGCGAGCCGACGTACAGAAATCGCATATAAGGCTGAGTCTCTGGGCGAGTGAGCCAAGGATCACAAAGCCCTATGGTTCGTGAGACACGGTAAATGCGGCGGTTGTGCACTGAAAGTTCATGTCCTTATCCGGGGAGATCTGTTCAACATGCGATTGGTAATTCCCAGTTCTCAGCCACTGGTTACAACAGGCTCGGCGAACAGGTCTCATCATCCTGTTCGAGCAAACCCGATGGCAACCAATAGCGCCAGCAGAGGTAACTCCGCGTGGTGATTGGACAGAAGTCAGCAGAGGCCATAGTAGCTGTACGACAGAAGCCATTAACGGATGGGAAGTCGTTAGCGAAGGGCCGAACATCGACGACAAAGAGGAGACTGATTCCCTCAAGGCGATGCAGCCGTCCGGCGACTCACCGTACTTGGCGACAGAATCTTTAACCAGCTTTGAACCATGATCTACTAAATTGCGTACTTGAACCGGCTAATCTGGCAAGTGCATGGAAACAGGTCAAAAGCAACAAGGGTGCTCCGGGTATTGATGGAGTCACTATTGAAGCTTATCCAGACTTTGCCAAACAGCATTGGCCTTCAGTGCGTCAAGCCTTATTGGACGGAACCTACCAGCCATCACCCGTGCGCCGACATGTTATAGAAAAGCCGGACGGCGGTGAGCGTTTGCTGGGAATCCCTACCGTGATGGATAGGGTCATACAGCAGGCCATTGTGCAGGTGCTGACCCCTGTCTTTGATCCGGGTTTCTCTCCAAACAGCTTCGGCTACCGACCGGGACGGTCAGCACACGACGGAGTCCGTCAGGTTAAGCAGTTGATCAACCGGGGGCTTCATTACGCTGTTGACGTTGATCTGAGTAAATTCTTTGATACGGTTAATCACGACGTTTTGATGTCGAGGGTCTCCCGTAAGGTCCGCGACAAACGCCTTCTGAAACTGATTGGTAGCTACCTGCGCTCCGGTGTCATGATTGAGGGCAATGTCTACCCGACCAGGGTTGGCATGCCACAGGGTGGGCCTTTATCACCCTTGCTGTCTAATGTGGTCCTCGACGAACTCGACAAGGAGCTTGAATATCGGGGTCATTGCTTTGCAAGATACTGTGATGATTTTGTGATTCTCGTCAAAAGTCAGCGTGCAGGGGATCGGGTGATGCACAGCATTACCCAATTCATTGAACGCAAATTGAAACTGAAGATTAACTCCCGGAAAAGTAAAGTTGTGAAAGCAACAGAAAGCGAATTCCTGAGTTTCACCTTCACAGGGAAGAAAGTTCGCTGGGCCCAGAAGTGTCTGGACCGATTCAAATACCGGATACTCAAGTTGACCAGTCGTCGCTGGGGTGTCTCAATGCAACATCGGTTACGCAAATTGGCACAATATATCCGGGGTTGGATGGGGTATTTCCGGTTATCGGAATATCACCGACCAATTCCCCTGCTGGATCAATGGATACGTCGGCGAATCCGTTGCTGCTTTCTGAAGCAATGGCGCAAGCCGAAAACCCGTTTTAAGAATCTGGTCAGGTTAGGCGTTGATAAAATTAACGCCGCCAAGATCGCAGCCAGCAGCAAAGGGTATTACCGTCTGAGTAAAACCTATGCGGTACAACAGGCACTGAATAACAGTTACCTCGCGAAAATTGGGCTTGTTTCATTGAAAGACTTATGGATCAGGTTTCACCATCATCGTTGAACCGCCCGGTGCGGACCCGCATGCCGGGTGCTGTGGGGAGGGCTGGAGAAAGACCGGCCCTTACCCGATTCTGAAAAGCGAGGTCGTGAGGCCATGGACACGATGGGCATACTGCTAACATTTGCAGGCGTTCTGGTTCATGATCATTGGAAATCCTATTTTGCATATGCGGCAACTCACGTACTTTGCAATGCCCATCACCTGAGGGAGCTTTTGGGTGTTGTTGATAGGGACAGCAATCAACTGGCGTTGCGATTGATGAAGCTACTGAGGCTTTCCTGGCATTACTGCAAGGGCTTTAAGACCATAGGTATGCTACAGATGCCAAGTGTTGTCTGTGAACGAATCGAGAAGATTTATGACCGGTTGCTTCAGCGGGCTCTAATGAAAGAAGTCGTCTATATGGAGAAGCAACGAGAGGAGCTTAAGCGCAAGAAAGTCAAGAATACTAAAGCTTACAATCTCTTCAAACGACTCACTGAGTTCAAGGCTGAGACACTGCGCTTCATGTCAGATTTTACCATTCCCTTCGATAACAATGGCAGTGAGCGGGATGTTCGAATGGTCAAGTTAAAGCAGAAAATCTCAGGCTGCTTCAGGAGTGCAGACGGTGGTTCTATGTTTGCACGGATTCGCAGCTATTTGTCGTCTGCCAGAAAACAGGGAATGGACATATATCAATCACTTCATAGAGCTGTTCGGAATTACTGTAATATGCCTTTGCTCAGTGCTGAATAGTTACGAACATTTCATGACGAAGCCTGGCCAGTATCCACCGCTCCACTACCTGTACACCGACTTCTGCTTTGGCCTTGTCTTTGGGTTTGTAGGGGCGTGCCGGAATGACTGCCACCTGGTAGTGACAAGCCAGGTGCTGGTATGATGGGTTGAGATCCGGCTCGTACCGACAGGCTTTGATAACTGCGCACTTTGGGTTGTCTGGCACAACAATTTCTGGCACCCCACCAAAGAACTCAAAGGCCCGTTCATGAGACCCCAGCCAGTCCTCTGTTTTTTGTGACAGAGTCGCTTCAGCGTAGGTATAGTTGGACGCTCCCAGCACTGCCACAAATATCTGGGCATTGTGGGCAATTTCGCCGGTGTCCGGGTTGATGATTGGCATGGTTGGCCCGGCATAATCAACAAATAACTTTTCACCTGCATTGTGCAGCTGTCGCATAGATCGCTTTTGACAACCACGCCACTGATTGTAACGGTGACAGTACTGGGCATAGCTGTAGGCATTGAGGGGGTGGGCCTGACAGTATTCTTCCCAGAGTCGTTGTTTGGTCACTTCCTTGCGCTTCAGTTCCTGATGCACCTCAGCCCAGTCAGGATCAATCAACCCTTTTCGATTGGCTATCGAGGCATCGGGAAACAGCGCCTGAATAAGCTCAGGCTCAGATATATCCTCTGCCAGGGGCCAGCTTAATTCCGATTCCTGAAAGGCCTTAACGTAGTTGGATACCGTCCCCACACTGACCCGTACACTGCGGGAAATTTGTCGGAAGCTGAGTTGGCTGCCAAACCGCATCCGGAGTATTTCTAGTAGCTTACGCATGGTAATCCTGTTTTCTGTCATGGCCGGTTCCCTCTCTTGGTACAGATAAGAACGGCCAAAGTTATGGAAAATCAATGCATAAGAAGATATTTGTTAGCTGTATTAGACCGGTTTATGGTCTGTTGAACAGCGTTTCTGGAAGCTTGAACGGTGATTCTGGAAATCATCAAAAAGTGTTCAAAAGAAACCAGAATAGGTGTTCAAGTGTTACCAGAATGGGTGTTCAAGTGTTACCAGAATGAGTGTTCAAGAGTTACCAGAATATGCAGCTAGAAAGAGTCAATGAATATGGTTACGAGGGGTTTCTGAATGCGAGGAATTTTAGCTCTTCAGAAACTGCCAGTGAATTCTACAGTATAAAGAATAAGAGAATGGTCTATGCAGCTTCACCTCCTGAAAAAAAACGAATGTATGACCATGAACTCGACTTTAGAGTCTGTATAAAACGATAATTCGGTCAGCTTTTTATAGTGAAGCAAGCCGAAATCAGTGAACTGTTTTTCCAAGTTCGTTATTACTTCCGTTTTTTGCCTAAAAGCCTTTAGTTATGCTGCTTCTGAATTATCCGGTATTAACTGGTCGATCAGATCGCGAAAATTGAACTCATATTTTTGCTTATATCTGTTCCAGCCCTTGCGAATAGAGAACCTCGGAATAATTCCTGAAAGAGCAATTTTCATCATGCCTGCAGTGGTTGTATCCGGGCTTCTCCAGGGTATCCGAGAAATATTCAGACATGCCTGATTTTTACAAACGGTTAATAACTGCAATAATGCATAGCCTGCCATTTTCAAATGCATCCATCGAAGCAGTGTTCGCAATTTCTGCTGCCATAAATGGCAACAGCCAAAAGCATGTTTGAGTTGGTGAAACATTGGCTCTACCGGCCATCTCCGGGAATAGGCACGAAGCACCTCCAGTCCCTCAAGTTCCGGATTGGTCGAGATGAATATTCTGCTTTCGGTCAGACCTTTGTCATTTTCAAAGCGACTCCAGACGACGCGTACTTCACGACCTTTAAGGAATCTGGCGCGACAGATCAGGGTACGATAACGTATTTTGCGAAATTTGCCGTACATCCATACTGTTGCTTTTTCTTCCGGCAGTTTCTTAACCTGTTCTGTCGTCATCTTGATGCCGTACTTTTTTGGGCGCCCTCGCTTCTTTACGGTGGGTGCTGGCGGCAAAGCATAGAGGGCCCGATTTGAAGGTATCTGACCAACAACTTCTATGTTCATTTCCAGAGCTGGCTTTATCAGTGTCCAGTTCATATACCAGCAATCGGTTAGCAGGCGTAGCACTCGATCCTTCACTTCATTGCGTACCACCCTGAGCATGGCCACGGCAATTTTCAGTGGCTCTTTTCGTATTGCAGACTGCTGATTTCATAAATCAGGCTGGAATCCTCCTGTGGCAGGGCTTGGCAATATTTAGCCAGCAGTTTCCTGAAGGCATTGTATATCAAGGCCTTTGGCCAATTTTCATTGCAGAGCAGTCTGTAACCCGAAAAGAGCCTTTTCAGTTTGCTGGTGTTACCTGAAGCTGGTGTCGGAAATGAGATCACCGGTATGGCGGTAAATACTTCATCTGCAGCCCGCTCAAATATGATGGCCAGGGAAACCCAACACTGCCCCCAGATGTACGTCGGCCGATTGCGTTTCTTGCTGTGTTGATGATGTGTACGACAAGCAGGGGCTTTGTCGGAAAACCGTTCGATTACCCAGTCATCAAGCCCCAGGACCACAGGTTGATTCTCAGGAGCTTTGGAGCAGACCAGACGGATCAAGTGGCGTGCCAAGTTCTTCCATTGCCACTTGCCCTGAGATAGCCAGTGGTGGTAGCTGCTCCACACACAATGAAAATCAATTGTTAACAACGCCTGTGTAACAAAGCCGTCGGCTGAAAGCATGCAACCGAACAGCAGTTCGCAGAACGTTGGTACTGCAGTTGATGATAGCGCTCCAGCAAGAAAGGTTGTATATGAAGCGAGCTCCCTGAGGATTACTTGATGATCTGAAGTGAGCATGGCAACCATCTCGAATTTCGTCATTGGGGATGGTTGCTTTTAGCAGATTATGCGCCGGAACTATTGTGCTCTTAAAACTCTAAAGTCGAGGTGCTTAAGAGGATGGTATAAAAATCAGAAAATTCCAGATTTATGTGGGGGTGCTGAACAGTTACACCTAACCAAAAAACAGTTTAAGGCAGTGGAAAAAGATAATAGCCAGAATCGCTCCTGCTGGTAGAGTGATCAGCCAGGACATGAAAATGGTACTGATAACGCGAAGGTTCAAAGCGCCGATTCCTCTGGCAAGCCCCACGCCAAGAACTGCACCAACCAGCGTATGGGTTGTGGAGATCGGCAAACCAGTACCAGATGCCATTACCACAGTAGAGGCTGCAGCAAGCTCTGCGGCAAAACCTCTGCTGGGAGTCAGTTCTGTGATATGAGACCCTATCGTTGCCATGACTTTATAGCCCCAGGTTGCTAATCCGACAACAATACCTACAGCACCCAGCAGCAAAACCCAGGGCGGAACGGAAGACTTACCGGCTATTTCACCACCACTGTGAACTACACTGACAACCGCTGCCAATGGTCCTACTGCATTGGCAACATCGTTGGAGCCATGGGCAAAAGCCATGGAGCAGGCGGTAAAAATCATCATGACGCCGAAAACCTTCTCCACGCTGGAAAAATGAAATGACTTATCCGCCTGAACATCTTCCTTGATTTTCGCGAGTGCCATCTGGCCAATGAACATAATGACCAGGCCGATGATGAGAGAGAGCACGATGCTTTCGGTGTAATCCAACGGTAAGCCAATATGCTTCAGGCCTTTAATCAGCGTCACCATCGACATCATGAAGCCAACCAGAAACATGTAAAGGGGCATATAGCGTTTGGCGTTTCTGAAGGGATTGTCGGTATCGAGAATCAGTTTCTGTACACTGACAAAAATCAGGAAGGCGAACAGACCGGACATCAGAGGAGAAACGACCCAGCTGGCCACAATGGTTGCCACTTTTCCCCAACTGACCGCATCGGCAGAGATGCCAACAGCAGCAAAACCAACAATGGCTCCGACAATGGAGTGGGTAGTGGACACTGGCCAGCCGTAATGAGTGGCAACCAGCAACCAGGTTCCAGCGGCCAGCAGTGAGGCCAGCATGCCATAGACCAGCAGGTTGGGGTTCTCCACCAGAAGAGGCATGGAGGGATCAATAATCCCCTTGCGTATCGTATCCGTGACCGATCCACCTGCCAGGTAAGCACCAGTGAACTCCAGCAACACAGCAATTAAAATTGCCTGTTTTACCGTCAGGGCATCCGATCCAACCGAAGTTCCCATGGCATTAGCGACATCGTTGGCACCAACCCCCCACGCCATGAAAAACCCAAAAAGACAAGCCAGAATCAGGAAAACTGTGCCATATTCAGCGATAATACTCATCAGTCTGCATCCGGTTCAGTTAACGGGCCAGCAACAACTGGAGGTGACTACCAACACGGGAAGCCCGATCCGCAAGATCACCTACCCAGTCGATAGTTTTGTACAGAAACATGACTTCCACCGGTGGCAGTGTTTGCTCAAGGTCAAACAGCATACGGCGTATTTTTACCTGATCCTTGTCAGTCTCACTCTCAATGTTGTCCAGCTCTTCAACCATTTTTTCCACCAGATCGACTTCCCGCCCCTGAAAACCCGTCTCCAGAAGCCCATCCAGCTCATGAATAGCTTTCAATGCCTGCGCAGATGTGGCAATTGTACGGCGTACATAAGTAATAAATGCTTCATGCATTGATTCAGGAATAATCATCTTTCGTCCTACCACAAGACCTGCGATATCCTTGGCACGGTTAGCCACCTTATCCTGAACGGTCACAATCTCCAGCAGATCGGTACGGGGAACGGGTAGAAAAAGACTTTTGGGAAGAGACAAACGGATACTTCGCTTGATGGCATCCGCTTCGTGCTCAAATTTGATGATTTCTTGCTGAATGTCATAAGCAGTCTCCCACTCTTTAGCAAACACTGCCTGAAAGAATGGCTCCAGCTGTGACGCACATTCATGAACAGTGGTAATATGCTTTTGAATAGGTCCTATGGGTGAGCGGCCAAAAACACTCGCCAGTATGTTGCTGGTAGGCATTTTTCAAATCCATCCGGTTGAACGCCTGATTATAGAAGGCAGTTTCACTTCTTGCACATCTACCCATATTCTGACGGACAGAGTACCCGGCTTCATCGCACATGACCCTATGATTTTTATATAATTTCTCAGTTACATAGAATTTATCTGTCGTTCTGTGGATAAATTTGTGAGTAAGTTTGTGGGTAAATATGTGGGTAACATGATGGATAAGATTGTGGGTAAGAAGATGGGGCAGGAAACCGAGTTAAAGCTTTCTGTGCCTGCACATCAGATTGAGCTGCTGAAAAGTCACCCATTCTGGCAGGAACATGCAATAAAGCCACCAGAGACACTTCATCTGGGAAATACTTACTTTGATACGCCAGACCTGAGACTCAATCAGGCCAAAGTTGCTCTGCGGATTCGTGAAGTGAATGGGCAGTATATCCAGACCCTGAAAACCCAGGCCCTGAAAACCAGAGGGGAAAGCGTAAATGGCCTGACCCGCCGTGGCGAATGGGAGTGGCCACTGAGTGTCAATGGGCTAAACGGCCAGGTTTTGCCTGCTCTCTGGCCCGCTGAACTCAGTGATATATCCGTAGCACAGCTGAAGCCCTTATTTACTACTGATTTCTATCGCACTCGCTGGCTACTGGTCTGGCAAAGCCCTTTTGCCAGGGTTGAGGCAGCACTTGACCGGGGATCGGTCAAATCAGGAAATAATTCAAGCCCCATTTGTGAACTGGAGCTTGAACTGATTGAAGGGGATGAGTCTGCGCTGATAGCCATTTCAAATGTACTAAAGTGCTTATTTGAACTTACGCCGTCGGACCAGAGCAAGGCTGAAAAAGGGTTCAAACTGATAGCCACCAAGTCACTTCCCGACACTGAGCAGGATGAATCATTGGCTGGCAGCAGGTAGAGATAAATCCATTTGTTCCCACGCCGAAATTAAAGAGAGAATATAAAGAAATTCCATCCCTGCAGCTTAAAACGGTATTTCAAGTGAGCAATGTGAAAGCAAACGGCCTGCAACACAGGGAGCAAATGCTCGATCTGGCAATGGTTGTCTCTGATCTGGTGAGAAGCCGGCACATCAATCAGGCGACAGCTTATGATATTCTCAGCAGGCCGCGCACACCCGAACAAGTCCGTTTGCACCCTCTGGAATACCTTGCTCATCTGGAGCTGGATGACCATTGCCGTCCGGGTAAAAAGTTGGTTATTGAGGACCTGTGCCAGTGGCTTGCCGAGCTGGCTGGTCAAGAGTACTTCCACATAGACCCTCTAAAGATTGATGCTACGGCCATTACCCCCATCATGTCCCACGCCTTTGCCATGCGACACCAGATTCTTGCCGTTGAAGTGACCAGCAGCGAGATTGTGGTAGCCTCTGCCCAGCCATGGCATCGCACCTGGGAAGACAATTTACGCCATGTTAATCGCCGGGATATCAGGCGGGTTGTTGCCAATCCGACCGATATCCGTCGTTACACTGTCGAGTTTTATCGTCTGGCCCAGTCAGTCATGGGAGCCAGCTCCGATGCTGGCGTCACGTCAGCCTCACTCAATAGTTTTGAGCAAATGCTGGAGCTGGGTAACATGAAGGCTCCGGATGCAAATGATCAGCATATCGTGAACATTGTTGACTGGCTTTTGCAATACGCCTTTGAACAAAGAGCCAGCGATATCCACATTGAACCCCGCCGTGAGCAATGCAATCTCCGATTTCGTATTGACGGTGTACTTCACTCGATTTATCAGATGCCAGCCAAAGTCGCAGCTGCCATGACCAGCCGACTGAAAATTCTTGGCCGTATGAATGTTGCTGAAAAACGAAAGCCACAAGACGGGCGGTTGAAAACCCGTAATGCTGATGGCTATGAGGTTGAGCTGCGTTTGTCTACATTACCGACCGCATTTGGTGAAAAACTGGTCATGCGGATTTTTGACCCGGAAGTGCTGGTAAAATCATTCAACGATCTGGGTTTTTCCAGAGAGGATGAAAGGCGTTGGAAAGCAATGTCAGCCCAACCCAACGGTATTATTCTGGTGACTGGGCCCACTGGCTCCGGTAAAACCACCACACTGTATTCAACACTAAAACAGCTGGCCACGGATCAGGTCAATGTCTGTACGGTCGAAGACCCTATTGAAATGGTGGAGCCGGCATTCAATCAGATGCAGGTGCAACACAACATTGACCTGACCTTTTCCTCAGGGCTTCGGGCGTTGTTAAGACAAGATCCGGACATCATTATGGTGGGTGAGATTCGTGATCTTGAAACCGCTGAGATGGCTATTCAGGCAGCGCTCACCGGTCATTTGGTCATTTCCACCCTGCACACCAATGATGCACCCTCTGCCTTAACCCGTTTGCTGGAACTTGGCGTTCCCCCTTATCTCATTAAAAACACAGTGCTTGGTGTGATGGCTCAGCGCCTGGTCAGAACACTCTGCCCTAACTGCAAAACAAAAGCACCGCTGGATAGCAGTGACTGGAAAGCTTTAACAAAACCCTGGTCAGCATCCGCACCATCAGAAGTCTATCAGCCTGTCGGCTGCCTTGATTGCCGTGAAACCGGTTATCGTGGACGTGCCGGCCTGTATGAGATTTTAACCATGACCCCTCAGGTCAAAGCTCTGATTAACGAAAGTCCTGATATTAGCCTGCTCAGCCGACAATGTATTAAGGAAGGCATGTATAGCCTGAGACTCTCAGGTGCACAAAAAGTGGCTGCTGGAATGACAACCATAGCAGAAGTGATGCGGGTCACTCCCGAGTAATCCCGCTCTTCTCTTCAGGGACCCTTCGGGCTCATCTGAAGAGAAGAGCGGAACTATCTGACAAAAAAGAGATGATTTTCAGACAGGGAATGGCTTTCATTGAAGACAATAACACATCATAAATTCGGGGCTTTGGAATCGATGACGAAACATTCTTTTCTTTTATTACTTTTGATCTTTCCGACGCTGGTTACCGGGAGCAGTAATAAGTCAACCATGAGCGCTATGTACTCCTCTGATAAGAAGGGTATGAAAATCATCGTTACAGAGGAGTCTGATTCATTTGCCAGACAAATAACGGCAAACACTCCCAGCCAGGGCCGTAAGCAGGCGCTGCAGAACTATATCAACAGCTTGCTAAAAGCTCATGCTGTTTATAGGCAGAGCGAAAACAATGAGAAACCCACGCTGGTATATCAAATTCAAGCCAACCAGGAAGGAACCATTGTTGCTACCCGCAGCAAACAGGGCAGATACGGTATGGAGATAGACAATAAAAGCTTACCGGTATACGGCATTCACTATGAGCTTGAATCCGACTGCTCATGGCAGGAACAGCTTTGTTGGGTATTCTATCCTTCTACCCATGAGCAAAAAGAGCGGTGGTTGGAAATTGCTTATGCACCCCATGCTATTGGAGAGTTAACTGAAGGGGTCAGTTTGCTGATACGAAACCTGCAGAAGTAGTAATTGAGCCTTTAAATAATGGTGTGTACTGACATCATTAACTCTCATCTGAACATGCCTGCCTTGGCAAAATCAGAAAATAGCAAGCATCAGAGAAGCAGTAATCAAGGAGCAACAAGCTGGGTGGGTCGGTAATATCGGAACTCAAGGGCTCTGCCATGATAGGAGTACAGATGTTTCATCAGTTCCTTGCCACACAGAATTTGTACCGCCATCGCCATACTTTCAAAAGGTATTCCAGATTCAGTGACGGCAGGCACATTGCAGGTATAACATATTTGGCCATCTTTCCAGAGCTGGATGGACACCTTGATGGAATGGCCATTTTGTCGGATATCGATCTTGTCCGGTTGCTTTTCCCTGATTCTGTTCATCACCTGCTCTAACCTTTTTTCCGCTTTGGCTTTGTTGCCCGTAGTATCGAAAAAATGAAAATTGGCAGTCTTGACTCCCCCCTCGGATAAATCAACCAATAATTGGATCGCTTTTCTGGCGTGAGGGCTTGTGAACGCTTGTTTCCCGAACAGCATTTCAACGACTACGTGCCAGTCAGAATAGCTTCTGTCGTAGTTTGCAAGACAGAACACTCCCGAGGCTTCCAGGGCAACAACGCGCAAGAATTTTTCCAGTTCCTTTTTACGAACGTCTTCGGTTAAGCTTTTTTCCGCTTCACTTGGTGCTTCGTCGCACTCAACAGCCCGGCAATCGTCGTCTTCGTCATAATGGCTGGCAGCCGTCTCAGCTGTGCCAACAGGTTGCTCGTTATCAGTGCAGTCCATTTTGGCAAGCAATGAGAGAAACTCTCGCGAACAATAAGCGATGACCTGACCGGACTGCCTTATCAGGGGGACAAGTCGCTCCAGCTGTTCCAAACCCCATTCCTGTGGTGGTAATGACGAAATCCGGTGTTGGTAGGTAGCCATAAATCCGGAAGCAAACCGGGTATTAAGGACGGCCTCAAAAAGCATACGATGCCAACGATTATCGGCATCTGAACCCGATCTTATTTCTAATGCGTCAATCATAACGGAATCAATCAATTCGAGGGTATGCCGATGTAAACGGCAGTCTGACTCCGACATGCTCACCGATCGGCCAATCAGAGATGAGAGTCTTTCCAGATAATTCTGCATTACAGCAGGCCTGTGTTTTCCCTGGCGTCGGACAATCATCTTGGCAGTGTGGACACCCTCTTTCAGCTGTGACAGCACGTCGGGACTCTGATGACTCACCCGATAGTCGGGGCTGACGTTTTTGTAGAGCTGATCTTTCAGGTGTGAAATTACACTTGGGTCCAACTCATTGAGCAGAATGGTTAAGCCAACATCATACAACAACTCCTGCATGACCGGAGTGAGTTCAGAAAAAAGCCGTTTGATATTGCAGGTAAACTGGTCATAAAAGCGATCCGCTCCGCCACTGCTGTCCATGGTAAAGCAGGTTTTCAGTTGATCAACCAGCGCTTTTTTTTGTTGTTCGACATAATATGAAAAGCGGGAGGATATCCTTTTTTTCAAATCATTCATCGTTTCCAGCTCTGCAGTGAAGAAATCACATTCATTTATACGATTATATAGTGCGTCTATTTTCTTGAGAGACTCTTCAGTCAAGGGTCCTGCTAATAATGACCTGATCTTTTCCAGACAGATGAAAAACTCAGGAGAGGCTCTGCGCCCCGTTTCCGGATAGCTGCCGCTTATACTCTCTCTGACGATAGCAATGTGATACTCTGACGCGCTACGCTCTAATGGCTCAGTGTCCGGAGGCACAGGACGGACTGTTGACCCGAAAGGATCAAAATGAACTTTGATATTCCTGCCTGCTTTGATTTGAGAGTTTTCAGGCTGCACAGAAAATGGTGCTACACGTTGATGGCCAATACGTGCAGCATCACTGCCATGTAGATCCACGGTATATTCCTTACTATTAATGTTTTGATGATTTATATAATAAGAGTAAATAACTTGTCATAAGTTCAATCAATTCGGTGGCATTCGTTGTATTAAACACTTTACGTATATCTTCGGGTTATCCCGGTTATTACGCCGGGGTTTGCCAATGGCAGGGAAACTTTTCTCAGCAGGATTTTTAAAGGCTAACAGCTCCGTATCTGCTGCTTCAGCTGTCGCTAGCATTAACTTTCCGATTTGCTTTGCCTTCTTTCAAGAAAAAGAAGAGAAAAAAACATTGGAGCCCCTAATGTCAGCCATAAGCCTGCTATTGTATTCACTACAAACAGAATCAGATAATATTTTCCGTTCTTAACGTCCGGAAAAAAGCTGCTTGTAGCCTTCAGATAATAAATCAGAACAGTCAATCCAGCTGCACTACGCAATAAACGCTGCCAGGTATTTCCAGCGCCATTGTAATCAAGGAACCGGAAAGTAATCAAATACCCTATGGCAAACCCAAGACTGATGGCAAAAAGTCCCGCCATGATTGGCATATTGAATAGCCAATAGAGAAGATAAAGTCCCGTTAATAGCAGCCACAAACTTCCAATCAACAACAGAAAAGCTTGCTTATTTAACCATTGGATCACTTGGTTACCCCAGAAATAATTTATCCATAGCAATGCCGCTGACAAAAACCACCCTCCGAGAATATCTCCGGGAAAGTGAAGACCAAAGTAGGCTCTTGAAAACCCGATCAAAAAAATAATGGATAAAGCCATAAACCAGAACCATCGTTTAGCTATGCGGATGGCCAACATAATCCATAATATGGCTGAGTTTTGAGAGTGGCCACTTGGCATCCCATAGCCCCATTCCCTATTAAGTGTAATAGCAGGATTAACGTCAAATGGTCTTGGTAAAGCCAATAAATCCTTGAAACTGATATTGATGAAAAAAGACAATAAAAACAGGCTGCCAACACGAACCATAAAATGGAAATTAAAACACCAGAGCAGAAATGGGAGTAAATAAATACAATGCTTACCTCCCAGATCTGTGGTGTGCTGCATGAATATATCGGCTATCGGATTTCGGTATTGCTGTATCCAGGCAACATAATCCAACCCCCACTGGAGTAAATCAGTCACAAACAACTCCTTCCTTATTTTGGTTCACAGCTTAAAAACAGAGTAAAAAAGATTGCTGAAAACAAATAATAAATAAGGCTCTATTTTGATTACGAACTGCTCTACAGTGAAAACTGACTGTAGGTCACGAAAAACAAGGATTGGGCAACATTACCGGACAATATGCTGACAACCTTTGTAGATAAAGGGCTTCAGCAATGTTCAACCCAGTAGCAGTCTGAAATCCTACAAGAGCCATAAATAATCCTGGAGTCTCATAATTTAAATTAATATTGTCGTGAATTTTTCTAACGCTGCATCTAATGAAAAAATGGAATAGTATTGTATAGCTGTTATGATCCTAAGACTTTCTATAAATCGTCTGATGCATGCAAAGTTAGCAGTAAACTTCTTTTGAGACACCAAATACAACAAGCAAATATTTTATTTTAATGAGTGAGTGGGGGTTTTTGCCTATAAAAGCAAAATAAACCAATGGAGAAATTATGATTAGAAATGACTTCATTTATCAGATAGCCTGATTAGCACATAGGCCTTTCCAGGTGCCATCAATGGGATCATAGCCACAGCCTTCTCCCTGACTGTCTTTCTTTAGGATTTCAACTTTAACGACAGGATCAAAGTCAAGGGTTTTAACATAGTCATAATGTTCCCATGAATTGGAAAACCAGCGCAGTTGGCCTCTCTCCCCATATTGACTTCCTTTACCCAGGGAAAAATACCATCTCTGGGAACCAGCACTACCGGCCAAACAGTGTTCGAGTGTGAGATGTCCCGATAGCCAGCTTAAGCAAAACTGCTCCCCTGCTTGTTTATTAAACAGCCTTTTGGAGATAAGGTCATAGCGCCAGACCTGATGACTGACCGATTTACAGGCACTTACCTTGATCTTTGCTCCACCAAAACAGTCGGACTGTCCAACGCTATCCATATGACAATGAGTTACCGCAAGACAATGATTGTTCCTGAAGTCACCCAGCTTCAAGTCTTCTGTCAGTTTCATCGGCTTTGGCTGCCATGGCCAATGACCTGACCAGTGCCAGAGTTTAACTTCCTGTTGTTTCAGTGACTCTTCATCAACTTCAAATCCCGGACACTCTACCCTACCGGTAAAAGGGCTCAGATAGCATTGATCATCACCCGTTTCAGATTCAATAAAGCTAAACGTGACCGGTGAAGGTGCACTCGTATTCCCTTGCAATAATTTCACAAAAGCAAGTGAGTCAAGGAGATCCACTCGGCTATAAAGATGATCCTGTTGATTAAAAAACCATAGCTGTTGCAGATTTGCTGGTTGGCAAGCAGCCATGGATAGATTTTCCGACAGCCGGGTCAGGCATAGATCAGCACGTCGTGCCTGTGAGTGAATTCGTTTATTTTGAAAGTCAAATGTCCACCTGTGTTCAGGGTTTTCTTCGTTACACTCCCTGAACGTTACCCTGTTGCTATTAATACAGCCATTCGTCAGCCAGCTTTTTTCGGTGCTACAGCCTTCCAGCTCATCCATCACTACCAGACAAAGTCCTGTATCTTTCTGTTTGAGAAGAAAGTTATTGGCATGTATCTGAGGGTTAACATTATCAACTCCATAGGAACTGTTTCCATAAACCATGAATAACAGATAGCAATATACCGGGTACAAAGACCTGTGGACTGAGTTGAAAATCATGTTGACCTCCAATATATATTCCAACAGAAATTCTGTGAAACGGTTAGCTACTTATAACCCATCTGGGGAGAATCAGGATTTCTCTGTTTTACAGGCCGTGATCCTGAAAAATTAAGACCCAAAAAACCGAAAACCCCGCAAAGCGGGGTTTGTCCGTGATTCCCGGGGCGATTATTGCGTTCTGTTAGAATTGGTCAGCAGATAAGGTAAAAAGTTCCTCGGTTCCCGAAAGAGCCGCTGCAGCTGAACTTTCAAAACGAGGCAGTAGACGCTTGAAATAATAGCGTGCAGTGACCTGCTTGGCTTCCAGCCAGGACTGATCTTCACCACCTTTCGCAAGCTTATTCGCTGCTGTTTTGGACATTAATGACCACATCCAGGCATAGGCAACATAAGCAAAAGCATTCAGGTAATCAACGCAGGCAGAGTTAATGACATTCGGATCATTTTCAGACTGTGCCAGCAGTTGGCGAGTCAGCTCCTCAAGCTTATCAACCGCAGACAGCAGCTCTTCAGAAAACTCATCATCAGGGTTGACTGAACTGCGGACCTCGGCAAGGAATGTCTCCAGTGAACTGCCGCCACTCAGGGCAATTTTACGACCGAGCAGATCCAGTGCCTGGATACCATTAGTTCCTTCGTAAATCTGGGTAATACGAACATCTCTAACCAGTTGTTCCTGACCCCACTCCCGAATAAAGCCATGGCCACCCAATACTTGCTGGCCTGCAACACAGCTTTCCAGGCCGACATCGGTCAAAAAGGCCTTAACCACAGGGGTCAATAACGCTGCGAGGGTGGAAGCCTTCTCTTTTTCATGGTCATCTTGACTGAACTTGGCAATATCCAGTTGCCTGGCCACATAGGTGGAGAAAGCCCGGCCACCTTCATTCAAGGCTTTCATATTCAGCAACATTCGTCGGATATCCCCGTGGACCATCAATGGGTCAGCCGCCTTATCTTTTTGCCATGCGCCGCTGGCAGAACGCCCCTGAATACGATCCTGGGCATATTCCAGCGCATTCTGATATGACATCTCACTACTGCCAAGCCCCTGAATTCCCACAAACAGGCGCTCATAGTTCATCATGGTAAACATGGCATTCAGGCCTTTGTTCAGTTCTCCAACCAGATAGCCCTTGGCGCCGTCGAAGTTCATCACACAGGTTGCAGAACCATTAATTCCCATCTTGTGCTCAATCGAGCCGCAGGCAAGGTTATTTCTCTCCCCCAATGATCCGTCTTCATTGACCAGGAACTTGGGCACCAGAAATAATGAGATACCCTTGGGTCCGGGAGGTGCATCAGGGAGCTTGGCCAGCACAAGGTGGATGATATTCCCGGTAAGGTCGTGCTCGCCGCCGGTAATAAAAATTTTGGTGCCGGTGATCCCATGGCTGCCATCACCATTATCTTCTGCCCTGGTGCGAATAATGCCAAGGTCACTGCCAGCATGGGGTTCGGTCAGACACATGGTACCCGCCCACTCGCCGGAATACATTTGAGGCAGATAAACTTCTTTTAACGCATCACAAGCGTGGGCATCAATGGCCAGGCTGGCACCGGCACCCAGGCTGGGATAGAGAGTGAATGCCAGGCTGGCACTGCAAATCATTTCATCAAACTGAGCTGCCAATACCTTGGGCATCCCCATACCGCCATAGACCGGGTTACCACCAAGTCCGGTCCAGCCCCCTTCAGCAAACAGCTTATAGGCTTCTTTATAACCTTCTGGAGTGGTCACCTCACCGCTGTCCCATTTGCACCCTGCTTCGTCTCCCGAGCGGTTCAAAGGTGCAATGGTACGAGAAGCCAGTTTGGCGGCTTCTTCCAGAATCGCATCGGCGGTCTCCTGATCCACCGTTTCATTGACAGCGGGCCACTGAGACCACTGTTCTGCCACGTTGAACACGTCATACATGACGAAACGCATATCGCGAAGGGGGGCTTTGTAGTCGGCCATTACTCTCCACTCCTGGAATTATTCTTCTTACGTAACTATTCAGCACTGAGCAAAGGCATATTACAGTAATTCCGAACAGCTCTATGAAGTGATTGATATATGTCCATTCCCTGTTTTCTGGCAGACGACAAATAGCTGCGAATCCGTGCAAACATAGAACCACCGTCTGCACTCCTGAAGCAGCCTGAGATTTTCTGCTTTAACTTGGCCATTCGAACATCCCGCTCACTGCCATTGTTATCGAAGGGAATGGTAAAATCTGACATGAAGCGCAGTGTCTCAGCCTTGAACTCAGTGAGTCGTTTGAAGAGATTGTAAGCTTTAGTATTCTTGACTTTCTTGCGCTTAAGCTCCTCTCGTTGCTTCTCCATATAGACGACTTCTTTCATTAGAGCCCGCTGAAGCAACCGGTCATAAATCTTCTCGATTCGTTCACAGACAACACTTGGCATCTGTAGCATACCTATGGTCTTAAAGCCCTTGCAGTAATGCCAGGAAAGCCTCAGTAGCTTCATCAATCGCAACGCCAGTTGATTGCTGTCCCTATCAACAACACCCAAAAGCTCCCTCAGGTGATGGGCATTGCAAAGTACGTGAGTTGCCGCATATGCAAAATAGGATTTCCAATGATCATGAACCAGAACGCCTGCAAATGTTAGCAGTATGCCCATCGTGTCCATGGCCTCACGACCTCGCTTTTCAGACAAGTAGTAGAGCGTCCATTGTTCATCCCGCATAACGTGTAGCCAGTGCAAAGAGCCCTCGGCCCGCATACCCGTTTCATCGGCTCCGGCAACAGACGATTCCCGCAAGGCGTCACGAATAACCTCTTCAGTAGAAGCCAGATTTTCATAGGTTCTGGCCACAAAATTGGCGACAGTGCCTGCACTTACACTCATTTTATAGAGAGTATTAAAATACTCTGACACGCGCTTAAAAGGCAGGAAATGGTATTGGTTAAGATAGACGGCCATAGCCTGTGTGGCTGAGCCATATTGTGCGGCAGCGGTAACACCTTCCGGGAATTCAGCCTGATTCCGACAACCACAAGTGCAGATTTTTACTTCAGCTCTATGGGCCGTTACTTCAAATTCACCCGGTCTCCCTGGTTCAAACACCTGTCGTTCAATATATTTGACCGGCTCACTATCAAGAAGAGACGCCTGACATTTATTGCATTCTTTAACCGGAAGGTACTCAATATAGTCAGGGATATCGACCTGTTTAAGACAAGTGCCCTGATGCCCTTTCTTTCCACCGGCTTTATTACCAGAAGACTGTCTCAGACTTTTAGGATTGGGTTTTTCATCCGATGGATCGGTACCTTTATCTGCGGAAAGGTCGTCAGAATGATCTGGAGAATTACTGTTTTTACAAGGTTTTTGATAACCATCAGACGATGGCGGCTTGCTGCTGTTTTGACTGTTCTTGCCAACCTTTTCTTCCAATTCTCGACATCGCTCTTCCAGACAGGCAACTCTCATCCGCAGCTCTGCATTCTCTTTCAAGAGAATCTCAGCCGACATAGTTGCGGGTAGTTCTGGAATCATGCTGGCGAATATTGTGGAAAAATGGTGCTTAAGAGGATGGTATAAAAATCAGAAAATTCCAGATTTATGTGGGGGTGCTGAACAGTTACCTTCTTACTATAGGAATACAGCTATTGTCTGCCTGAATTTTACGCAGGAAGGCCCAAAGTGGCTCATAGCTGTTTTACTGGAAACCGGTCCGATTTGAGCACCGATGATGGTGTTGAGAAATGGCGTTAAAAATGTCAGCTTCAGAAGAGAATGGTGGGCTAATTGACGAAGAAGCAGGAAATTTTTGTCCATTTATTACAACCATCACAACCGCACCAGAACAGCTTTTAACCACACAGGATGGCCGGTTCCGTGACGCCATCCTACCCGAAAAACACCTGTTTTTCAGCAAAAGCCTGTGCTTCTTTGTGTTTAATTGCTGTATTTAAAAGTTAAAGAAAATCTCCACGCCAAAGTAACGATCATCAAGGTTGAAGGTTTTTTTTCGGTAAGATGAAAAGCTGGAAGCCGGCGGCACAACACTCAAACGGATCGACAGGTTTTGTACAGTTCCATCGTCACTATCACCACCGATCCATTGACTGATTTTACCAACCGGGTCGAGCAGAAACAGAGCAGTAGAACCCAACGATTTAGAGCCCATTACTTCACTGCCATTGTCCAGGATTTTCAGTTTTTCCTGATAAGCCCATTCCCCATACAGCCATCCTCCAAGAGGAGTGACCATAATGTCTTGGATAGAGGGCGGCTCACACATCGCTTCAATGCCATATTCATACAGGAAAGTGGACATCAAAAATGAATAAACAAAGGAGTTCCACTGGTTATAGCCCGATGAGCGAGCCATTACATAGTACACGCCACCAAAATAAGGGTGTCCGATATAATTGATGTACCATTTATCGGTATCCCATACAGGCCCTGACTTGACATTGTGCCACCATTTACTGATGGGTCTGATGTCTGACTTATCCCATTTGGAAACACTTTCCGGCAGCAGCGCTATCACACTCAAAACGCCCAATGCCAGTCCAAACGTCACTTTAGTCTGGTACCACAGTTTGGCCTGATTCTCTTCCGGATACTTGTCAAAGAGAGTGATATCCCAACCTTTGTCCTTATCCTCCAAAGACCAGCGCCAGTCATCAGAAAATACTGGCTCCAGCAATCCCGGGGACAAAAGAAAGAAGGCAAGAAGAATCAGCAGGCTTTTTATCGTTTGAGTATTCTTCTTCATGATGATGCGACATCAGCACAGCGTTATTTGCTGAATTCAGCTCCAAGGTCCAAGAAAACAAGGTCTAAGAAAATAAACCAATTTTTATAGACCATATTCTCAT
This sequence comes from Endozoicomonas sp. SCSIO W0465, assembly GCF_023716865.1. Classification (NCBI taxonomy): domain Bacteria; kingdom Pseudomonadati; phylum Pseudomonadota; class Gammaproteobacteria; order Oceanospirillales; family Endozoicomonadaceae; genus Endozoicomonas; species Endozoicomonas sp. SCSIO W0465. The sequence continues at coordinate 524,461 of NZ_CP092417.1, forward strand.
AGCTGGCAAAGCGTTTAATGATCCCGGCCGCTGAATTCAAAGGCACCAAAATCGTCAAAGCGGGAGAAGAAATCCTTTCCTGCTGTCATCTTCATCAACACCCATCACAAACAAATGCCAATTGTCTAGGACTTACGCATTGACAACAGGCTCTAAAATTTGATAATGCCAAAAAACAGATGTCTTCAGGGATGAAAGTGAGAACTACCACTCGACCGACCACTGCACGATGCACTCTTGCAAAATACATTGGCTTTTTGATTAGTGAGCCAAAATCATCAACATGCACAAGACTGGCCGAGGTTACCGACTTTTCTCACGATAGCGCAAACCGCTTTCTTAAGCGTGAAAACTATCAGCCCAAAGATATGTACGATGAAGCAGTCAAAAGTTTAAACCCTATTGGCGGCACCCTGAGCGTTGATGACAGCGTGCTCGACAAACCTTATAGCTACTCCGTGGCACTGGTTGGCCACTTTTGGTCGGGTAAACATCACCGAGTGGTTAAGGGAGTTAACCTCATCACCCTTTATTACACCGACGTATCCGGGCGCCATATGCCGGTGAATTACAGGATATACGACAAATCGGAAGACAAGACAAAAAACGACTACTTCCGTGAAATGTTGATTGAAGTGCTGGTATGGGGGCTGAAGCCAGCGTTCGTTACCGGTGACTCCTGGTACAGCTGCACGACTAACCTGAAGACGATTAAAAACCATCAGACTGGGTTTATGTTTGCCGTTGAGAAAAACAGGACAGTATCACTGGAAAAAGGTAAATGGCAGCAGGTTCAACACCTCGACATCCCCGACAATGGTCTGGATGTATGGCTCAAAGACTTCGGTAAGATCCGGTTGTTCAGGACGATGCTAAAAGACCAGCGTCGCCACTACGTGGTTTACTTGCCAGAGGAAGTCCCTTTTGAACGCAATGACTTCAAGCAGATCCATGACCAGCACTGGCAGATCGAACAGTTTCACAGGGCGATCAAGCAGGTTTGCCATATTGAGCACTTTCAGGTTCGCAGCGAACGACCCGTCAGAAACCATATATTTGCTGCAATTTTAGCTTTTGTTTATCTCCAGAAAATGCAGATAGAGCAGGAGTTTACGAATATTTATCAGCACCAACGGGGGCTGTTTAAAGAGACAATAGGCGCTTTCATTGAGAGTTTTGCAAAGGGGAAGGATCACCTCCTACCAAAATTTATCGGTGTCATCAATGCGTAAGTCCTATTGTCGATGAAGTAAGCTGGTTTGTTTTAATAGCCGCTTTTTACTTGATCGTTAATCAGATCGAATAGCGTTGGTTTGATTGCTACATTCTGCAGACAAGCTAATTAGTTCTCGTCCAAAAACGCATCAGGCAATCATAATTAGATTGTACGTTCGTTTTGATATTTCCTGAAATTCCAGAGAGCCGCAAAAACTCTTCCCTTTTTTTCTCTAATCTGGGACGGATATTGGAGAAAAACGCGAAAAGCAGGCAGAAAACATCCTCCCACCATGCTGGAAAGGTACTTTCATGTAGCGTGGAGGTGGCTATCAGGATGGTGCCGGGTGTCTGGCCAGAATCACCAGGTTGTAACAGACCACCGATAACCAGCAATGAGAATCAAAACGCTCAGAACCCTTGCAGTGGCAACGTGATAGCCCAAAACATCTCTTTAGCCACGAAATTCCCGCTTCAATACCTGCCCGGAAGCGAAAGAGCGTTTTATACACATACTGACTTTTAGTCATCTCTTCGACTTCAAGTCCGCGCTTCTTATTAAAAGCTACATCGCTGATTCCCATGGCCTTGGCTTTTTCCAAATTAGCGCGACACGCGTATCCGCCGTCACCGCTTGTCTGGCGAGGTACACGACCATAAATTTCTTTTTGTCTTTCCATCATCGGAATGAATTGGTCCGAATCCGCTGGGTTACCTTCCTCAATAACCAGGTCCAGGATCAATCGACTTTTTCCCTGAACCAGGTTCAGTTTATGGCCATACTGTACTTGCCGCCTGTCTTTTACGATGATATCCGTATGGGGTTCATACAGGCTAACCACTTTTTCCTGGGCTGGCACCTTTTCACCCTTAAAGACCCTGCGCTCTGTCTGGGAGACTATTGCATCCACCAGGGGTAACAGGTGATCCACATCGGCCTGCCACTTGTCGGCATCATCAGCCAGGAGACACTGCTCCTGCTGACGGGCGTTTGCTAGCGTGACAGTAGCTTCGATAAGTACCTTCCGGGATTTTCGGGTCAACTGCAGCAGTTTTTTATAATGCTGATGCCGCTCTTCTTTGCCAGCGTAGATGCATTTTCTGGCCGCATCTTTTACGGCTCGGTTGTGATGGGTATATTCATAAAGCGGTGTCGCTGTCAGTGTTTGTCCCCGTTCCAGCAGCCGACAAATTTCTTTAACGGAACTGGCTAAAAGATCACTGTCGCAAGGAGGTTTGATATCCGATTCGGTGACTGTGCTGTCAATAGCCACAGTGCGCCCTTTTTCAATACCCTGATCTTTAGCGGTCATTAGCTGACAGTTATTAATCCGTTCCCATGTAGATGCAGTAAGAAGGCTGATGAGCCCATGCAAACTGGAGCGACTGGGGCGCTGGTTTGGTTCGAGGCGACAAAAGTCTCGAAAGAGCATGGAGTCCATCAAAACAAACGACAAGTAGTCATAATCACAATTCAAATACTGTTTCAGGAGTGCCGCACGAAGAACGGATTCTGCTGATAGTCCGTTCCGCCCAGTGTTCTGTTTATCACCAGAACTTAAGTCCTCATAAATCCAGTCATTGAACTGTGGATGGGCGTCAAGCCATTGCGAGATACCGGAAAGCTGGGAGCAGATTTCATGAGGTACGTAATGGAGTTCCATACTACACTGCGGGTTGCGTTTTTTGCGCATTTGGAGTCCTCTGTTTTTGGCAATCCCTTATGTTTCTTGCTCTTGGGAAGTTTAGTCGCCAGATAGCAGTAGGGCTCCACTTAATTTTTCAGGATAAAATCTACAGTTTTCAATTGGTTGTGTTTTTGGACGAGAACTAATTAAACGTCACCAAAATCCTGCTCTTTCATGGCCAGCAGATTGTCAGCACCCGACTCAATGCAGGCTTTGTGCATCTGAGCCCTTGGCAGCAGACGCTGGAAATAGAACTGTGCAGTCTGAATTTTGGCCTGGTAGAATCCTTCCTCGGTGGTACCATTTGCCAGAGCCTCTGTTGCAGTCAGTGCCATCCGGGCCCAGAAGTAAGCCAGGCAGGCATAACCGGAGTACATCAGATAGTCAACTGCAGCAGCTCCCACTTCTTCCTTGTTCTGCATGGCCTTCATACCAATCTGCGTGGTCAGATCACCCCATTCCTTATTCAGGGCAGTCAATGGCTTGATAAACTCCCGGAGCGCTTCATTATCAGCCTGAGCCTGACAGAACTTATGAACCACCTTGGTGAATGGCCTCATCGTGGCACCCTGAGTCATCAGAACTTTACGACCCAACAGATCCAACGCCTGAATACCCGTGGTCCCCTCGTAGAGCATAGAGATACGGCAGTCACGAACATTCTGTTCCATACCCCACTCACTGATAAAGCCGTGGCCACCATAACATTGCAAGCCATGGTTTGCTGCTTCAAACCCTGTCTCAGTGATAAATGCCTTGACAATAGGAGTCAGGAAACTCAGTTCCAGATCTGCCTGTTTCCTGACTTCTTCATCAGGGCTGTTCATTAAGTCGGCAATTTGTGCCGTGTAGTAAACCAGTGCACGGTTACCTTCCGTCAGTGCCTTGATGGTCAACAGCATGCGACGCACATCCGGGTGAACAATGATCGGGTCGGCAGGACCATCAGGGTTCTTCGGACCAGACAGTGAGCGCATCTGCAAGCGGTCCCGGGCATAGCGAACGGCACCTTGATAAGCGACTTCTGCATGGGCAAGCCCCTGTATACCCGTGCCCAGGCGGGCAGAGTTCATAAAGGTGAACATGCAGTTCAACCCTTTATTCGGTTCACCGATCAAATAGCCGGTCGCACCGTCAAAGTTCATCACACAGGTGGCGTTACCATGAATACCCATCTTGTGCTCAATGGAACCACAGCTGACACCGTTACTCTCTTCAAGCGCATCCGGGCGATGACGGGGAACAATAAACAGGGAGATACCTTTGGTGCCTCCGGGAGCATCTGGCAAACGGGCAAGAACGATGTGAACAATATTCTCTGCCATATCGTGCTCCCCGGCAGAGATGAAAATTTTGGTACCTGTAATACGGTAAGTACCATCTGCCTGTGGTATCGCTTTGGTTTTCAGCATACCCAGATCCGTACCGCAGTGAGATTCGGTCAGACACATCGTGCCTGTCCACTCACCCGAGATCAGGCGGGTAAGGTACGTTTCCTTCTGCTCATCGGTACCATGAGCTTCCAGAGTATTCATTGCACCATGGCTCAGTCCGGGATACATCCCCCAGGACCAGTTGGCTTCACCCATCATTTCACTGAGCACCAGGCCCAGTGAGGCCGGGAGCCCCTGACCACCATACTCAGCATCACTGGCCAGTGATGGCCAGCCACCTTCGACGAACTGTTGATAGGCTTCTTTAAATCCGGTTGGGGTTTTAACGCCATCTTCAGTCCAGGTACAACCTTCCTCATCACCAACACGATTCAGCGGTGACAGTACCTGCTCACAGAATTTGGCGCCTTCTTCCAGGATCGCATCCACCATGTCCGGAGTGGCATCCTGGCCTTCAGGCAAGTTCGCGTAATGTGCTTCGAAGCCCAAGACTTCATTACGGACGAAGCGGATATCTCGCAGGGGAGCTTTGTATTCTGGCATGACGCATCCTCAATTTTCTTTTATTTATGGATGATGATAAGAATAGCACGATTTCAAACAGTTGTTTGAAACTTACGTTTAGACAGATCTAAAGTCAATACATGTTTCAATCAAAGTACGACAGATGTTGAACGATTGTACTGTTGAGCTGGGTAACTGCTTAAATTTGTGACGTTGCCGATATTGGCTTTAGCAGAATCACTATTTTTAGACGATGCCATGAACTTGATGAAAGCTTTGGGACACGCCCTCCAAACGGGAACAGCCAGCAGTTACGAACAAGTGGGGAGCATTCCCTCAAAATCGGTCAGTGGTAATCCGTTCAAGCGTTGGCTGTTGCGTCTGCGGGGTAAAGAGCAGCAACAGGAAGCGATCTATTCTGTTCGTTCGGTCAGGAAAAATCTTATTCAGAACTACGGTGAGCCGGTTGGTAATCAGGTGATGGTGCAGGGTGACCAGCGTCCGTTGACGGTCCGCAAGATTGTCAAACTGCACGGCAAAGCGATCCGCCAATTGGGTAAAATTGAAGCCAGGAACCGACTCAATAGTAAAGAGTGGGGCAATATGGCGAACCCGGAATCTATGGCGGCCAAACTGTTTACCTGTGCCTACGCTTGTTCCAGTACTATGTTGCCGGATTATGAAAAAAACCGTCTCAGTCAGCACATCGAACAGAGTTTCTATCATCATGGCGACCACAAACTATCCAGGGAAGAAGCACAGGCGCTGATCCTCGATGTGTTTCGTAACCACACCCCCGGTTTTGCCGAGATGACACCTGAGACCGGCCGAGTGTTGCAGCAAGAGTTGCAGCAGGTATCAGGTAATACCCAGCTCTATCCCGATAGCTTTAGCCAATGGCAGGATCAACAGCCATTCAGTGTCATGACCCGCAATCAGTTCCACAATTTTCGGGTCTATAGCTCGCAAAGTGCCCGGTTACAGTGGCAGTCACCTTTTGATGCGCTCGACAAGCAGGGCTGGGCCGAGCAGATTGCGGCTACGGAAAGCCATATCGACAAGTTACAGGCGACAGCACGACATCTGTTGCAAAATCAGGAGATTCCCGAGCTGCTCCAGCAGGCACTGGTGCAGGATCTCCATGGACAAGTCGTTAAGGCGAAAAGTCATGTGCAGTATTTACAGACTTTGCAGGCCTGTGACTTCCGTTCACCAGATAATATGTTTAGTGCCCGTAGGCACAATTTGACTACTGCTCTTCAGGTAGCCGAAGCGGCGCTTGCGGATAAGGATTTTCCTGAGAAAAAACGCACGGAGATGGCGGTACTGCGTGCTCAGCTTGTGCAGGAGATCCATGACCTCCAGAACGATCCCAAAGAGCAGATCGTGTTTATGCAGCAGGCAATACGTGCTCACGCTAATGAACTGCGAGACCGTTTGGTTCAGGCTGGCCTCTCTTCCAGACGCATGGACCAGCGTTGGCAGACAGTGTCGTTAAATATTAGCAACACCAAAGAGTGGCGCACGATAGAGAAGACCTTGCCAGTACGTACTGATAACGGCGTCCTGCTCTACCAGGGCAAGATTACCCCAGCGGCACAGATGCGGCTCAATGTGCCGGGGCAGCCGGAGGGAGAGCGCGATCCTTTTGCGGTCAGTTACCACGGTACCGGGTGCAGCTCGGCCACGCGCACAGAGGCAAAGCATGCTGTTAACCTCGCCGAGACCCGTCTGACCACAGACGATGGTCGTGTTTTATACGACGGCTTACGCAGTGGTACATTGACTCCGCCCACTGGTACGCCCAACATTGACAATATTACTGAGACCCGTGCCAAAGAGCTGTTGCAGGCTGCTGTCGTCAAAAAACTGAAGCAACTGCCAGCCGATCAGCAGCAGCGCATTCTCTCTGGAGCAGAAACGATCACCTTCGATATGGTGAGTTGCTCCATGCTCTCCCCCGATAGGGTGCGCCACATCACCGGTTTTCATGATGATGAGTACAACATGCAGGCGCTCCAGGTCCAGACCCTGGCTCGTCTATGTAGCGAGCCACTGCCGCTCTCTCTTATGGATAGTACGGGCCAGCCCCACAATGTTACCGCTAATATTCGCCTGACCACGGTGAATGTTCCGGTCAATAAGCTTGGTTTTGATCCGCTGTTAGCAACGGGTGGCCGCATCTGGCAAACATCTGACAGTGAAAACAACAAAGGTTTTCAAGCGCTGTTCGGCAATATCCACCCGGACGCAGCAATGGGTGGTATGGTCGGTGAGTGGCTCACCGGCCCCGGTGCTGATTCTGCCGATCGTGACAAGGTTATCGGGTTGGTACAGCAAATTCGTACCATGTATGCCCGGAACGAACACCATTCCGAGGGCATGGATGCCTACAAACTGGCCGAGCGCGTGCAGTTACTGGCGTTTATGATTGGTGCAGTGCCCCATATGAATTGCAAGAGCGGCAAGGATCGTACTGGGGAAGCAGACGCCCGCACTCGCCAATTGGCATCGGAAGTGGATCGGCTGGGTTATGTGCCTGCTTACAATGCCGCACTGACCAGAGACCACAGGGAAGCGGTGCAGACCTTTGCCATGGGGGCAGGTAACCTGGAGGTACAGATGCAGAATATCAATGTACCCGGCTATAAGACCGCAACGGGTAAGGACGAGATGGGCAACACTCTGTTTGGCCTGCTCCATTGATAACCTGCACATTAATGTGCAACCTTAATGTGCAACATGTGCAACATGTGCAACCACGAGCTTTAATTATCGACACAGTAATAGAACGTGGTCTCCGGTGCCCAAGCCAATGTATTGGTGATCAAGGCCGGTAAGGTCGGATCATCACTCTCCCATAGCTCCAGCCAAGTGTGCAGATGATTTTCAGCTGTGCAGTTAATAGCTGTAGAGATACCACTTGGTAATCAGTGCAGACAACACTTCTTGAATTTCTTACCGCTGCCACAAGGACAAGGGTCATTTCTGCCCACACCGGCCGGTAATGACGTAAACGGAGCGGTTGGCCGAGCATGCTCAGCCTGCTTTGCAGTCGTCTGATTGATCACCATATTCTCCAGGTTGGTTAACAGCTCGTTGCTCTGTGAGGAATAACAGCTCAACTGCCTTAATGCGGCTACAGCATCATCCAGGTAGCAATAAAACTCACCTTCCTGCTTCATAACCGACTTCTTAACCGCGTCCGGAGCCACACCACAGCGTAATTTAAGTTCATCCAAGGTAATGTAATAGCTATCAGCCCACTCTTTTTCATAGAGGTCTTTCAGTGCCACCATAAAAGGCTCAGGCTGAGTGTTATAACAAGCCTGAACCCAGGCATTCCATACCTGATTCTTTTCCTGCTCAAGACCATACTCATAGAGCTGATGCAGATAGGCAATCAACGCCTGAAGCTCAAGGTCTCCCTGTTGATAACGGACAACCAGTGCGCCCAGTGCGGCATCTCGGACGTATTCATCAATACTGGTGTTTTCAACGATGGACTGGAGCGGGCGAATATCGCCCGGGCAGAGCGTGGCAAAAATCTGGCTTAACCGGTCACAGACCACCTCATCAAAATCATCACCAATGGCAATGTTGTCTGCAGAGCTCATGGCGCTGAACAGGTCGATAACAATGGGCCAGGCTGCCGGTTCACGAAATTGCGTTAACAGGTAAAGCGCATGAAGAGCCAGACGGCTTTTTGCCGATGAACTGCTGTGCTTATCACGTATTTTGACCGCTTCCAGCGCCTGCAGGAGCATCGGTGTGATCGCTTCCTGATGCTCTGAGGCCTCTCTTAAGGCCGGAAGAGGCAACTCACTGGAAACCCGGGAGAGGCTTTTTTTCAGTCCGGAGATATCCTCGGTAGAAAGGGTCATAACCAGTTAATCCAACATATCAATGAAATTGGGCGCTAGAATAGACGTTCACGGCCTTAAGATACAGCCTTCGAGGGCTGCACCAGGTTATTCTTTTCCAGAGCGGTGAATATCTTTTGAGCCGTTTTAGCCAGCGCTGAAATTGGCATCCGCATTATCCCCAGATGACTTACCCCGGCTTTATTCTGATAATCAGCGCATGAATGATACTTTTATTGTCCCCTTCTGTAACGAGCCATTGACGGAACTCTACCGCGATGAGTGCATTGTCGTTGTGAATAAGCCGGCAGGCCTGCTCAGCGTTCCCGGAAAACCACCCAATCATGAAGACAGCGCACTGTCACGGCTGCAGAAAATCAACCCGGAAACCCGGGTTGTTCACCGGCTGGATATGTCGACTTCCGGCCTGATGGTCTTTGCACTGGATGCCGACAGTCATCGCGCATTAAGCCGTCAGTTTCAGAACCGTACGGTGACCAAGGCCTATATTGCCGACGTGTGGGGAAAACTTGCAGAAGCGGAAGGAAAAGTAGAACTGCCTCTGCGCTGTGATTGGCCGAACCGCCCGAAGCAGATGGTTGACCATGAGCTTGGCAAACCATCACTGACGTTCTTTCAGGTGATTGACAATCAGAAGCCGACATCTGATCGGGTACTGCTCGAACCCGTTACCGGTCGCTCTCATCAGTTACGCGTACATCTGGCTGAACTTGGCCACCCCATTCTGGGCTGTGAGTTTTATGCCCACTTTGCTGCACAACAGGCCAGCCAACGCCTGAACTTGCATGCGACAAATCTCGGCTTTGCCCATCCAATAACCGGAGCGCCCATGGCTTTTGAGTCTGAAGCGCCTTTCTGAATAGCGTTTGTAATTGATACATAACGGTTGGTATCAACAGGCTTTTCACTCAATACCCTGAGTGCGCAGGTAATCATCATAAGTACCGTGGAAATCCACAATACCGGTATCCTTGATTTCGATGATCCGGGTGGCCAGCGATGAGACAAACTGACGGTCATGGGAGACAAAAATCAGGGTGCCTTTATAATTTTCCAGCGCCAGGTTCAGCGACTCAATGGATTCCATATCCATATGGTTGGTTGGCTCATCCATCAACAGAATATTAGGCCGTTGCTGGATCAGCTTGCCAAACAGCATACGACCCTGCTCGCCACCGGAAATGACCCGTACGGATTTCTTCAGGTCGCCCTGGGAGAACAACATCCGGCCCAATACGCCACGAATCACCTGCTCATCGTCGCCTTCATTCATCCACTGGCTCATCCAGTCGAACAGGTTCATATCCAGATCAAAATCAGCACTGTGATTTTGTGCGTAGTAACCGATGTTGGCATTTTCCGACCACTGGATAGTACCTGTACGCGGTTTCATCTTGCCTGCCAGCGTATGCAGTAATGTGGTTTTACCGATACCGTTCTGGCCAATAATGGCAATACGCTCACCCACTTCCACCATCAGGTTAACTTTGCTGAACAGATCGTCTTCGTAACCCTGGCTCAGCTTTTCCACCACCAGCGCATTACGGAACAGTTTCTTTTCCTGCTCAAAGCGGATAAACGGATTCTGGCGGCTGGATGGTTTGATTTCGGCCAGCTGAATTTTATCGATCTGCTTGGCCCTGGACGTCGCCTGTCGTGCTTTTGAAGCGTTGGCAGAGAAGCGGCTGACAAAGGATTGCAACTCGGCAATCTGGGCCTTCTTGCGGGCATTATCGGCCTGCAGACGCTCCCGGGCCGCGGTGGCAGCGGTCATATACTCATCGTAATTACCAGGCATCACTTGCAGCTTGCCGTAATCTAGGTCTGCCATGTGGGTACAGACACTGTTCAGAAAGTGACGGTCGTGGGAGATGATGATCATGGTGCAGTCACGCTGCTTCAATACGCCTTCCAGCCAGCGAATTGCATTAATATCCAGGTTGTTGGTCGGTTCGTCCAGCAGCATGATCTCCGGGTCAGCAAATAGCACCTGAGCCAGCAGTACGCGCAGTTTCCAACCCGGAGCCACAGCACTCATCAGCCCATAATGCTGCTCGATAGGGATATCCAGCCCCAGCAGCAATTCACCCGCGCGGGCTTCAGCGGAGTAACCATCCATCTCGCCGAACTGGACTTCAAGGTCGGCAACACGCATACCTTCTTCTTCCGTCATGTCAGCTTTGGCATAAATAGCATCCCGTTCGGCTTTTACCTTCCAGAGTTCGGCATGTCCCATGATGACCGTATCGATCACGGTGTAGTTCTCATAGGCAAACTGATCCTGACTCAGCTTGGCCATACGTTCGTGAGGGTCTTTGCTGACCGTACCGGAGGTTGGCTCCAGTTCTCCGCCCAGGATTTTCATGAACGTTGATTTACCACAACCGTTGGCACCAATGAGTCCGTAACGGTTACCTTCGCCAAACTTGACGGAAATGTCCTCAAAAAGGGGCTTGTCACCGAACTGCATGGTGATGTTGGCTGTTGAAATCAAATTTATTGTCCTGCCTTGTTTAATTAATGGTAAAAAGCTTAATTAATGGTAAATAGCTTAATTATTGATAAAAAGTGACGCAGACTACAGTGACTATTCCCTTGAGCCAATAAGTAGTTTACAAATTCTGCAGTTGTCATTTTCAGTAAGGTTCGGAGCGACAACCCTAACTTAATTCAAGGCCCGGGTATTTCCACAGGAAAATATCGGCCAGACCTTCGCGAATATCAAGCCAGTAATGCCACTGCACTGTATTTTTGCTGTTCTTGATAACTGCTGTTTCAGGCAAGTTTGTTAAAAAACAGTTGAAAAAAATTGTGACCCGGTCCGCAAGGTTGACTCAGCAGCATTAAACCACTGGAGCACCAACGTCAGCATCACCCACTGGCTAAGGAACTTATTGTCACTCTTGTCAATTGTTCAGTGAAACGAGATTTCACATTTACAATAAATGTTACTTTTTTGATAATTTCGAGGATTAAACCAGGAAAGCTGGTACTCCGGCCAAGATCATTCGTGAGCTGAAAGACTGGAACCAGGAATTGAAATTTGGTTTTTGGGACAACTATCTTGAAAAACTATTGAGGGTATGAACGCTGCACCATGCCATCGGGCAGATTTTCACTATCAATACAGCAGACCTGCTAAAATAGCTTTCGATGGAGAACCAAACGTCAATGATGGGCAAGCATGTTAAACATAATGAAGTCTTGTTGTACTGATTAATGATGGCTGCAGTTGTCGAAAAAGCGTTTATCCCTGTAATAATACTTTCCATATTGCTGTCTGTAACAATTTGGTCTGTGCTCTCCCATGCCGCACCTCCACCCTATCAAGGTGTCACCGCAGAGGGAAATTATATCGGGCTGGAATATCATGGCTTTGATATCGTCGATGATGATCCTGTGCGGATGGCCATGCGGCAAAAAGGTCTGGAAAATATTTTTACTGGCAAAGGTTTTCGCTTGGCTTTTCCTGTGGAATCAGTAGCAGCTATTGAGTCAGCTAAACAGTTAAACGATAGAATCACATCTTTATCCACCGGGATATCGGACTCTATTTTCTCTGCAACGTGGCAACAGCGAAAACCCTTCCACCCGTTTAACTCCGATGTGAAACGATTCCAACTCTACGGCAGGCTGCCATCCCCGGCAAACCGCCCGCCGATGTACAATCCGATGTACAATGATGAAGGCCAGCCATTGGCAAAACCCGACTTAACCACCAGTATTATCAAAAGAAATGAGGGGTTTTATAAAAACAGTAACTGTTTTTTCTGCCACAGTGGCGTGAGTGCCGGTATTGTCAGTGCCGGTCAACCCAATGCCCATATCGACCAATCAGGCTATGCTGCTGAGCTGACTTTCCTGATCAGTTTTGCCACATTACTGGAAAGGCACCTTAGCTTATTACAGTTGGTTTCATTCAACGCCATTGCCAGGGCCCGGTTCAATAACAAGCTCCTTGAATTAGCCTACCTGTTTGATGATGTGAAAGCGGAATCACAACCGATTTTATCCAGGGCCCTGGTTCGTGGTGATAACATGGGGCCATACATCGTCTGGAAAAAGATTGCCAGACTGAAAGACCCTGCAAACAGCGGCTTACTGACCCTGCGCCCTGATGAAACATCCCCTCTCGATTACTTTTTTCAGGTGCCGGAGCTGCCCACCGTTATTTCCAATCCATGGTGGATAAGAAAATACAAGTCAACCAACTATCGCTATGCAGACCCGATCGAATATATTGTCCCACACTTCTCCTTCAACTTTACCAAGCAGTTTCCCGGGGTGAACGAGTACCATCCTCAACATGTTGCCGATATTTCCAAGATTCTGGTCTATGCAGACAACACAACATCCCCGGCCTACCCTGGCAAGCTTGATGCAGAAAAAGTCAAACTGGGTAAACAGTTATTTCATAGTGAAACAACGTCCAGATCCGGTCACAGGCTGGATTGCTTTTCCTGCCACGGCCGTTACCAGAAAGAAACCGATTTTGATACTCCCGGGGGTTACACCGTTTACTACGATGATTTTGATCCGGACCGTAGATTGAAAAATGTCGGAACTGACCCTGAATACGCCAGGTTGCTGCTATCCTTCACTCCCCTGAACAAAAAGGGTCGCTTGTTAGCCCGATTTTTTGATGACCCGGAACTGCTGCCCGAAGCCTTTTTGCCTGACAAAGTAGGCTACCTAGCACCGCCATTGGACGGTGTATGGGCTTCAGCACCCTATTTTCACAATGGCTCTGTACCCACACTATACCATGTCCTGAAAGCCGATGAGCGACCTGCTGTCTGGAGTCGTACCAATACAGACCCCTTTGCCTACGACCTGAAAAAAGTGGGCCTCCTTTACCAGGAAAAAGATATCTCTTCGGAAAGCTATGCCCGCTGGAAAACCGCTGCCAAGGCCAACCCTCTAAGTGAGGAAGCCCGGGAATTCAGAAGATGGTACAACACATCCGGAATGGGGCGATCCAATCAGGGGCATGACTGGTTTAGTGCCATTCTGGACAATGACGAGATTTATGCCGTGGTGGAGTTTCTGAAGTCATTAAGCGGACCGACCATGAAAAATGGCATCCCGAAACCCAAACGGTATTATCAGCTTGAGCAATAGCGTCTGTTGAAATGATAAAACGGGTCAACCCCCAGTTTCTTGCCCGGAAGATAAGCGCTTACAGGATCTACCGGAAAATCCTGCGCTGCTGGAAAGCCAGACCATCCATCAACGGATGCTACTGGAAAACGCTCAGGTCATTATGGATCTGCTGGTCATGACGCCTCACTACTGGCATGTCAATGCCCGACAAAAAGAGCAGCTTGAGCAACTGGGTCAGCTGGAATGTGAACTGGAAATGCGCCTGTCTGTTGTACAAACAGCAATATACAGAAACTCAGTGAAGCAAAATAAGTAAAAATACTGTCTTACATCAATTTTACCAAACTTGACTGGTGGTATAACTGAGCCATGGCCATAGCCTGATCGGGGGATACACCATGATTCAGTTAGCTCAGATCATCATCGGAAAAAGTGAAAAAGACCTGTTCACCGTCCTGGCCCTCAAAGCCGATATTATTCTTGCGATAACGCTGACCATTGCCATCTTACAGCAGGCCATAAAAGGCATGGAAGCCAGCTGGATGCTGTTACTGGTGGGATCACTGTTCTCTATGGTTGTTCTCACCGGTCTTAGTAAAGGAGCACGCAAAGCGTTAGCGGGCATTCCCAGCTATATTCCCTATGTATTTGGTATTTACCTGTTCTTTATAGAGGGTTTTGGTCGTTTAACTCAACTGCTGGCAAGTTTCAGCATTCTTAACGCAGCATTGGTTATCCTGTTCTTTGTTGCAGGTAATGTTGTGGCGACGGTCGGTTATAACGCCGTCGTCTATGCCAAGCAGTTGGAGCAGTCTCATTAATTCCAATGCCGGTTCCCGTGAAGCGGGAATCGGTCCCTGTCAACCTTTGATGCAAAGGGGTGTTCAGTTTGAAAATGGTCTGAATACCCTGCCAGGCAATCACTTGAGGTTTTTTTTGTACATGGTCAACGTTTGATTCATTATTAATGAAGGCTCTTTTCGTATTGCAGACTGCTGATTTCATAAATCAGGCTGGAATCCTCCTGTGGCAGGGCTTGGCAATATTTAGCCAGCAGTTTCCTGAAGGCATTGTATATCAAGGCCTTTGGCCAATTTTCATTGCAGAGCAGTCTGTAACCCGAAAAGAGCCTTAATGAATTTAAACTTTCTTCCTAAAAATGTTGTCTAATTAAAAGCAATTTAAATAATAATTAGCTTAGAGGACAATTATTTTGAATATATCTAACTCCTATGTGCCAGAAAATTATAACAATTATTTTAACTCAGGTTCAGTTGACGATAAAAATACAGATAAATATCTTAAAAGACCACTGAATGACGGCTCTGAAGCTATAACAGCCAGCTGGAATACTGAAACAAGAGAGCCATCCATTATTTTCAACAGGCCCAGTGATTCCTGTGATGAATATGTTGAAGTTAATAATCATCAGCAATTCAACTTTAACACCTACACAATATCCCCTATCCCTGTAACAGAGCGGGTGCATAAGGTGTACGACAGTTCATCTATTATCAATAACGAGGGTGAACTTCCAGATATTAAATCAGATGAGAATATTTCCAAGGCTGAAAATTCTATAAAATCAATTGATGATATTATCCGCTTATTAAAATCAGTTTGTACTTTAACTGCATCATCTGAATCGAAAAATGATAAGAATTCACTGAAGCTTTTACTGACACCCAAGGAAGTAAAGGACGAAAACGGCATTAATTATAATAATTTAATGAATTTCGATGCTTATACTGAAATTCGAGGTGCCCCGTTGCCAAATATGAAGATGCATTCATTGAAGCCAGGCACTGAACCAGAAGTACAAACAATATATTCCTATCGTGATGGCGAAGAGGACTGGGCTGAAATACGCATTGCATTTGGATTACTGAAAAGTGGGGATCCATTCCATTTCCAATATCGTTTTGATCGCAGCAGGTTTGAGTTAGACTACTCTAATCTCTTTGTTGCACCTGACTGGTGCAGTTTAATTGATAATTTATCTGACTTTGACCTGTATCAATTAGTAAGAAACATGAGTAAAGAAAATTCTGAATTGTTATCCAATTGGTTGTTTTTTGATCTATCGGTCCACCCTGATGAAATACGTGACATATTAAAAGTTGTTTTTAACTCTGACTTATTGGATAAGTGCTGTCAGCAGGTGATCAACCATTAACTCAATAGAGAAGCCTTATTAATCCCGTTGCCGGTTCCGGGAAACCGGCTATTATCAGTATTGGTTAAAACTCTGCATCAATTTTCCTGATAAATTCAATTTCTTCTTCGGTTGATGATTTTCCGAAAATTCTATCCCTGTGAATAAATCGTGAAAATTGATCAATGACTGCTTTATGTTTCAATGCCTGTTTGTAATGAACTTCAAATTTCGGTTTCAAATCATCAGGAACTTCTTCAGTCAATTTCTGAAACAGGGACAGCGCCAGGGTCTGATCATCCACTGACTCGCTGTGTACCAGCGGCAAGTACAGAAACAGCCGTTCATAGTAGTTTAATTGCCGGTCCTCTCCTGACTGTATGGCGGTTCTGGCAACACGCAGGGACAGGTTATCGTAGGCTAAAATCATCGGAGTGCCGCGATAAATACTTCGCGGAAACTGGTCAGCCAAAATGATATAAGCCAGTTGTCCTTTTGGGCTGGTCAACCAGTTATCGTAAAACCCATTAGCCAGCAGGACCAGATCTTTCATGAATCGTTCTTCTATTTCCTGATCCAGAAGGTCTGAGTTTGCGCTCTGTTTTTTGAACCATTTCGTTTCCATGCCATCGGCAAACCAGAAGTCAAGGATCTCTTGCTGTTTCGACTGGATCGCTGCTGCTGATAAAAATCTTGAGCCTGGTAGCTGTTGATCCCATCGATAAAGGCCACTTTTCTTATTTCCGGGATCATAAAAAAACCGCTGATTGAGATTTGGACGAAAACCACTGTACCAGGCATGATCAAGGTGGGAGATCAACCGATTTTCATTTTCGCCAAACACCCAGTTTTTGCTGTGGGAGTAGATGGGAATATCACCATGATTCAACACCAGCCAGATCATGGCTTTGCCATAATCATACATAAGCTGGCTACCCGCCCGCTCAAATTTTATTTCCCAACCGGCTCGTACATGTGGGCCATTGGAGCGAGCCGGATACCAGTCCAGATCGGAATAAATCAACCTTTCCCCGGCAATATATTCCCGGAAACGGTCAAACAGTAATTTTGCCTGTTGCTCCTGTCCTGCAAGATAATCCATATGGATGTGATAACCATCAATAATCACCTCTTCCGGATCCCTGAATTCAGCCCCCGTATCGCCCACCATCACCTGAGATCGATCCATAACCAGCACTCTTTGTGGCATCAGCCCTTCATCATCGATGATCGGTCTGACAACCACTGAGCTATCCCTTCTATTTAGTAAATACCAGGAAATGACCCTGCTGAAATTGCTATAAAACAGAGGATCATTCTCCGTTTTCAATAAATAGAATATATGGGTGTCATGTGAAGACAGAACATCTTTTGTCTGAATACCAAAACGGGAAAAATACTGGCTGTATGGGATTTTGATAAAGTCTATATCGATATCAGGATGATGATTATTGACTTCAAAAATAAAACCTTTTAATGACTTGTCATCAGGCGTAATGATTGTGTGGTTCTGGTCAGAAATATCAGGGGTATTATTATTAGCTGTAAAATAGTCGGGGTTTTTATAGTTGCTGGACCAGCTACCTTCTTCTGCCAAAGCAGGGAAATCCAGCGTTAATATGAATATTAGGGAGAAGAGCCCAATTATTTCTCCATAAAATAATCTCATTCTTTCCTTCCTGTTATTTATTCGTTTTATCTATTATAAACAACCGATCAGGAGATGAATTTTCCTGTAGATTGAAAATACTCTAAAAAAATATCCACAAAGACCACAGACAGGTCTTTATGGATAACTTTCTTATACCGGATCGAGTAATTAAATCCATGAACAACATGAATGTGGTATCCTCAGCTTTCGCGAGTGATATCATGTAACATCAACATTCCGGAAATAAAGCAGCATTATGGAAAAAGAAGCCGTTACCATCTGGTCTCTGGAAATGACCTCTCAGGATGAATTGATCCATAAACCTGTCACCGACCCGGATTTGGTCATTCAGGAGTGTCAGGTAAAGCAATTTCAATTCAACCGTTTCCTCTACAGCTACATTGGCCAGCCGTGGCAATGGACTGACAAGCTGGTCTGGTCTGAAGATCAATGGCGTGACTACGCCGAAAATAATAATCTTCGTCTCTGGGTAGGCTACTACAGAGGCAGCCCGGCCGGTTATTTTGAATTGCAAAAAGTAAATGGTGATATTGAGATTGTCTACTTTGGCCTTGCCCAGCCATTCATTGGCAAAGGTCTGGGTGGGACCCTGTTAAGTACCGCCATTCAGGAAGCCTGGAACTGGGGGGCAAAGCGAGTCTGGGTGCATACCTGTTCGCTGGATCACCCATTTGCACTGAAAAACTACCAGGCCAGAGGTCTGCGGGTTTATCAAGAGGAAACTAAATAATAAATTCCGCCAGCCAATGGCATAACAGCGTAATAATGACGATACCCGCAAGATTCAAAACCATACCACTGCGCACCATATGACGGATAGGCAGCATCCCGGAGCCATAGACTATAGCATTGGGTGGTGTAGCGACTGGCAACATAAAGGCGCAGCTTGCAGCAATAGCGGCAGGGATGGCAAGAATGGCGGGGTCCATTCCCAACGAAATGGCCAGTGCACCTAAAGGAGGGAGGAAGGCCGCCGTTGTAGCGGTGTTACTGGTGACCTCGGTCAAAAAAATAATAATGGTTACCACCAGGGCAATAGCCATCAATACAGGAATGTCTCCGAGGATATTTAATGATCCGGCGATCCACTCTGCCAGCCCTGTCCGTCGAATCATCGCAGCCAGACTCAACCCTCCCCCAAACAACAACAGCACATCCCAGGGAAGACGGTGCATTTCTTTCCAGCTCATCAGAAACTCAAGCTTTTTCCATCGGGTTGGCAGGATAAACAATAAAACAGTGGCAACCAGGGCAATCATGGTATCTGAGAGTTCCATTGCCGGAATCACATTGCCCAGCCAGGGCCGCACGATCCAGGCCAGAGCGGTGAGCAGGAAGATGGCCGTTACTGCTTTTTCTGCACCACTCATGGCACCATTCTTTTTTTGCTGCGCCTTAATAGATTCCCTCACCTCATGGTTTTCTTCCCCACCCAGACGGTAGCCAAAATAGCCCAGCCAAATGCCGGTAATTGCCAGCAAAATGATGGACGCTGGCAGGCCAATGATCAGCCAATGGGCAAAACCAATCTCTATACCGTATTGTTCCTGGAGAAAAGCAACCAGTAATGCATTAGGAGGGGTACCGATAAGGGTACCAAAGCCGCCGATCGAAGCCCCATAAGCAATGGAAAGTAACAAAGCGACCGGAAAGCCCCGACTCATCTTCCCCTGGTGACGCATCATGGCAATAACGGATAAACCGATCGGCAGCATCATGATCGTGGTTGCTGTATTGGAAACCCACATACTGATCAGGGCGGTAGCCATCATAAAACCCAGTACCAGTCGCTTTTCTCCTGTACCCATAATTATCATGATTCTGAGCGCTATACGGCTGTGCAGGTTCCAGCGCTCCATCGCAAGGCCAAGAACAAAACCACCCATAAACAGGAATATTACCGGGTGTGCATAAGGAGTAGCCGCTTTATCGATGCTTGCCAAACCAAGCATGGGAGACAAAATAAGGGGTAGCAGTGCCGTAATGGCAGTCGGGAGAATTTCTACCGACCAGAACACGGCCATCATCATGGCAAGCCCGGCACAGCGCCAGGCCATCTCATTCATCCCGTCCGGGGGTTCAATCAGTAATGTGAATAGTTGTAGTGCAATGCCAATCAGAAGTCCTGTGAGCCAGAAGAGCGGCTTCCCCTCCTGTGGACTTTCCTGCTGACTTTCCTGTCGTGCAGGCCCTGGTGACAACCCCGAAGAACCTGAATTCATGATTCGCTCCATTGCATTCAATAAAATTTATAAGCAATTCAACAGTAAATCGGTTAATAGCACCGTAGATTGAGCCTTTCGACCCCAACAAACCACAAAGCTCCTGATAAGTTGCTGTAATGATTCGCCGTCATTAAAGGTAGACTCTGTTATAATCAATTACCCTTTTTGTACCATGGCACATGCCAAGAGCTTGATTTGACTTCACCCACTCTGTGCGCATCAGCGCTTTCCCGCTTTAGTGATCTCTCTTTACCTGAGTCCCTCATCAGTAACCTGAACAGTCTGGGTTATAAGGAAATGACCGCTATTCAACAGCACGGCTTGCCAGTACTTCTGGAAGGCAAAGATGTTATTGCCAAAGCAAAAACCGGCAGCGGCAAAACAGCTGCTTTTGCCATTGGCCTGATTCTCAAACTGAAGCAGAAGGATTTTGGCTGCCAGGCACTGGTTCTCTGTCCTACCAGAGAGCTGGCAACTCAGGTTGCCCTGGAAATCCGGCGACTGGCTCGGTATCAACAAAATATCAAGGTCGTTACGCTTTTTGGTGGCCAGCCTATTGGTCCACAGATCGGCTCACTGGAGCATGGTGCCCATGTGGTTGTTGGCACCCCCGGGAGGATTCAGGACCACTTGCGGAAAAAGACCTTATCAATCGATCGAGTCAACACGCTGGTTCTTGATGAAGCAGACCGTATGCTGGATATGGGCTTTATTGATGCCATCGAAAATATCATTGGTCATTTACCAGAACAGAGACAGACCCTCCTCTTTTCAGCCACTTACCCAAAAGGTATCCGGGAATTAAGCGAACGCTTTCAACATCTGCCTGTTGAAGTGACTGTTGAGAGTACCCATAGCCATGAGCATATCGAGCAGCGCTTCTATCACGCTGAAAATGCTGATAAGCCCGCCATGCTGGTCAAGCTGCTCAAACACTACCAACCAGAGTCCAGCGTCATTTTCTGTAACACCAGGCAAGTCTGCAAAGAGGTAGGCACTGAGCTCTATGAGGCGGGCTACAAACCGGTGGTACTGCATGGGGATATGGAACAGAAAGAACGTGACCAGATGTTGGTTCGCTTCGCCAATCAAAGCTCAAATCTGTTGATTGCCACCGACGTTGCCGCCCGGGGATTGGATTTAGAAAACCTTGCAGCGGTGATCAATTACGATCTGAGCCGGGACCCTGAAGTGCATGTTCACCGGGTTGGCCGCACCGGACGGGCCGGAAAAAAAGGCCTGGCACTCAGCCTGCATACCCAACGGGAACAGTACAAGCTGGATAATATCAGCGATTACCTCAAGGCTCCCCTGGTCTTTGGTGACCCGAAAACACTCACCGGAAACCAACAGCCAGCACCAGCCCCCATGGTTACCCTGGCCATTGATGGTGGCCGAAAGCATAAAGTCCGTCCTGGCGACATCCTCGGAGCGCTGACCGGCGATGCCGGGATTCCCGCAGACCAAGTCGGCAAGATCAATATTTTTGACTTTACCGCCTATGTTGCGGTCAAACGGGAAAATGCCCGATCTGCACTGAAAAAGCTGGAAACAGGAAAGAAAGGATATTAAGGGCAGAAAATTCAAGGTTCGGCGTTTGTAGTCTTCATTAACCAATCGTCTCTAAGCGCTCCCTCTCAAAGCCTGATCGGAACTAAATCAGGCTTATCCTGTCCAAAGGAATATGACACTGATTACTTAATCCAGCACAAGGAGGTAATTGCAATGACTGCTCAGATTGCTCCACCAGCCTTTCCCGCACAGAGCTTCGGCACTGGTTCGCGGCCAACCCGATTCGATGCACCTCGTGCGTTTAACGGACACGGTGCCAAATTAGCACCACCACCCCAGTCGCATTTTGCTCAGCCGAAACGCACACCTAAACCACCACCTTCGGCTCAACCACAGGGCTTACCTGATAACGTAAAGAGTGTGAACCCTGACATTTCCGTCAATGGGTCCCCCACCGTAACTCAGCCTCCCAAGACTGAAGATCCCGGGAGAATGGCTAAAGCGTTGCAGGCCCTGGACAATGGGGAACTGATCAATCGGGGTAAAAACCAACTGCAAGAAGCCCAAAAGGCCTATACAGCCTTTGGCGAAATGAACATTGCCCTCAAGGCTCGGGATACTCTTGAAATCTTTGCCGCCTGCGCCAAGGGCCTCAATGGCCCTGGTAGTGTTGGCTGGTATAAAAATTCGCTAGAGATGATTACTGCCTTAAAGAATATTGAGTTGCCCCCCGGCGCGCCAAAGGATCTGACCGTTACCATCACCTTCCCACCGCCCGACCATCAAGCCATCTCACTGATTCCGGTAGGTGCTGGTCTCGAACAAAAAGCACCTATAGAGATCTACAATTGCTACGTCCATGCGCTTGGTGCCATGAAAAATCAGGCCCAGGAACTTAACGCAGACCAGGGGCTTGCACAAGCGGAAGCAAGGCTGAATGATCTGCTTGAAACGCTGAAGGCTATCCAGAAAGAAATTAATGAAAGAAAGCAGAAGAATAAACTTCCGGTCAGAGCTTCGGAAGTTCAGTTTGAATCCCGATATTATTCCCATGTGGATAAGGGGATCACTATTAGTCGACTGGCAAATGGCGAGGAATTCCCGTTTCATGAGGCCACCATCCAAAGCAAGGTTCCCACCCCGGCTCCACAGCCCGAAGCAGCTCCGGCTCCAACGCCAACCCCCGGAGAAGACTGAGCACTTCATTTCAATGGGTTTGATGTGAACAATCTCTGCCCCCCCTCGTTCCCCTGCTCTGCCTGGGAACGAGGCATAAAGACTGCCTCATAAGTGCTATTTTTCTACGCCATCACTTGTTAAACAGTGCCTTATGGTGTTTGCTCAGTGTTTTCATAGTACTGTCATGCTTCCTGTTGCCTGATTCAGCCGATTCACTGGCCTTGTCAAACAGGGCCAGACGAATATCTCGCTCTGAGGCATTGCTTGTCAAACCAAGAAAACGCAGCGCTTCTGACTGCCCCCGGTCAGGACCGGACAGAAAAGGTTTACTATCCTGAGCTTCGTTGGAAATGTATTTTCTGCCTATCCTGGCGATATCTTTTGAAACTTTCAGATTACTTGCATTCTTCTGCAGCTTGTCAAAAGCATTCTTAATGACATTTGCTTCGTTATAGACACTCGAAACACCCAGCTTTTTTTGATCAATGGCTCTCTCCTCTTTTGGTATTGAGTCTATTGATTTGGCCTTCCTGGTGGCGTTTATCTGAGCAGCAACAATTGACGTTACACCACTCACATCAATAGGCTTGTTTATTATTTCAGACGTTGACTTCGAGGCAAATGAAGAGTGAGTTGTACCTGCTGTGGCTTGAGCAACCTGAGACTGGTTAAGTTCGGAAGACCCGGAATGATCCTTGTTCTTGTTAATGGCAGGGCTACGGTTTGTTGGTGTCGCAGGAGAAGGCGTTGTACTTTCGGAAGTTGAGCCGGGCTGCAACTCTTTTTTCATCCGAAGCTCTGCGCGCTCACTGGTATTAGCCATTGCTTGACGGACTTCTTCAGCCCTGTCCATCGGGACTGACTCTTCCGTTACATCCACAGGAACATCTGGCTCTGGCCTGAGCGTCTGTGTGGTAACCCGACCCTCTTCGCCTTCAGAGAAGTTATCAGGATCGTTTGATACCGAGCCTTCCAGATGGCCCGGATTATCAGCATGAAATACAGTTCCTTCTGGAATACTGTCCTGATCTCCCCCGCTATTATCTGATTGCTGCAAAGCCATTTCAGACGGTTCAGCGTCATCAATTCCAGCAACATTGACCAGAGAAGGTTTATCCTCACCGGTGGCCAGGGCAGAGATCAGCTCCGGGTTCTCCTGAGTCTTTAACTCAACAAATGACTCAGTACCAACATCACTTTGATCGGCATCATCGGTTGATGTAACACTGTCGATTGACGAGTTATCTCCAGATCTTCCACTTACACTGACATCGATCCCCTGATTGTCGTCTAAAGCTGCACTGTCGCCAGTAAGCTCTGGCTCGGCAAACAGATCAGCGACGCCATCAAGCTCACTGAAATTCTCCTCAAGTGGTGTTTCCCCAGTTGATTTCACTGCTTCCCGGAGCGACCCGGTTTCACTTTGATCGGTTTCACCGTTGGGTATAGTGCGGTCGATGGATGCTTTATCTCCAGATAATTCCAATGCCGTTTCTGTCTGGACCGACTCAGTATCAACATCACTTTGATCAGCATCATCGGTTGATGTAACACTGTCGATTGACGCGTTATCTCCAGATCTTCCCCTTACACTGACATCGATCTCCTGATTGTCGTCTAAAGCTGCACTGTCGCCAGTAAGCTCTGGCTCGGCAAACAGATCAGCGACACCATCAAGCTCACTGAAATCCTCCTCAAGTGGTGTTTCCCCAGTTGATTTCACTGCTTCCCGGAGCGACCCGGTTTCACTTTGATCGGTTTCACCGTTGGGTATAGTACGGTCGATGGATGCTTTATCTCCAGATATTTCCAATGCCGTTTCTGTCTGAACCGACTCAGTACCAACATCACTTTGATCAGCATCATCGGTTGATGTAACACTGTCGATTGACGCGTTATCTCTAGATCTTCCCCTTACACTGACATCGATCTCCTGATTGTCGTCTAAATCTGCACTGTCGCCAGTAAGCTCTGGCTCGGCAAACAGATCAGCGACACCATCAAGCTCACTGAAATCCTCCTCAAGTGGTGTTTCCCCAGTTGATTTCACTGCTTCCCGGAGCGACCCGGTTTCACTTTGATCGGTTTCACCGTTGGGTATAGTACGGTCGATGGATGCTTTATCTCCAGATATTTCCAATGCCGTTTCTGTCTGAACCGACTCAGTACCAACATCACTTTGATCAGCATCATCGGTTGATGTAACACTGTTGATTGACGCGTTATCTCCAGATCTTCCCCTTACACTGACATCGATCCCCTGATTGTCCTCTAAATCTGCACTGTCGCCAGTAAGCTCTGGCTCGGCAAACAGATCAGCGACACCATCAAGCTCACTGAAATCTTCCTCAAGTGGTGTTTCCCCAGTTGATTTCACTGCTTCCCGGAGCGACCCGGTTTCACTTTGATCGGTTTCACCGTTGGGTATAGTACTGTGGATGGATATTTCATCGCCAGATCTTGCCAATTCCTCCTCTGTCTGGGTCAATGCAGCACCAACATCACTTTGACCGGTACCTTCGGTGGTGTTAACACTGTCGATTGGTACTTTATCTCCTGACCTTTCTCTTACACTGATATTTGTCGATTGATTGTCGTCTAATTCTGCACTGTCGCCGGAAAGCTCTGGCTCAGTAAACAGCTTCGCAACGCCATCAAGCTTGCTGTAATCGTCCCCAACTGATAATCCTGCACTGTCGCCGGAAAGCCCTGGCTCGGCAAACAACTTCGCAACGCCATCAAGCTCGCTGTAATCGTCCCCAACTGATAATCCTGCACTGTCGCCGGAAAGCTCTGGCTCGGCAAACAGATCAGCGACGCCATCAAGCTCACTGTAATCATCCCCGGTATTACCAGTGTGACGTGGATCATCGGGCTGTGAACTTGTAGTTGTTGTAGAGTCTGTTTGTTCAGAAGGGTTCTGCACTATACCGGGGATCAGCGAAGCGTCTCCTCTCATAGCAGGATTATCGAAAGTCGCGTCTACGCCGGGTTCATACAGGGAGTCTGTATTATCCCCGTTATTCGTGGAATTGATGGACATATCCTGATCAGCCGGGTTCGAATCTGTCAGATCCTGTCTTGTTACTTCAGGTATTGCAGGCCTGTCATTGTCCTGCTCCACCCGAGGACCGGCTTGAGGAGGCTGCCCAGTTGTGCCGGTATGCCCTGGCCCTGCCATAGGACTACCCGTTGTCGGTCGTTGGGCTATCGGACCACGATCAATGTGTGTGGCGTTGACAGAACTTCTACGAACATTGATGGTAAGCAGGCAATGTCTGTTCTCAAGCCTGGCGAAGTCATTAAGACCCGTGGCTTCTTCCCCGATTTGTTGATCAATGTCCGAGACATGCTGTTTCAGGTCGGTGATTTCCCGGTCAGTGGTGGCCTGATCGAATGACGCGAAGTGTTCATTGTGATGCTTTTCAAGAATCGCTACGGCTTTCTCCATTAGCTTGCCCAGATTGGGCTGATCTTTTAACTTATCCCCGGGAGGAATCAGGCTGAACTCTTCTCTACTTTTCAGCGTTATTTTGACCTTCAGGGCGGGGGGGAACTGGGTATTTTTAAGTGCTTTGAGAGCCTCCTCCGGGCTATTGTTCTGAGCTTTTTTCAATTCCACTAACGACTGTTTCAACCCACTCAGAGAGGCCGTTACCGCCTTCTTTTCATTGCTTTTCTTAAGCAGTTCATCGGCCTGTTTGAGCAGTTGGTTTTGTGTTTTCTTCAGTTCTTTCTGGTCAGCTTTATCCAGCTGACCGCCCTTAATGGAGGGAAGCGACTCACCTGTGGCTGGTTGGATTTCCCTGTCACAAAGCGCTTTACCGTCGATAGCGGTTCGCGCCTGGTCATAATTCGTTACCTCCGGATAGCTGACTTTTGACGACACATCCGGCATGACTTCAGCCTGGCGAGTGGCAAATTTGGCATCAGTGGTCTGAGAAGATGGCAATGGCACTGAGGCATGATGGGCAGAACTGGGGTCAATGGCACCAGAAGGGATACTGCAAAGTGGATATCTCAGGAAGTTGTGCATGATCAATAACTGGCCGAAAGTATTGCCATTACTATCGGCAGCGGACAGGAATTACCAAACCATCGTAACGCTTTACCTTTATGCCCTTCGGGTGCGATCAAGAGGTATCAGACAGGAACGCGTGGAGTGTGCTGTGGGGCGGCCATCCGTGGGGCGGCCATCCGTGGGGCGGCCATCCATGGGGCGGCGATCAGCTTGAGGTTTGTGCTTTATCCCCGGTTCAATGGCAACTCCAGTGTAACTGTGAGCCCCTGCAGACGGTTTTCGAGAGTGATCTCACCACCATGATTACGGACAATATTGCGGGCAATAGCCATCCCCAGGCCAATCCCCCCGGTATCCCGGTTCCTTGACTCTTCCAGTCTGAAAAAGGGCTCAAACACCTGCTCCATCTTATCTTCAGGAATACCCGGCCCATGGTCCTGAATCACCACAGCCACAAAATGCTGACCGGCCCGGTGATGTTGCTTCAGACTCACCTCAGTCCGCTGGCCATATTTAACGCCGTTCTCAATCAGGTTCCTCAGTGCCCGCTTAAGACTCACTGGACGACAGCGGATAATGACCTCACCAGCTTCCCGGAAACTCACATCCTGCCCGAGCTCAGCAAGATCGTCACACAGGCTGCCGGTCATGGCGTTCAGATCCACCTGTCGAGTCACTTCGTTGTCCGATGCCTGACGCATAAATGCCAATGTGGCCTCGGACATCTGCTGCATCTCCTCCAGAGTGGCCAGAAGCTGGTCACGATCCTTGCTCCGGGGCATCAGTTCGACCCGGAGCCGCATGCTGGTGATAGGGGTTCTGAGGTCATGGGATAATGCCGCCAGCATCCGGGTTCGATCCGACACAAACCGCTGCAGACGATCATTCATCTTGTTAAATGCCCGGATGGTTTCCTTCAGGTCTGCTGGGCCTTTCTCAGGCAAAGGCTCTACCTGCTCTCCAACCCCCAAACGGGTAGACGCTTTTGCCAGCATGCGTAAGGGCCGTGTAATACGCCTCACCATCACCGCAAGGGCTGCCAGAACCAGTACCATGGACGTAACCAGGAAAATAACGGTCTGTTTTGCAGCCAGCGGTGGTGCTGCAGGAGCCGTGGCTTTCAGGTTCAGCCAGTAACCATTAACCATATGCACAGAAACCTGCAGGCTGGTTATCAGCGGGGGGCGCCACCCTTCCCGGAAATAGCGGCGGTTGGCATCACCCCGGGAATCTGGCACTGGACGCTGATGATGCCATGGTTTCTGACAACTATCTCCATCACTGCAAGGTCTGGAAGACTTCCGGTACTCTGACTCCCCGCTTCTGAAGGCCGGGGCTTTGGCAGTAACGCTTTTTATCAGCCCCTCACCCCGTGAGTGGTCCACTTTTACCAGTATACGCCCTTTGTATTGGCTCCCCATCAAGTGCAATAAACGCTGCATCAGTCGTTGATCGTGAACATTCATATCTTTGCTGGTCAGCTCACTGCGTTCATCAACAGTAAACCAGGCATTCTGGGTTCTGGCTGCTGCAAGAATGGCTGAGTAATCAGTGACCGGGTTATTTTCCAGTAACCAGACCAGGGACTCTATCTGTTGAAACTGTGACCTCTGACTGATATCCGACAGAACCGTGCGGTAGGCATTGCCAAGAATGACAAAGCTGAACACCTGGGCAAAAACAAGGGCGACCAGAACAACCAAAACCATCTGGGTCACCATACTCGACCATAGACGTTTAAATGCGCCCGGTTTGCTGATCCTCTTGCGAATAGAATCAGGGAATAAGTCGTTCATACCGCTTTTGATACTTCTGTAAACATGTATCCCCCACCCCAGACGGTTTTAATCAGTGTTGGATGTTTCGGATCTTTCTCAATCTTCTTTCTCAACCGGCTGATATGGTTATCAATACTCCGGTCAAATGGCAAAGCCTCACGCCCCCTGGTGAGGTCCATCAGCTGATCCCGGCTCAATACCTGCCGTGAATGCTCCAGAAAAACCTTTAACAATCGAAACTCGGCAGCGCTCAAATCCACCAGCAAACCATCTTCCCGAGTCAGCTGATGCTGATGAACATCCAGGCTCCAGCCCTTAAACGTCAATGTGGAATGATCACTGACAGCTGGCTCCCTGGCTGAAACATGCTCCAGACGACGCAAAACGGCCTTGATTCGTGCCAGCAACTCCCTCGGGCTGAACGGTTTGGAGACATAATCATCCGCCCCCATCTCCAAACCGACGATGGTATCGGCTTCCTCACTCATGGCGGTCAACATGATCACGGGCGGGCCATCATTTTCCTGAAGATAACGACATAACGTCAGCCCGTCTTCTCCCGGCATCATGATATCCAGAACTACAAGGTCAATGGCTTCACGCTCAAGGACTTCACGCATGGCTGCTCCGCCATCGGCCAGAGAAACAAGGTAGCCATGCTGATCCAGATAGCGTCCTAACAGATCACGAATCTCATCGTGGTCATCAACCACAAGAATGTGTTTTTTCATGGCGTTCCACACCCGGATTTCGGTTCAGGCCTTGTTGACATCAGTTGACATTATAAGGTTGAAATGGGGTTGCTTTGGATAGGCTGCGAACAATTGATACAAATTGCGACAAAGACCCATAATTTTGGGATATTTCTGAGAAATTCATGGTTTTTAATAAAATTCATTGAAGCCCGAAATAATTTCCCGGGTTTCAGCAAACCAACGTGGAAACCGATTGAGGACAATTGAGGATAAAAGCCATGAAAAAGACAACCTTGATAGCAACCACCCTGGTCACTGTATTGACCGCTTCCTCAGCTTTCGCCTGGTGGGGTGACAATGGGCGAGGTGATGGCAGACACTGCTCTGAAGGCAATCGCTCAGGTCAGTTCATGAAAGGAGAGCACGACAAGCGTGGCATGATGGGCAATAACGTCAAAGAGCACATGAATCGCGAGTTCTCTGCCACTGAAATCAGAACCCTCAATGAAGCCCGACTGATCATGCAGGGCAACCCCAATGTTAAAGTAGGCAAAGTAACCCCGACAAAAGACGGCTTTAACGTAACCATCGTGACTAAAGACAACTCTCTGGTAAAAGAGATGGGGCTGGCCAAAAATGGTATGCCATTGGAACGTTACAACATGGTCAGGGACCGGATCGCAGCCAAAGAGCAGCAATAAACAGTTAACCACTTGCTCTGATAAACGCTATCAGCCTTGTTAATTCTTACATGGAAAGTGGTAAGAATCCGTTAACCAATACCCCTTTGGACTGGTCAAGCGTTGTACGGCTCTTGGCAGAAGATCTTGGCAGAAGAAGTTCAACGACAGTGGCAGACTTACTTTGAAACCCGGGTATCCGAAGGGAACCAAAGCCAAATAAAGATGCTCTAACCTCCATTAAAGTAATAAATGCGAGAGATTTATGAACGTTAATGGTGTTGCATGTCCAATATGTTATGACGTAAAAAATTGCGAAATTATCGAACTAACATGTGGACATACTTTTGGCAGATCATGTATGCAGACATGGATAGAGACTTCTGACCAAAAGCGGTGTCTTATGTGCTCACAACAATTAACTGATGGTGATTTGCAGAGGATAAACCATACCCCATTATATGAGCGTATAGTTAATATTTCGACAACAGCTTTTGCCATTTTCAGACCAACTTTCTATCGTGTTGCTCGTGACTTTCTTAATGAAATCTTACCTTTATGCACTTTTTGTAGCTTGGCTGTTCCCGCGGTTGTTCTCTCGGGTATTACCGAGGGAACTGTCAAGCTTTTGCCCCTTGGGAATGCTCTGGAGATCATCAAAGGTTTAGCTGTCTTTGACGGGACAGTCGCTGCGGCCTTAACTCTCGGTTCTGCCGTTGGAGCTCTCGGGGCTGCTTGTGAAGTTGCTGATTATTTCGGAGTTGCTGTCGCGTTTGCTTCTGGGGCTTTAGCCGGGGCTTATTCCTATGACGTATTTGTCGACGCAAATGACTCTGCCTCCTCAGTTCGCAACGTCTATATTTCTGTCATGGGTGGCCTCGCATGTATCCCTTGTCATATCGCATACAATATAGAACTGGACAACCTTTAAACAGGCTTGGCAGGGCATATAGTTATTTTTCGGAGTTCATGAGTCAGTACTATGTCAACTATGTTGGCACAGGGGGATGGTGAAAACCTATCCACCAAAATGTCGTCAAACATTATATTCAAGACTTTATTTATAGAAATAATGAAGTAATGAACCTAAGACCTCTTTCACCGGGATCTTCTCCCTTGGCAGTACCATCATCAACTGTTGATGATAACGATGTAGACGGTCAAAATCATATCCCGCAATCTCGAGCAGTCTCTTGCTCATCAGAAATCAAATCATTGGTAGATCGTTCTGCCATTGAGACAAAAAAGATTATACAAAGTAAATTGATAGACCTGATTGCACAACAGAGTTTTTCTAATGATGTTCATTACCAAGTCGAAGGCGACCTTTTGCTTGCCCGATACTCCCGCCTGACGACCCTGCCCGAGAACCTCTCCGTGAGGGGCAACCTTCATCTTTTTTATTGCACCGACCTGACGGTACTACCCGAGAACCTCTCCGTAGGGGGACACCTTGAGCTTGTACGTTGCTATAGCCTGACGGCCCTGCCAGAAAACCTCTCCGTGGGAGGTGACCTTAATCTTAGTAATTGCACCAGCCTGACGGCCCTGCCTAACTGGATTACAACGATTGGACAAACTTCTCAGGGTAGAACCCGCAATATCCATCTTGAGAATACCGGACTGTCAGATACCTTGATTGACCGTCTGCGCACCACCAGGTCGCCTGGTATTCAGTTTCATTTTTCCAGAAATGCAAGGCAGCCTGAAAAGCTGTTTTCAAACATGGAACGAGGCTTTGCCTTCTGGCGTATGTTGGCGTCATCCGACCTGGAAATACCAGAACTTGACCTCCGGCATGACCAGGCTGCTGACCTTGTTCGCTATCTGAGTCGACTGACCAGCACTGCAGACTACCAGAACCAGGTATCCCGCCCTGTACTGGCCCATCGGGTGATGGCACTTATGTCGTTACTTGCCGATGACCGGGTTCGGGAGGATGCTCTGCGACACATAAACCAGGCTCTCAGTTCCTGTGATGACCGGATCATCCTGGCTCTGGATGATCTGGAAACGTTGCAATTACGCCATTCGGCGGAAACACTGGCCCTGGAAAACCGTGATCCTCGCGAATTAAGGGCATTAGGCCTGAAAATGATGCGCCTGGATGAGGTAAAACGAATTGCCCGTGACCATATGAAGAAACTGAGCTGGGTGGACGAAATTGAAGTAGAGCTGGCTTTTCAGATTGGTGTACGCCAGCGAAAACTGGACCTGCCCGGTTCAACTCGGCATATGTTATTTAGAGGGTGCGCCTATGTGTCGGATCAGGATATTGCCAACGCTGTTAAGCAAGTGAATACCCAATGTTCCGGGGCTGAACTTGAAGCCTATCTCGAACAGTGGGCACCCTGGCAAAAATTTCAACGCCTGCAAGCCGTACCGTCTTTTGACCAACTGCCACCAAAAACCGTAGCCAGCATTGATAACTGTGTTATATGTACAGAAAAAACCGGTGAAATGGTTGCACTGGGCGATACCCATCTGGATTACAACACCCTGGTTAAGGCTTACATGGAAAATGGAAAGAATCCGTTAACCAATACCCCTTTGGACTGGTCAAGCGTTGTTCGGCTCTTGAAGGAAGATATGACCGGGATCTGAAACCATTTCACCAAGACAGCGACAGGGCAATATGAGCAATAACTTACTTTTCATTACTCTATAAACGAAATCCGGAGGGAAAGGAATTTATCCATTAATATGTTGTCCAACATCAACATCCAGGTTCTATTCAAAATAATAATGGTAATGGAACAATGAATATCAGATCTTTTTCTGCAGGATCTTCACCCTTGGCAGTACCATCATCAAATGTTAATGGTAGCGATGTCGATAATCAAAATCATACTCCGCAGTCTCGAGAATCCCCTCACTCATCAGAAATTAAATCATTAGTAGATCGTTCGGCTATTTTGACAGAAATGATTACACCGGATGTAATGAAAGCACGGATTTTACAACAGGATTTTTCCAATGATGTTCATTACCAGGTCAAAGGCAACCTTAACCTTTGCGGTTGCACCAGCCTGACGACCCTGCCTGACAACCTTTTCGTTGAGGGCAACCTTCATCTCTCCAATTGTACCAGCCTGACGACCCTGCCTGACAACCTCTCCGTTGAGGGCTCCATTTATCTCTGCTATTCCAGCCTTACAACCCTGCCCAATAGCCTCTCCTTGGGGGGTGATCTTCGTCTTTCCGGTTGCACATCTCTGACGGCCCTGCCCGATAATCTTTCTGTGGGGGGAGACCTTTATCTTATCAGTTGCACCAGCCTGACAGAGCTACCAGACAACCTATCCGTGGGGGGTGACATTAATCTTACCGGTTGCACCAGCCTTACAACCGTGCCCAATAACTTCTCCGTGGGGGGCAAACTTTATCTTTACGGTTGCACCAGCCTTACAACCCTGCCCAATGGCCTCTCCGTGAAGGGTTATCTTGGTCTTTCCGGTTGCATCTGTCTGACGGCCCTGCCCGATAATCTTTCTGTGGAGGGCAACCTTTATCTTATCGGTTGCACCAGCCTGACGGAGCTACCAGACAACCTATCCGTGGGGGGTGACATTACTCTTACCGGTTGCACCAGCCTTACAACCCTGCCTGACTGGATTACCAGGATTGGACGAACCTCTCAGGGTACAATCCGCTCTGTCTATCTTGACAATACAGGTCTGTCAGATTCCTTGATTGACCGTCTGCGCACCACCACGGCGGCTGGTATTCAGTTTCATTTTTCCAGAAGTGCATGGCAGTCCGAACAACAGTTTTTAAACATGGAGCAAGGCTTTGCTTTCTGGCGTGATTTGGCTTCATCCGAGCTGGAAATGCCAGAACTCGACCTCCGGCATGACCAGGCGACTGAACTTGTTCATTACCTGAGTCGACTGACCAGCACTGCAGACTACCAGAACCGGGTATCCCGCCCTGTACTGGCCCAGCGGGTGATGGCGCTTATGTCGTTACTTGCTGATGACCGGGCTCGGGAAGATGCTCTGCGACACATAAACGAAGCTCTCAGTTCCTGTGATGACCGGATCATCCTGGCTCTGGATGATCTGGAAACGTTGCAATTACGCCATTCGGCGGAAACACTGGCCCTGGAAAACCGTGATCTTGGCGAATTAAGAGCATTAGGCCTGAAAATGATGCGCCTGGATGAGGTGAAACGAATTGCCCGTGACCATATGAAGAGCCTGAGCTGGGTAGATGAAGTTGAAGTAGTGCTGGCTTTTCAGATTGGTGTACGCCAGAAGAAACTGGATCTGCCCGGTTCAACTCAGCATATGTTATTTAGAGGGTGCGCCTATGTGTCGGATCAGGATATCGCCAATGCTGTTCAGCAAGTGAATGCCCATTGTTCCGGGGCTGAACTTGAAGCCTATCTCGAACAGTGGGCACCCTGGCAAAAATTTCAGCGCCTGCAAGCCGTACCGTCTTTTGACCAACTGCCACCAAAAACCGTAGCCCGTATTGATCACTGTATAATATGTACAGAAAAAACCGGTGAAATGGTTGCACTGGGCGATACCCATCTGGATTACAACACCCTGGTTAAGGCTTACATGAAAAATGGAAAGAATCCGTTAACCAATACCCCTTTGGACTGGTCAAGCGTTGTACGGCTCTTGAAGGAAGATATGACCGGGATCTGAAACCATTTCACCAAGACAGCGACAGGGCAATATGAGCAATAACTTACTTTTCATGTAATTTCTCAAAAACTGCTGGCAGCACCACACGGAAGATGACGTGAAGCCTCCTCAATCAGGTTACTCAATCTCGGAAATAACCCATCGCCCATTAGTCGGCTTTTCAGATAATCCCAAAAAGAGAGACCATACAGGCGACACGTTTTTTTCAGGCTGGCAAAGGTGTCGCGACATTGCCGCCCCAAATCGCTTCGCGTCCCACTACTGATCTTTCGTCGTTTAACATATTCTCGTATCTGACTCTCGCTCAGGTTGTTGTGCAGCGGTAAGCTCGGGTCATCCAGAACCAGTAATAGCTCTTCCTTGATTACAGCCAACCCTGACAGAGCATCCTGAAGAAGCCCACTGCACGTTTGGGTTTGGATCAGCGCCTGGAACCCCTGTCGTACTTTTATTGCCTTTTTTTCAGTTGGCTCTGTCTTGAAGTCTTTAAGGTCATCGTAAATGGCCCAGAACCATGTCCGAAGCCATTTCTGAGCCATGGCCTGCTGATCATTGACCGGATGAACTTTTGCCAGCCCTCGCTCTGCATGTATCCAGCACTGGCTGTGTTTGAAAACGTCGAACTGCCTTGCCCCATCACTGAAGGTGGTAAGATGTCCTGCTCCATGCTGTATCAGGCTGCCATAAATCATGGCTTCACTGGCCTGCTGGCGCCGTCTACCAGTTAGTCTCAGGTCTTTCATACATTCTTCCCAGGCTTCATGGCTCAGGAAGGTGACGCCTCTGTATGGATTAAGAACGCGTAGCCACTTTTTGGGGTAATCCAGTTTTTCCAGATAGATCAAGGCATCGTCGGTGAACGTGTAAGTTGACCATGGGCGGTGCAGTAGGCTTACGAAATTTTCCCGGCTTTTGCTGTCTGTGCTCTCGAACCAGGCAAAGGACTCGTTATTGATGATGGTGCAGTAACCGTTCTTCACCTTATGCCTTGTTCCCGTGTCGTCTGTCTGGATATAACTTGAACAGCGAATACCTGTAGTCAACAGCTCATCTTTCTCAGCATGGAACTGCTCGTGTCCTTTCGTCAGAAGCTGGCTGAGTTCCCCGCTGGAAATAGAGATTCCAATGTCCCATAGCCAGTCCAGCAGTTCTGGCTGGGTAACGGAGCAACCATGATACTGGTGCAGAACGTAGGCCTGCAGCATTGGCCCGTAATGATGTCCATGAAGGCTGGCTGGCGGTTTGGCCGTAATGGTTTGTCCATCGGGTGTCACCCATTGCTCTAAAAGATATTCAATACTGGATGTTTGTATTGTCAGTTCCTGAACATGAAAAGGGGTGGTTCCATTCCTGATTGATCCCTCCGGAACATCAGTGGCAGCAATGGGTATGGATTTTTCCGCCGATGGCTTTCGGGGCTGTTTACGCTGCTTTCTGGTTTTCTCGTTGGGCTTCTTAACCTTCTGCTTTGACGAGGTGTCTGGGCTGGCTCCATCGTTACCCTCAGGAGCGGATGGATCTCCATCAGGGCTGCCGGTGTCATCATCGGGAGGTTTGGTGTTTGGTTTGATGTCAGGCTTTGCGGGCAGTTTTTTTAGACGACGAATCTCTGCTTCAAGCAATTCTATCTGCTCTTTGAGCTGAATGATCTGCTCTTGCTGCTGAGTGATGAATCTCAGTAGATCTTCAGGTTGTAACTGCTGGTGTTCTAGAAAAGCCATGGTGAGAGGATAGACGACTGACCGAAATTATCCTGCTTCCAGCACTTTTTGAGAAATTACCTTTTCATTACTCCTTAAACGAAATTCGGAGGGAAAGGAATTTATCCATTAAAAATGTTGTCCAAAATCACCTGCGGGGTTCTACTCACAATAATAATGGTAATGGAACAATGAACATCAGATCTTTTTCTTCAGAATCTTCACCCTTGGCAGTACCATCATCAAATGTTAATGGTAACGGTGTAGATAATCAAAATCTTACTCCGCAGTCTCGAGAAGCCCCTCACTCATCAGAAATTAAATCATTAGTAGATCGTTCGGCTATGTTGACAGAAATGATTACACCGAATGAAATGAAAGCACGGATTTTACAACAGGATTTTTCTAATGATGTTCATTACCAAGTCAAAGGCAACCTTGATCTTTCCGGTTACACCAGCCTGACGACCCTGCCTGACAACCTCTTCGTTGAGGGCAACATTCATCTTTCCAATTGCACCAGCCTTACAACTCTGCCCAATAACTTCTCCGTGGGGGGTGACCTTTATCTTTTCGGTTGCACCAGACTGACTATCCTGTCTGACAACCTCTTTGTTGAAGGTAGCATTAATCTCCCCAATTGCACCAGCCTTACAACCCTGCCCAATAACCTCTACGTGAGGGGCTACCTTGATCTTTCCGGTTGCACCTGTCTGACGGCCCTGCCCGAGAACTTCTCCGTGGGAGGCAGCCTTTATCTGAACTATTGCATCGGTCTGACGACCCTACCCGATAATCTTTTTGTGGGGGAGGACCTTTTTCTTAGATATTGCACCGGCCTGACGGACCTGCCTCTGCCTGACAACCTCTTCGTTGCAGGCATCATTGATCTTTCCCATTGCACCAGCCTTACAACCGTGACCAATAACTTCTCCGTGGGGGGCAAGGGCAACCTTTATCTTACCGGTTGCACCAGCCTGACGACCCTGCCTGACAACCTCTTCGTTGAAGGCTTCATTAATCTCTGCAGTTGCACCAGCCTTACGACCCTGCCCAATAGCCTCTCCGTGAGGGGTTATCTTGGCCTTTCCGGTTGCACATGTCTGACGGCCCTCCCCGATAATCTTTCTGTGGGGAATGGCCTTTATCTTGTCGGTTGCACCAGCCTGACGGAGCTACCAGACAACCCATCCCTGGGGGGTGACATTAATCTTACCGGTTGCACCAGCCTTACAACCCTGCCTGACTGGATTACCAGGATTGGACGAACCTCTCAGGGTTTAATCCGCCATGTCTTTCTTGACAATACAGGTCTGTCAGATACCTTGATTGACCGTCTGCGCACCACCAGGCCACCTGGTATTCAGTTTCATTTTTCCAGAAATACAGGGCAGCCTGAACAACAGTTTTCAAGCATGGAACAAGGCTTTGTCTTCTGGCGTAAGTTGGCTTCATCCGACCTGGAAATGCCAGAACTTGATCTCCGCCATGACCAGACGACAGAATTTGTTAGTTTCCTGAGTCGACTGACCAGCACTGCGGACTACCAGAACAGGGTAACCCGCCCTGTATTGGCCCAGCGGGTGATGGCACTTATGTCGTTACTTACCGTGAATGAACGGGTTCGGGAAGATGCTCTGCGACACATAAACCAAGCCCTCAGTTCCTGTGATGACCGGATTATCCTGGCTCTGGATGATCTGGAAACGTTGCAATTACGCCATTCGGCGGAAACACTGGCCCTGGAAAACCGTGATCCTGGCGAATTAAGGGCATTAGGCCTGAAAATGATGCGCCTGGATGAGGTGAAACGAATTGCCCGTGACCATATGAAGACCCTGACTTGGGTGGATGAAATTGAAGTAGAGCTGGCTTTTCAGATTGGTGTACGCCAGAAGAAACTGGACCTGCCCGGTTCAACTCGGCATATGTTATTTAGAGGGTGCGCCTATGTGTCGGATCAGGATATTGCCAACGCTGTTCAGCAAGTGAATACCCATTGTTCCGGGGCTGAACTTGAAGCCTATCTCGAACAGTGGGCACCCTGGCAAAAATTTCAGCGCTTGCAAGCCGTACCGTTTTTTGACCAACTGCCACCAAAAACCGTAGCCCGTATTGATAACTGCATTATATGTACAGAAAAAACCGGTGAAATGGTTGCACTGGCTGATACCCATCTGGATTACAACACCCTGGTTAAGGCTTACATGGAAAATGGTAAGAATCCGTTAACCAATACCCCTTTGGACTGGTCAAGCGTTTTTCGGCTTCTGGAGGAAAAAGAAAGTCAATGATAGTGGCAGACGCGCCATCTAAGTTCCATGCCCCTTAATATCTGAGTTCAATGGAAACCAAAGCCAAATAAAAAAGAAAAATCTGCTTCCGCACACCTATTAGAAAAGTATTTTCAAAAACTTACTTTTCATTACTCTATAAATAAAATCCGGAGGTAGGGGAATTTATCCATTAAGAGGTAGGGGAATTTATCCATCAAAATGTTGTCATAATTGTATGAATAACTTAATTCCTGCTAATAATACTTTTTCTTCAGAGTCCTCTCCCATAGCAGTAGCATCATTAAATGCTGCTGATAACCAGGTAGGTGGTCAAAATCATACCCCGCAGTCTCAAGCAGCCTCTTACTCATCAGAAATCAAACCATTAGCAGATCGTTCTGCCCTTGAGACAAAAAGCATTACACCGGATGAAATGAAAGAACAGATTTTACGACAGAATTATTCAAACGATGTTCATTACCAAGTCGAAGGCAACCTTAAACTTTTCGGTTGCACCAGCCTTACAACCCTGCCCAATAACCTCTCCGTGGGGGGGCACCTTGATCTTTCCGGTTGCACAAGCCTTACAACCCTGCCCAACAACCTCTCCGTGGGGGAGTACCTTGATCTTTGCGGTTGCACCTGTCTGACGGCCCTGCCCGATAATCTTTCTGTGGAGGGTGGCCTTTATCTTATCGGTTGCACCGGCCTTACAACCCTGCCCGAGAACTTCACCGTGGGAGGCAACCTTTATCTTAACGATTGCATCGGTCTGACGACCCTACCCGATAATCTTTCTGTGGAGGGTAGCCTTTATTTTATCGGTTGCGCCAGCCTAACGGAGCTACCAGACAACCTATCCGTGGGGCGCAACATTTATCTTACCGGTTGCACCAGCCTTACAACCCTGCCTGACTGGATTACCAGGATTGGACGAACCTCTCAGGGTTTAATCCGCAATGTCTGTTTTAACAATACAGGTCTGTCAGATTCCTTGATTGACCGTCTGCGCACCACCACGGCGCCCGGTATTCAGTTTCATTTTTCCAGAAGTGCATGGCAGTCCGAACAACAGTTTTTAAACATGGAGCAAGGCTTTGCTTTCTGGCGTGATTTGGCTTCATCCGACCTGGAAATGCCAGAACTTGATCTCCGCCATGACCAGGCGACTGAACTTGTTCACTACCTGAGTCGACTGACTGGCACTGCTGACTATCATAACCAGGTATGCCGCCCTATACTGGCCCAGCGGGTGATGGCGCTTATATGCTTACTTGTAGAGAATGACAGGGTTCGGGAGGATGCCCTGCGACACATAAACCAAGCCCTCAGTTCCTGTGATGACCGGATCATCCTGGCTCTGGATGATCTGGAAACATTGCAATTACGCCATTCGGCGGAAACACTGGCCTTTGAAAACCGTGATCCTCACGAATTAAAATCATTAGGCCTGCAAATGATGCGCCTGGATGTGGTGAAACGAATTGCCCGTGACCATATGAAGACCCTGACTTGGGTGGATGAAATTGAAGTAGAGCTGGCTTTTCAGATTGGTGTACGCCAGAAGAAACTGGACCTGCCCGGTTCAACTCGGCATATGTTATTTAGAGGGTGCGCCTATGTGTCGGATCAGGATATTGCCAACGCTGTTCAGCAAGTGAATACCCATTGTTCCGGGGCTGAACTTGAAGCCTATCTCGAACAGTGGGCACCCTGGCAAAAATTTCAGCGCCTGCAAGCCGTACCGTCTTTTGACCAACTGCCAACAAAAACCGTAGCTCGTATTGATCACTGTATTATATGTACAGAAAAAACCGGTGAAATGGTTGCGCTGGGCGATACCCATCTGGATTACAACACCCTGGTTAAGGCTTACATGGAAAATGGAAAGAATCCGTTAACCAATACCCCTTTGGACTGGTCAAGCGTTGTTCGGCTCTTGAAGGAAGATATGACCGGGATCTGAAACCATTTCACCAAGACAGCGACAGGGCAATATGAGCAATAACTTACTTTTCATTACTCCATAAACGAAATTCGGAGGGAAAGGAATTTATCCATTAAAAATGTTGTCCAAAATCACCTGCGGGGTTCTACTCACAATAATAATGGTAATGGAACAATGAACATCAGATCTTTTTCTTCAGAATCTTCACCCTTGGCAGTACCATCATCAAATGTTAATGGTAACGGTGTAGATAATCAAAATCTTACTCCGCAGTCTCGAGAAGCCCCTCACTCATCAGAAATTAAATCATTAGTAGATCGTTCGGCTATGTTGACAGAAATGATTACACCGAATGAAATGAAAGCACGGATTTTACAACAGGATTTTTCTAATGATGTTCATTACCAAGTCAAAGGCAACCTTGATCTTTCCGGTTACACCAGCCTGACGACCCTGCCTGACAACCTCTTCGTTGAGGGCAACATTCATCTTTCCAATTGCACCAGCCTTACAACCCTGCCCAATAACTTCTCCGTGGGGGGTGACCTTTATCTTTTCGGTTGCACCAGACTGACTATCCTGTCTGACAACCTCTTTGTTGAAGGTAGCATTAATCTCCCCAATTGCACCAGCCTTACAACCCTGCCCAATAACCTCTACGTGAGGGGCTACCTTGATCTTTCCGGTTGCACCTGTCTGACGGCCCTGCCCGAGAACTTCTCCGTGGGAGGCAGCCTTTATCTTAACTATTGCATCGGTCTGACGACCCTACCCGATAATCTTTTTGTGGGGGAGGACCTTTTTCTTAGATATTGCACCGGCCTGACGGACCTGCCTGACAACCTCTTCGTTGCAGGCACCATTGATCTTTCCCATTGCACCAGCCTTACAACCGTGACCAATAACTTCTCCGTGGGGGGCAAGGGCAACCTTTATCTTTCCGGTTGCACCAGCCTGACGACCCTGCCTGACAACCTCTTCGTTGAAGGCTTCATTAATCTCTGCAGTTGCACCAGCCTTACAACCCTGCCCAATAGCCTCTCCGTGAGGGGTTATCTTGGCCTTTCCGGTTGCACATGTCTGACGGCCCTCCCCGATAATCTTTCTGTGGGGAATGGCCTTTATCTTGTCGGTTGCACCAGCCTGACGGAGCTACCAGACAACCTATCCGTGGGGGGTGACATTAATCTTACCGGTTGCACCAGCCTTACAACCCTGCCTGACTGGATTACCAGGATTGGACGAACCTCTCAGGGTTTAATCCGCCATGTCTTTCTTGACAATACAGGTCTGTCAGATACCTTGATTGACCGTCTGCGCACCACCAGGCCACCTGGTATTCAGTTTCATTTTTCCAGAAATACAGGGCAGCCTGAACAACAGTTTTCAAGCATGGAACAAGGCTTTGCCTTCTGGCGTAAGTTGGCTTCATCCGACCTGGAAATGCCAGAACTTGATCTCCGCCATGACCAGACGACAGAACTTGTTAGTTTCCTGAGTCGACTGACCAGCACTGCGGACTACCAGAACAGGGTAACCCGCCCTGTATTGGCCCAGCGGGTGATGGCACTTATGTCGTTACTTACCGTGAATGAACGGGTTCGGGAAGATGCTCTGCGACACATAAACGAGGCTCTCAGTTCCTGTGATGACCGGATCATCCTAGCTCTGGATGATCTGGAAACGTTGCAATTACGCCATTCGGCGGAAAAACTGGCCCTGGAAAACCGTGATCCTCAAGAATTAAGGGCATTAGGCCTGAAAATGATGCACCTGGATGAGGTGAAACGAATTGCCCGTGACCATATGAAGAGCCTGAGCTGGGTAGATGAAGTTGAAGTAGTGCTGGCTTTTCAGATTGGTGTACGCCAGCAGAAACTGGACCTGCCCGGTTCAACTCAGCATATGTTATTTAGAGGATGCGCCTATGTGTCGGATCAGGATATCGCCAACGCTGTTCAGCAAGTGAATACCCATTGTTCCGGGGCTAAGCTTGAGGCCTACCTGTTACAGTGGGCACCCTGGCAAAAATTTCAGCGCTTGCAAGCCGTACCGTCTTTTGACCAACTGCCACCAAAAACCGTAGCCCGTATTGATAACTGCATTATATGTACAGAAAAAACAGGTGAAATGGTTGCACTGGGCGATACCCATCTGGATTACAACACCCTGGTTAAGGCTTACATGGAAAATGGTAAGAATCCGTTAACCAATACCCCTTTGGACTGGTCAAGCGTTGTTCGGCTCTTGAAGGAAGATATGACCGGGATCTGAAACCATTTCACCAAGACAGCGACAGGGCAATATGAGCAATAACTTACTTTTCATTACTCCATAAACGAAATTCGGAGGGAAAGGAATTTATCCATTAACATGTTGTCAAACCTCAACTTCGAGGTTCTATTCAAAATAATAATGGTAATGGAGCAATGAACATAAGATCTTTTTCTTCAGAATCTTCATCCTTGGCAGTACCATCATCAACTGTTAATGGTAGCGATGTCGATAATCAAAATCATACTCCGCAGTCTCGAGAAGCCCCTCACTCATCAGAAATTAAATCATTAGTAGATCGTTCGGCTATTTTGACAGAAATGATTACACCGAATGAAATGAAAGAACGGATTTTACGACAGGGTTATTCTAATGATGTTCATTACCATGTCAAAGGCAACCTTAGTCTTTTCAGTCTTGACGGTTACACCAACCTGATGACCCTGCCTGACAACCTCTTCGTTGAGGGCAACATTCATCTTACCGGTTGTACCAGCCTTACAACCCTGCCCAATAACCTCTCCGTTGAGGGCGACATTGATCTCTCCAATTGCACCAGCCTTACAACCCTGCCCAATAACCTCTCCGTTAAGGGCAGCATTAATCTCTCCAATTGCACCAGCCTTACAACCCTGCCCAATAACCTCTCCGTTGAGGGCGACATTGATCTCTCCAATTGCACCAGCCTTACAACCCTGCCCAATAACCTCTCCGTTAAGGGCAGCATTAATCTCTCCAATTGCACCAGCCTTACAACCCTGCCCAATAACCTCTCCGTTGAGGGCAGCATTAATCTCTCCAATTGCACCAGCCTTACAACCCTGCCCAATAACCTCTCCGTTGAGGGCAGCATTAATCTCTCCAATTGCACCAGCCTTACAACCCTGCCCAATAACTTTTCCGTGAGGGGCTTCCTTGATCTTTCCGGTTGCACATGTCTGACCACCCTGCCCGATAATCTTTCTGTGGGGGGAGGCCTTAATCTTAGCGATTGCACCAGCCTGACAGAGCTACCAGACAACCTATGCGTGGGAGGTGACATTCATCTTACCGGTTGCACCAGCCTTACAACCCTGCCTGACTGGATTACCAAGATTGGACGAACCTCTCAGGGTTTAATCCGCCATGTCTTTCTTGACAGATGCACCAGCCTTACAACCCTGCCCAATAACTTCTTCGTGGGGGTCTTCCTTGATCTTTCCGGTTGCACCTGTCTGACGGCCCTGCCCGAGAACTTCTCAGTGAGAGGCAGCCTTTTTCTTAACGATTGCATCTATCTGACGACCCTACCCGATAATCTTTTTGTGGGGGGGGACCTTCTTCTTAAACGTTGCACCGGCCTGACGTGCCTGCCTGACAACCTCTTCGTTGCGGGCAACATTCATCTTACCGGTTGCACCAGCCTTACAACCCTGCCTGACTGGATTACCAGGATTGGACGAACCTCTCAGGGTTTAATCCGCCATGTCTTTCTTGACAATACAGGTCTGTCAGATACCTTGATTGATCGTCTGCGCACCACCAGGCCACCTGGTATTCAGTTTCATTTTTCCAGAAATGCAGGGCAGCCTGAACAGCAGTTTTCAAGCATGGAACAAGGCTTTGCCTTCTGGCGAAAGTTGGCTTCATCCCACCTGGAAATGCCAGAACTTGACCTCTGCCATGACCAGACGACAGAACTTGTTAGTTTCCTGAGTCGACTGACCAGCACTGCGGACTACCAGAACCGGGTAACC
Source organism: Endozoicomonas sp. SCSIO W0465 (assembly GCF_023716865.1). NCBI lineage: Bacteria > Pseudomonadati > Pseudomonadota > Gammaproteobacteria > Oceanospirillales > Endozoicomonadaceae > Endozoicomonas > Endozoicomonas sp. SCSIO W0465. The sequence continues at coordinate 568,758 of NZ_CP092417.1, forward strand.
CGCCCTGTATTGGCCCAGCGGGTGATGGCACTTATGTCGTTACTTACCGTGAATGAACGGGTTCGGGAGGATGCCCTGCGACACATAAACCAAGCCCTCAGTTCCTGTGATGACCGGATCATCCTGGCTCTGGATGATCTGGAAACGTTGCAATTACGCCATTCGGCGGAAAAACTGGCCCTGGAAAACCGTGATCCTCAAGAATTAAGGGCATTAGGCCTGAAAATGATGCACCTGGATGAGGTGAAACGAATTGCCCGTGACCATATGAAGAGCCTGAGCTGGGTAGATGAAGTTGAAGTAGTGCTGGCTTTTCAGATTGGTGTACGCCAGCAGAAACTGGACCTGCCCGGTTCAACTCAGCATATGTTATTTAGAGGATGCGCCTATGTGTCGGATCAGGATATCGCCAACGCTGTTCAGCAAGTGAATACCCATTGTTCCGGGGCTAAGCTTGAGGCCTACCTGTTACAGTGGGCACCCTGGCAAAAATTTCAGCGCTTGCAAGCCGTACCGTCTTTTGACCAACTGCCACCAAAAACCGTAGCCCGTATTGATAACTGCATTATATGTACAGAAAAAACAGGTGAAATGGTTGCACTGGGCGATACCCATCTGGATTACAACACCCTGGTTAAGGCTTACATGGAAAATGGTAAGAATCCGTTAACCAATACCCCTTTGGACTGGTCACGCGTTGCAAGGCTCCTGGAAGAAGGTCAATGATAGTGGCAGACGCGCCATCTAAGTTCCACGCACCTTAATATCTGAGTTTAATGGGAAGCAAAGCCAAATAAAAAAGAAAAATCCAATTTCGCACACCTATTAGCAAGAACTTACTTTTTAATACTTATAAATAAAATCCGAAGGTAGAGGAATTTATCCATTAAAATTTTGTCTAAGAAGCATGCAAAACTTAATTCCTACTAATAATACTATTTCTTCAGAGTCCTCTCCCATTGCAGGAGCATCATCAAATGCTGCTGATAACGAGGTAGGTGGTCAAAATCATACCCCGCAGTCTCAAATAGCCTCTTACTCAACAGAAATCAAACCATTAGCAGATCGTTCTGCTCTTGAGACAAAAAGTATTACACCGGATGAAATGAAAGAACAGATTTTACAACAGGATTATTCAAACGATGTTCACTACCAAGTCGAAGGCAACCTTTATCTTGCTTCCTGTTGCTCCCGCTCGAGGCCCCTGCCCAAGCACCTCTTCGTGAGTGGCCATCTTAATCTTGTCGGTTCCCACGGCCTGACGGCACTGCCTGAGTACCTTTCCGTGGGGGGGGACCTTGACCTTGGAGCTTGCAGCCGCCTGACGGCCCTGCCAGAGAACCTCTTCGTGGGAGGTAACCTTTTTCTTGATAATTGCACAGGCCTGACGACCCTACCTAACTGGATTACAACGCTTCGACAAACTTCTCAGGGTACAACCCGCAGTATCCATCTTGAGAATGCCGGATTGTCAGATACCTTGATTGATCGTCTGCGCACCACCACGCAGCCCGGTATTCAGTTTCATTTTTCCAGAAATGCAGGGCAGCCTGAAAAGCTTTTTTCAAACATGGAGCAAGGCTTTGCTTTCTGGCGTGATTTGGCTTCATCCGATCTGGAAATGCCAGAACTTGATCTCCGCCATGACCAGGCGACTGAACTTGTTCACTACCTGAGTCGACTGACCAGCACTGCGGACTACCAGAACCGGGTAACCCGCCCTGTATTGGCCCAGCGGGTGATGGCACTTATGTCGTTACTTACCGTGAATGAACGGGTTCGGGAGGATGCCCTGCGACACATAAACCAAGCCCTCAGTTCCTGTGATGACCGGATCATCCTGGCTCTGGATGATCTGGAAACGTTGCAATTACGCCATTCGGCGGAAAAACTGGCCCTGGAAAACCGTGATCCTCAAGAATTAAGGGCATTAGGCCTGAAAATGATGCACCTGGATGAGGTGAAACGAATTGCCCGTGACCATATGAAGAGCCTGAGCTGGGTAGATGAAGTTGAAGTAGTGCTGGCTTTTCAGATTGGTGTACGCCAGAAGAAACTGGACCTGCCCGGTTCAACTCAGCATATGTTATTTAGAGGATGCGCCTATGTGTCGGATCAGGATATCGCCAACGCTGTTCAGCAAGTGAATACCCATTGTTCCGGGGCTAAGCTTGAGGCCTACCTGTTACAGTGGGCACCCTGGCAAAAATTTCAGCGCTTGCAAGCCGTACCGTTTTTTGACCAACTGCCACCAAAAACCGTAGCCCGTATTGATAACTGCATTATATGTACAGAAAAAACCGGTGAAATGGTTGCACTGGCTGATACCCATCTGGATTACAACACCCTGGTTAAGGCTTACATGGAAAATGGTAAGAATCCGTTAACCAATACCCCTTTGGACTGGTCAAGCGTTTTTCGGCTTCTGGAGGAAAAAGAAAGTCAATGATAGTGGCAGACGCGCCATCTAAGTTCCATGCCCCTTAATATCTGAGTTCAATGGAAACCAAAGCCAAATAAAAAAGAAAAATCTGCTTCCGCACACCTATTAGAAAAGTATTTTCAAAAACTTACTTTTCATTACTCTATAAATAAAATCCGGAGGTAGGGGAATTTATCCATTAAGAGGTAGGGGAATTTATCCATCAAAATGTTGTCATAATTGTATGAATAACTTAATTCCTGCTAATAATACTTTTTCTTCAGAGTCCTCTCCCATAGCAGTAGCATCATTAAATGCTGCTGATAACCAGGTAGGTGGTCAAAATCATACCCCGCAGTCTCAAGCAGCCTCTTACTCATCAGAAATCAAACCATTAGCAGATCGTTCTGCCCTTGAGACAAAAAGCATTACACCGGATGAAATGAAGGAGCTGATTTTACAACAGGATTATTCAAACGATGTTCATTACCAAGTCAAAGGCAACCTTAATCTTTCCCGTTGCATCAGCCTTACAACCTTGCCTAATAACCTCTCCGTGGGGGGCTGCCTTGATCTTTCCAGTTGCTCCAGCCTTACAACCCTGCCCGAGAACTTCTCTGTGAGAGGCAGCCTTTATCTTAGCTATTGCATCGGTCTGACGATCCTACCCGATAATCTTTTTGTGGAGGGGGACCTTCATCTTTACCATTGCACCGGCCTGATGGACCTGCCTGACAACCTCTTCGTTGCGGGCAACATTGATCTCTCCCATTGCACCAGCCTTACAACTGTGCCCAATAGCCTTTCCGTGAGGGGTTATCTTCATCTTTCCAGTTGCACATGTCTGACGGCCCTGCCCGATAATCTTTATGTGGAGCGTGGCCTTTATCTTATCGGTTGCACCAGCCTAACGGAGTTACCAGACAACCTATCCGTGGGGGGTGACATTTATCTTACCGGTTGCATCAGCCTAACGGAGCTACCAGACAACCTATCCGTGGGACGCAACATTTATCTTACCGATTGCACCAGCCTTACAACCCTGCCTGACTGGATTACCAGGATTGGACGAACCTCTCAGGGTACAATCCGCTCTGTCTATCTTGACAATACAGGTCTGTCAGATAACTTGATTAACCGTCTGCACACCACCACGGCGCCTGATATTCAGTTTCATTTTTCCAGAAGTGCAGGACAGTCCGAACAACAGTTTTCAAACATGGAACAAGGCTTTGCTTTCTGGCGTGATTTGGCTTCATCCGACCTGGAAATGCCAGAACTTGACCTCCGCCATGACCAGGCGACTGAACTGGTTCACTACCTGAGTCGACTGACCAGCACTGCAGACTACCAGAACCAGGTATCCCGCCCTGTATTGGCCCAGCGGGTGATGGCGCTTATGTTGTTACTTACTGTGAATGACCGGGTTCGGGAAGATGCTCTGCGACACATAAACCAAGCCCTCAGTTCCTGTGATGACCGGATCATCCTGGCTCTGGATGATCTGGAAACGTTGCAATTACGCCATTGGGCGGAAACACTGGCCTTTGAAAACCGTGATCCTCACGAATTAAAATCATTAGGCCTGCAAATGATGCGCCTGGATGTGGTGAAACGAATTGCCCGTGACCATATGAAGACCCTAAGCTGGGTGGATGAAATTGAAGTAGAGCTGGCTTTTCAGATTGGTGTACGCCAGCAGCAACTGGACCTGCCCGGTTCAACTCAGCATATGTTTTTTAGAGGGTGCGCCTATGTGTCGGATCAGGATATCGCCAACGCTGTTCAGCAAGTGAATACCCAATGTTCCGGGGCTGAATTTGAGGCCTATCTCGAACAGTGGGCACCCTGGCAAAAATTTCAGCGCTTGCAAGCCGTACCGTCTTTTGACCAACTGCCACCAAAAACCGTAGCCCGTATTGATAACTGTATTATATGTACAGAAAAAACCGGTGAAATGGTTGCACTGGGCGATACCCATCTGGATTACAACACCCTGGTTAAGGCTTACGTGGAAAATGGTAAGAATCCGTTAACCAATACCCCTTTGGACTGGTCAAGCGTTGTACGGCTCTTGAAGGAAGATATGATCGTAATTCAATCTGGAATTTTCTGATTTATATACCATTATCTTAAACATTATTTTTTATTAGCCTTCATTAATATAGTTCCATAACTAGTTCCCATCCAAAAACTATAGCCCTTGGGCCACGTAGCCTACAGAGATTTGACGTGCTCTGAATTTACAGGAAAATCACATCAACTCCGCTGTAGCCCCCGAAAACTGGTTGAAAAAGGCGTCAAAACAAAACTTGATTTTTTCCCTCTAAGCCTTGGCACGCATAGGCTGCAGAGTTTTTGGACGAGAACTAACTAACTGTAACTTTGTCGTCTGAGGTGCTCTTGGAAGAGGGTCCGCTGCATGCAAAAAGCCTTAGGCAATTTTATGGTAATGAAAATAGGTGGGCAAAGAGGGCGTTAGGGTATTTATCTCAGGCAGATTAATACCTCTGACTATATCAACAGTCCTCCATTTAATGGACATTTACCAGTCACTAAGTAGCTGGCCATATGGAATCGAATATTTCTGGCTACTTATGTAGAGCTGTTCGGAATAGAGCAATATACCTTTGCTGGTGCTGAATGGTTACAAAAAAAGAATAGCGTCTGATTTATCTGTATATCTGTCAGTAAAAATAATGTAACTATTCAGCACTGAGCAAAGGCATATTACAGTAATTCCGAACAGCTCTATGAAGTGATTGATATATGTCCATTCCCTGTTTTCTGGCAGACGACAAATAGCTGCGAATCCGTGCAAACATAGAACCACCGTCTGCACTCCTGAAGCAGCCTGAGATTTTCTGCTTTAACTTGGCCATTCGAACATCCCGCTCACTGCCATTGTTATCGAAGGGAATGGTAAAATCTGACATGAAGCGCAGTGTCTCAGCCTTGAACTCAGTGAGTCGTTTGAAGAGATTGTAAGCTTTAGTATTCTTGACTTTCTTGCGCTTAAGCTCCTCTCGTTGCTTCTCCATATAGACGACTTCTTTCATTAGAGCCCGCTGAAGCAACCGGTCATAAATCTTCTCGATTCGTTCACAGACAACACTTGGCATCTGTAGCATACCTATGGTCTTAAAGCCCTTGCAGTAATGCCAGGAAAGCCTCAGTAGCTTCATCAATCGCAACGCCAGTTGATTGCTGTCCCTATCAACAACACCCAAAAGCTCCCTCAGGTGATGGGCATTGCAAAGTACGTGAGTTGCCGCATATGCAAAATAGGATTTCCAATGATCATGAACCAGAACGCCTGCAAATGTTAGCAGTATGCCCATCGTGTCCATGGCCTCACGACCTCGCTTTTCAGACAAGTAGTAGAGCGTCCATTGTTCATCCCGCATAACGTGTAGCCAGTGCAAAGAGCCCTCGGCCCGCATACCCGTTTCATCGGCTCCGGCAACAGACGATTCCCGCAAGGCGTCACGAATAACCTCTTCAGTAGAAGCCAGATTTTCATAGGTTCTGGCCACAAAATTGGCGACAGTGCCTGCACTTACACTCATTTTATAGAGAGTATTAAAATACTCTGACACGCGCTTAAAAGGCAGGAAATGGTATTGGTTAAGATAGACGGCCATAGCCTGTGTGGCTGAGCCATATTGTGCGGCAGCGGTAACACCTTCCGGGAATTCAGCCTGATTCCGACAACCACAAGTGCAGATTTTTACTTCAGCTCTATGGGCCGTTACTTCAAATTCACCCGGTCTCCCTGGTTCAAACACCTGTCGTTCAATATATTTGACCGGCTCACTATCAAGAAGAGACGCCTGACATTTATTGCATTCTTTAACCGGAAGGTACTCAATATAGTCAGGGATATCGACCTGTTTAAGACAAGTGCCCTGATGCCCTTTCTTTCCACCGGCTTTATTACCAGAAGACTGTCTCAGACTTTTAGGATTGGGTTTTTCATCCGATGGATCGGTACCTTTATCTGCGGAAAGGTCGTCAGAATGATCTGGAGAATTACTGTTTTTACAAGGTTTTTGATAACCATCAGACGATGGCGGCTTGCTGCTGTTTTGACTGTTCTTGCCAACCTTTTCTTCCAATTCTCGACATCGCTCTTCCAGACAGGCAACTCTCATCCGCAGCTCTGCATTCTCTTTCAAGAGAATCTCAGCCGACATAGTTGCGGGTAGTTCTGGAATCATGCTGGCGAATATTGTGGAAAAATGGTGCTTAAGAGGATGGTATAAAAATCAGAAAATTCCAGATTTATGTGGGGGTGCTGAACAGTTACAAAATAATTAAAAGGCTGGCCAACACATTGTTCCATATTAACCAACCAAGATAAAGGTAACAGTTAATGAACAACCAGATAGTACCAACGACAGCTACTTATCTGAACACATACACTGCTGAGAGCATTAAAAACGATTTATCCGAACCATCAAGCAAAAAGAAATTTCTGTCCTATCGAACAAATGCTGAGTCAGATGTCCAGAAACTGATTAATAAAAACCAGGCAGAAACCAAGGTTCTGGAAGGCAAGATAAAAAATATGCAAAAGAAATTAACTGAATGCCTCCAACATCGTACCCATATGCAGTTTTCATTAAACCACCCTCTGTCTCTGGTCAGAACGCTCCTCAAAGCACTACTCAAAGCACCACTCAAAACCGCAATAGCTCTGTCATAAATTCCATTGCTAACAAACCGCACACACCTTTATCCGAAAACTTAACTGCCTCTGGTGTCAACCCGGAAATCACACGACGACCACCTGACTCTGCAACTGACGGCACTGGCTCATCACCTGACTTATTAGCTGCTGATAATACAGACCATGCCCGTGCTTTCACACCATCAATACCAACACATACAACCGTTAACGACAATTCAGTAACGGCTGCAACAACCCAGTCAGAAGCCACAACCCGGGCGACCAATGCAACAAGCGCACTTATCCCGACGACTGCCCTCCCCCCATTAGGGGAACTGGTTTCCAATAGTGTGAAACTCACCATACTGGCATCACTGAAAGACAGGCTGGCAGAGTATCAACAACAGCTCAACAGGCACGCAGCAAATACCCAGCCTTACCAGGGGAATGTCACCGGGCTAGCTCAGCAGCCAGGTAAAATCGTCGGTGTACGTCCGGATGATCCAGTTTTGCCAATCCGTCAGCAGCAACCACAACCAACAGTTGACTTGTCCCAGTTAATAGCAAGTATTGAAAAAAGAGTGGAAATGTATGAATTATTCAATCTGGTAAGTAGTTAAAAGTTTGCTTATGGATATTTTGATCGTACTATCAGGCAGACAAAGAAAGAGATCCTTAATCTATTATAAGTGGGTCTTGAACTAAAACGTCCCCAACCTATGAAGTATGTCAATATCACTGATGAAGCTGTTGTATTAACTTTGAAATACGCCAAGCACTACGGCCCTCTGAGGTGTATCAGGGAAAGAGCTCATGGTCTTCTATTGAGTAATCGAGGCTTTACCCTTGAGCAAATTGCAGAAATCCTTGAGATTAAATATCAGACCGTTTCCCAATGGATTGATGATTGGGAGGACTATGGTATTCGTGCATTGTATAAGAAACATGGTGGTGGAAGATCTTGCATATATGATGAATCTGAAGTGCAACGCATAAAAGAGTTAGTAGCAGAAGAGCCTCGTCGTTTATCGTATGTAAAATCCAAAATTGAGGATGAGACCGGTAAATCCTCATCAAAACTTACTCTGGCCAACATCGTAAAAAAGTTAGGACTGGTTTACAAAAGACTCCGTAAATCGTGCAAACATAAACGGGACGAAGAGCATTTCCAGCGTTGTAAAACTGCACTGAAAGACGCCCAGGAAGCTGAGCGCAAAGGGTTAATAAACTTGTTTTATTTTGATGAGTCCGGATTTACTCAAGAACCTTGTGTGCCATATGGCTGGCAGGAAAAAGGAAAGCAGCTCAGAATTCCATCAGTCAAAAGTAAGCGCATCAACGTGCTGGGCTTTATGAATCGGAGCTGTGAGCTGTTTCATTACCCTGTTGTGGGCTCTGTGAATAGTGATACAGTGATTGCAGCCTTTGACGACTTCGCAGAGAAAATGGAGGATGAAAAATACAGTTCAAATGACCGCTACACCGTAGTTATGGTGGACAATGCCAGTATTCATACCAGCAAAAAGTTTCGTGACAGAATCGCTGACTGGACTCTTGAGAAAAAGTTACTGATCTGCTTTCTTCCAACATATTCACCTGAACTCAATCTGATTGAGATCCTGTGGAGGAAAGTAAAGTATGAATGGCTCAATCTATTGTCAATCAAGAGTTTCACGGAATTTGAAAAGGAAGTTGAACGAGTGTTCGCTTCATTTGGAGAGAGTCATATGATTTCGTTTGCAAATACTAAATAATCGTTCAGTCAATTTATCCGAAAGCAAATTATCAACTACTTATTCATTGTTTCCTCCTTCGCTGAGACTATTAAAAAATCCTTCCCGGCGGTTGCCAGAGTTTATGACAATGAACTGAAACAGCTCACTGATCAAATAAGTAATTACATCCTGAACCACGACCGGGGTGACACAAAAAGTGAAAGAACAAGAAGAGGAATTACCAAAGAATTGACTGAGGCTCTGCTTGAAGCACTGATTAAGTTTGAGAAAGCGCCAATGACTGCAGAAATGAAAGTGTTCTTCAAAGGCTTTGAAGAAAGGCGAGATGGTTACAACAGGGCCCTCTATAATGACGATAGCCTCATTGAGGATCCTGCATTTAAAGAGATGCTTGAATTGATGAAAAATAAAAATACAATGATTAGAGGGCTGAAAAAGTACAGTAGTGAAATTGAACAGGCCATAGCTGACAGTAATTATTATCGAGTTGGCCAACTAACCTTCAGTGTTAATGTACTTCATCACAAAGTAATGACCACCCCTGATGATTACGTATCAAACAATCCTTATCTTGATCTGTTAATCAGGATCAGAAAGCTTGAAGTAAAGCAGCTTAATGACTTGAAATCACTGACCGATAAGGCAGCTGCCTCGGTCCCTCTAAATGAATTCTTTACCGAATGGTTTGTCCAGGATGCCTTAAACCTGGCATTCAATGATTTCTCCATAAAAGGGTTTTGTGCCGGGGGGTTATTTGCCACAGCCATTGCCGGTCGTTATGGGATGTTCACCAATTCAATAGTGAGTCTGGCAAATGCATTGTTATATGGTTTCGATTACAGTCGATTCCCGCTCCAGGTCAGAATGGTCTTACAGGATGCATTATTTTACGGGGTCCCTATACCATACAACCATGTCGATTCAATGGGCCTGGATGAAGGAATCATATATATCGACGAGATAATCAAAAAAGCAGCTCAAGTGGCGGAAAAACTGCAGGAACTGAGTAAAAACATACAGTACGGTTATAATTCAATTAGTAATCTGATCGATAAAATGTTAGCACAGATTCCGATCGACAGTCTTGGTACCGAGCTGGTTCAATTTGTGGTTTTTCCTGTTGTAAATCACGTCTGTTACTTTGCTTTCAGCAAAAGTAACAATCTCTTCAGGCTCATTGTTCAAGATCACTATACCGGTGTAACCACGGTTACCGGAACCACTCTGGAGCAGCTAAAAACCGCCATAATAAATGCGCTGGAGCCATTCGCTCAAACTTTTAACATACCACTGAACTCCGGGCCTGATACTGCCCTCCTTCCCGGTAGAGGCTTCGGTCAACTGACCGACTCTTTGCTGGATCCACTGGAAAGCATGGAACTGATCAAGGATTCAGCACTAACCGTTAAAGATATCATGACCCACACCCCATCCCAACTCAAAGAACTTGACCAGGAAAGAACCCGGGCCATGACTAAAAAATACCTTGAGACCGTCAGTGAGGATGCCAACCGGAAGCTTCTGAAAATCAACCTGAAATCCCTGTCAGAATCAGAGTCAAAGGATCTGGCAAAGTTCGCGCAATTACCCATGGTTATGCTGATGCGGGAAGTGCTTACAGCTCTCGAATTGGATCCGAATCCTGCTCAATTCTTCGGTGACTCAAAATTTACCGACTTACAGTTGATGAATGCCCACGTTATTACAACGCTGAATAACATTGCCGAACATCAGGCCAGCCACCCGAAAAAAACTGCTGATACCGATGCCCAATCAGCGCCGCAGGGTGCAGACTGACCTGGCCACCAGCACTGCCGGAGAGCTGGTCAAGCTGGGTATTGAAAGAGACTTCAGCTTGCTTGACCCAGAGCCGGTCGCTGATGCCATTGCCGCACCACCGGGCGGGGCCCATGCAGCACCCGAAAGCCAGGCCAGCGGTGAATCCACCAGTATGGGTGGATACATCGCCGGTGGGATCGGCAGCTTTGCCGGTACGGTTGGCGGGGCATTGACGGCATTCAAGATAGCCTGCCCCGGCTGCCTGTCAGAATTGGCCAGTGAACTCACCGAGAATGTTGGCGAAAGACTGACAAACGTCGTTGGCCAGATATCTCAAAAGGTAGGTGAGAAAGTTGGGAAGAAACTTGGGGAAAAACTTGGCAAGGAAGTCGGAAAGAAAGTTGGAGAAAAAGCCGGAGAAGAAACTGGGGAAGAAGTTGGAAAAAAAGCTGGAAGCGAAGCCCTTAAAAAGGGCGCAAAGAAAGCTGGTGAGGAAGCTGTCAAAAAACTAGCAAAACAGGCCCTTAAATGCAAACGGTCAATTGGCGGCTGTGGCCGTCAGGGAGACGGCGATGGTGAAGGTGGTGAAGGTGGTGAAGGTGGTGAAGGTGGTGGTGGAGGTGGCGCAGCTGGAGCGGGTGCTGGAGCGGGAGCAGGTGCCGGTGTCGGAGCGGGCGCTGGAGCTGGAGCCGGTGCTGGAGCCGGCGCTGGTGGCGCAGCCGCTGGTGGTGTCGTGGTACATAAAGCAGCCAAGGCATTAGAAAAGTCGGTCAAGGGTAGAAAAGACGCTGTTGACAAACACAAAAACGATCAACAAAAACAGTCTGACAAGCAAACCACTCAAGGCTCAGTGGCAAAAACACAGCCACCAGTAAAACAGGCAGTTGTCGCAGAGCACACCACGCTGCAGCCATTAACAGAGCCAGTGACATCATCAACCGCCGGGAACAGCAACAGTGCAAATGCAGGTATTGCCATTGTTCCAGATAGCACAACGGCTGCTTCACCAGTGACAGAAACCTCAACCGCGATTTCAACCGCTGCACAGACCGGACAAACCAGTCCGTCAACCGCACCAGCCCCTGACTCTACTGGACAGACAGTTACCCCCGGTTTCAAAGCCAGCTCAACCGATTCTTCATCATTGACGACGACCTCAATTGGTACGACAGCCGAACAAACAACAACGCAACAATCAGTCACTCAAGAAAAAGCACAATCAACGGCCGGTAGCACAGAACTCCGGGGCACTACCCATATTCCGGATAGCACAATTGGCTGCCTCATCGTTGACAGAAACCGCAACATCCACAGGAACAGGCCAATCAGCAGCATCAACAACCCCGCCAGCAGTTGCCACGACAACTCAGACGACCATTGACAAACAAACAAGACATCAATCGACAACCGGAAAAATAGCATCATCAACCTCTGAAACCACCGCAACCAACGGTGACTCTGATCTATCTGACAGTACAACGGCGTCTCCAACCTCAACAGCAGTCAAGGAGGCTACAGCGCAACATTCGGTAACAGCAGCGCCGGCATCCGACAGCACCCTACAAGAAAAGATCGCTATTATTTCCAATCATACCAACTCAACTGAAAACACAACGGACACTGCAACGACAAATGCTACGCCTTTGCCGCAGGTTGAATCTGATACCAAACAACGACTGCAGGGAGTTATCAAATCATTCACAGAAAAAAGCAAAACAATCCATTCACGATTCAATAAACAGATGGCCAGAACCTATACCTCGACACGCAACCAGGTTCGCCGGGCACCAAAAACCTTGGGGCAACCGCTAGACAGTTTTCAAAAAGGGATTCTTCTGGGGGATTCACTGAACAAACTGAATCAACAATTCAGCAACGATTTCCTGACTATTTATCAATCGGCTCACCGGTTCATGAAGTCTCTGCGCTCGGTTCCGATCAGTGAAAATAACCGTCGTGCTGCCCAATCCATGATCAGTGCCAGGGTAATGTCCGAGTTCCAGACAATGTATGCCACGTTCAGCGATATACGTTTGCAGATGTTGTCAGACCTGGGTTATACCGACCAACAACCGCTGGACCGTGCCACCATTATCCAACTGGCGTCTGGTCCCATGTCCCTGCTGCAGCCGTCTCCGTGAATACAACTCATCTGCTCAAGGCCATAGAGCAGCAACCACCGTCAGCCAATTCTGCTGGCTTTGATCGTTTTATAACTGACATGAGCCAGTTTCTGCGGGGAAAAACCGGCCAGACACCGCAGACGACAGAAGAAACCGGGAACTCCCAACCACAGGAGAACCCTGAGCCAGCGGAAAAACGGCCCGATAATCGATTTAACAGCGATATCATTGCCCGGCAAAACCGGCCCCGGAACCTTCAGTTATTAACCGATATCCTGCAACGGGAGCAAGCCCTGTTGCTTGCCAATATCCAGCAGCCGGACGTACATCCTGTCAGGGAACTGAAAAGTAATACTGCACCAACTCACCAATCCCGGGGCGCAGTCACTGTTCAGCCTGAGCCGGGCAAATCCATCGACCATCCGGCTCCAATATTTGGCAAGACCAACACACCATAGGCTATAGCCATTACTCCCAACCCGGATGACCCTACCGCGACCAATGCCATAACACCGGCAAACTATCCGGTCACCGACAACCTGATGCTGGCCAACTTGCTGGCTGCCAAAATCAGCGATCGCCCCATACGCATGAGCCACGCCGTAGCTCCGGGAACCAGAGGCAAGGACTCCTCCCCGCTTGACCAGTCACCGGGCATGAAGCTGTTGACCGACAGCCAGGCCCTGGCCGGACAACTGCGGACAGAGCTCTCGGCCCTGGCCAACGATCTGGCCACCCCGGATAAACAGGTCAGTACACAGTGGAACCAGGACGATCTGATCAATTTGGCCATTGTCCAGAGCCTGCCAGAAGCATCCGTTAGCAAGGTGATGGAAACCTTTCTGTCAAACGTTCTCACCTCGACGACAGTGGGCATACAATACCAGCAGCCTGACCATATTTTCCGGGCTGATGGCTCCCTGCGCGGCACCAGCCGGGCCCCTGGCACGGCACTTTTCCATGATCCGTCAACGGGCCAGACCATTGACCACGGTGCAACCAGGCAATTGGCGAGAATCATGTTACAGGCCATGGCCAGAAGTCGGCTGTTTGAACAGAGCGTTAACGACCATATACCACAACACTTGTCCAGCAAGATTATTGAACAGGCAGCACAATTGCAGAACCGCCAGCCTCAGGGGGTCGCTGCTCAACTAAGCCAGTGGCTTGGGCTGACGCAAGGTTCATCGGCCAGCACACGGGAGTCACTGGCCCAACTTCTTGAACAACGACTGACGTCCAGTCAGAGTGCCGACTTCGCACCACCAACCGATCTGCCACTGGTCAACGGTCTGGTCTCCGGTCGTTACCATGAAACCCGGTCCCGCTTTATGAATCTGGCACCGGCCAGGCAACTGGAGCTGCTGCAGTCGTTGGCCAGCAAACCCGACTATCTGGGCCTTGACCATTTTTCTGAGTCACTGGCCCGGCTGGAGGCCGATTTCGCACTAGCTGCATATACACCATCGTCTATCCCGGCAGACTCGGATCAGCCTTCGGACAGGCAGCCCCCCGACTGGCAAATCTTCCAGCTTAACCAGCAAGCCTGGCAACTGTTTACCCATCTGTATAATGCCCGGTTTGAGGCACCGGCAGAGGCAATCGACCGGATAAAAACAGCGGCACTGATCCAGCGCCAGGGCATTGAGCCCCATCCGGATGACGCCCAACGACTCAATCAGCTGCTGTTAACACTGCTGCCGGTGCGCACCAGTGCCAGTGACCGGGCCCACCTTATTGACACCGGGGGCAAAGTGCTGCCGGGGCCCGTCAGACTGCACCAGTTCAACCGTCAACGCATCGACGAAATTCTCAGCAGCTACGCTGCCATCAAGTCGCTGGTCAGCACAGAATTCCCGCAGGTATTCAACGACCAGGTTAAGGACGCCCAGCTGCAGGATGAGCTGATTGCCCAGATTGCAAGGGCCAGTTTGCAGGAACTCAGGGGCAAAACGACAGGCGATCAGTGGCAACAGGCAGTCAGGGGGCAACTGGTCAGGGAGTTTGCTGACTTTCGTGGTGACCAGGCTGAAGCCAGCTGAAAAATCAGTCATTCAATCAATTTCAGGGTTAATCACTATGCATCACCCAGCCCCATCAACGGCATCCGCCTATCAATCTGCTCTGACTTTCACCCGTGTTGACAGTGCCTCCGGCCAATCAGCAAAGGGCAAATTCAAGTCCCGGCAGATAGTGTCCAGCTCACAGGCGCAGCAATTGATCAGGAGTGAAGAGAAGTTGTCCCAATTGCGCCAGCAGCTCCACCTGCTGGAAAAAAAATTCGCTGCCTGTCTAGACCAGCAAGCACCTTCGTCAGTTGGCCAAAACCATCAGCGGTCGGAAACCTACGCGACCATAACCCCTGTTCATGCGTCGTCTACCTTGCAAGTACCACAGGCTTCAACCCTCAGCTCCAGTAACGCTGCCTCGCCGTCGGCTACCCCACGGCCAGGCAACTCAATGGCAGATACCACGACAACTGGCAACGTCACCAGCGCCACCATTGCCCCGTTATCACAGTTCGCCACTGGTAATGACCAACAACTGGCAAACATCACTCAGTCCCTCACTGACAGCGCCGGGACCATCACCCGATTGTTCAACGAAGGAATTGCTGAAACCTGCAACCGGACACTGACACAAATCCGGCAATTAGCCACTGCTGATCAAGAGCAACGAAGCATTCAGAAACGGATCGCTCTGGGTGACGGGCTCAACAGCATCAAGCGACAGTTCAGCCACCACTTTCTTGATATCTATCAGTTAGCCCATAATGCCAGCCAGTCAGTACGCTCAATAGCCAGTGATGATGACCAGATAACGTTGCCAGCCAGTGCCAGAATCACCAGCACACTGATCTCCAGCTTTGAGAATATGTACACGATCATGGAGAATCTTCGTCTGCAGCTGTTTGCTGACGCCAACTATATCGACAGCAACTGGCTTACCGGGGAAGGTAGCAGGCAACAGGAGGCAGCTGACCATGACGACCATGGCAAGGATACGTTTGCCGGAGACAGTCTGGTCAAGGCCATCAAACAACACCCGGCATCTCAATCATCAGACAGCTTCGACCGTTTTATCGGGGATATGGGCCTGTTACTGGAAAATCAGGACAAAGTCCGGCAGTTGCACCAGGCAGAGACTGAATCGGCAACCCTCAGCCCTGTTGCCCGCCAGCAGGAACAACGGTTGGCTGCAGCCATGACATTTACCCGGGGCGAGATCAGCCGGGCTCTTGTTGCCAACCCGGACAGAGTCCGCAGTGAACAGGTGTTAACCGATATTCTACAACGGGAAAAAGGGCTGTTTATTGATGCCCTCCAGCAAATTTACCTGAACCATAAGGGCCAGTTTACCGATGAAATCACCCGTGCAGAGGCTGGCCAGGATGTACTTTTTCTGCCTTCTACTTTTCTGGATGTGATCAAAGATCCGGATGGCTATCGTGCCGCGCTGCCAAACCCGGTCAATCCGCAGCCAGCAAACAGCAGGAACCAGAGTCTCCTCAGAAAGCGCCGGGATCTCTCCGGGCAGTCGGCCGTCTCAGGGGCAAACCAGCACAAAGGAATGCTGGCAGGTGCTCTGCAATCACTGGGCCAGCTGGCTGGCTATCTGAATCCGCTGTCACTCCGGGGCAGCGCACCCCCAGGAATTTCCGGCAATCTCCAAGCGCGCAGCAACGCCATCCTGACACCGGCAGACTATCCGGTAGCCGGCACACTTCTGCTGGCCAATCTACTGGCCGCCAAAGTCAGTGGCCGCCCTTTAGCCCATCAGCGCCAAGCAGCTGCGGCAGATAACAGTCAGGGCACCACACTGATTGAACAACAACTGACTTCCACAAGCCCGCTTGACCACCAGCCAGCAGAGACCACTCTGATCAAAGAGCTGTCCAGCGGCAACTATGATGAAGCTCAATCCGGGTTTATGCAGCTGCCACTGTCTGAACAGCTGGAACTGCTGGCGTCACTGGGCAAACAGCCGGATCATCAGGGCCTGGATTCTTTTTCCGGATCGCTGGCGCAATTACAGATCGATGTCCGTAATCTGGCTACAGCCCATACTGGCGAAAATGCATCCCGGACATCAGACTGGCAAAGCTGCAGGCTGAGCCAGAGAGCCTGGCAACTGTTTACCCACTTATACGACACCAGGGTAGAAGCGTTGGGTGAAGCGATCAACCAGCAGAAAATTACCGAACGGATTACCCACGAAGGGATTGAGCCAAACCAGGACAATGCCCACTATCTTGGCCAGCTGGTGGTGCAGCTGCTGCCGAACCGGACCAGCGCCAGCGAACGGGCTAGCCAGATCGCCACCGGCACAGAGGCACTGCCGACGGTGGCCAGGCTGCACCGGTTTACCCACCAGGGCATTAACGACATACTCAGCAGCTATAGCGCTATCAAGTCGCTGGCCAGTGAACAATTCCCGCAGGTGTTTGGCAACACCGTCAGTGACCCGCAACTGAAAGGTGAATTAATCGCCCAGATAGCACGGACCAGCCTGCAGGAATTACGGGGTAAAACCACAGGTGATGGCTGGCAACAGGTGGTCAGGGATAATACGCTTGCAGAGTTCGAGGAATGGCTTTGAGTTAGTGCGGCCAAGCGTTGTTATACATACACAAGCACCTCGTTCCCACGGTCCCGAGGCTGTCGCAAAACTCTCCGAACACTTCGAACCTCTCGTTCCCACGCTCTGCGTGGGAACGAGAGGTGTGACTGTATGGGTATTAGCGCTTTTCTGCATTTGTGTCTTGTCTGCTGATTATCCCCAGGCTACTGACGCCCTTCCCCTATCAGCCGTGTCATTTCACCATGACATGCTTCCGGGGCTAACGCTACTGAGGCAGGATCAATATCAGCACCGTGCTCAATAAGACGTTTAACGACTTCAATATGCCCCGCCTTGATCGCCAATTGTATCGGGGTAAAGCCCTCATTCGTTTGATGATTTATTTGAACATCCGCTTTGGCAAGCAATTTTTCCACTATTTCAACGTGACCATAATAACAGGCACTGTGTAATGGCATTGCACCATCTTGTCTGGGCAGACTGGTACGAATACCCGGTTGATCTAACAGCTTATCCACGACATTTTTATAATTCCTGAGTCAGCATAAGACCCATTTATCGACTCAGCGTATTGCCCCTTAAGTTTCAGATTGTTCGCAGCCTCAGAGCCTTTAACACAGGCCAGACAGAGGCGGCGTTATATGGAGCACAGGGCTTTACGGCAATGTCCATCGGAAGCTGGCAGGTTCAAATTCCTGTTACTACAAAAGCACAACCCCGATACCAATAAACATCACCACCAGCCAGAGAACAGAAAGCTTCATGGCACGAAGCAGGAAACAACCAATCAGAACCAGTGCCATTTCTGTTGCCGAATGCACAGCAGACGAAAATACCGGTGAATAAAGTGCTGAGAGCAGCAGGCCCACAACAGAAGCATTAATGCCGGCAACCGCCCCGGCAATCCGGGCCCGTCCCGCCAATGCCTGCCAGGCAGGAAGTACACCGATCACCAGCAGGAAACCCGGCAGGAAAATGGCCAGCGTTGCCGCTATGGCCCCCAGAATTGGAGTCGACTCAGAAGCAAAGTACCCAAGGTACGTGGCCAGGGTAAACATCGGTCCCGGTACCGCCTGGGCTGCGGCATAGCCAGTCAGGAAGGTATCCGTACTGATCATGCCTTCTGTCGTGTTCTGCAGAAGCGGCAGAACCACATGACCACCGCCAAACACCATACTGCCAGCCTGATAGAAATCACTGATCACCCTTGCCAGTGGTGAATAGCCAGCAAGCAGGGGCAGACCAAACAACAAAATGGCAAACAGAATAAGTGGCCAGAAAACAAAGCGACACCTGGCCTGGCTGTCGCTATTACCCCGCAACCAGCGATATCCGATCAGTGCTGCCGCTAACAGAATAGCCATCTGTACCAATACACCGGGAAACACCAGTAACAGTGCTGCACTGAAGACACACAAACTGATGGTCAACCGACTTTGACAGAAAGACCGAAACATCTGCAGAGTAGCGTCTGCCACCACGACCACAGCCAGCAGCTTCAAGCCGGCAATAATCCCCTGATACCAGTCAGCGGACAGGAACAGCTGACTGCTCATGGCTACCATCAGCAGAATGGCAAACGAGGGTAAGGTAAAACCAACAAACGCAGCAACTCCACCTGGCAATCCTGCCCTCTGGTAACCCAGAGCAAAACCGATCTGGCTGGAACCGGGACCTGGCAAGAACTGACTGAGGGCAATCAACTGAGAATACTCAACATCCGTTAACCACTTGCGTTTCTCAACAAACGTATTGCGAAAATATCCGATATGAGCGGCCGGGCCTCCAAAGCTGGTCCAGCCCAACAGGAAAAACTGCCAGAAAATGGTGAATAACTGATCCACAGGCTACATACCCAATGCTGAAAACAGTCATCGATGATAAACAGCTGTTGTCTATTATGCCTATTGATTCTTTTGATTGATCAGAATCAACAGGACCAATATTCCAGCCAACTCCCAATTCCTTTAGACTTTGGCAATGAAGCGCTGCAACAGAAACGGACGCAACCAATATGACCAACCATCTGGCAGTCATCGCCACCAACCGCTTTGGTATGGGGGCCAGGGATCATGAAATAAAAGAGGCACTGTCAGATCCTCAAGGGTGGCTGAGTACACACCTGATCCCTCCTGTCCTTAATAACAGCCTGCCCGATAGCTCAGCTGTGATAAAACAGCATGCTGCGTTTCGCGCCAGAAAGCGTGCAGAACAATCCGGCCAAAAGGCCGGTAACCAGAATGCCATGACGGCACCATTGAGAAGTGCTTACTTCCAGTTCTGCAGCGATACCCTGATCCGGAGCATTACCAGCGAACATTCATTCAGCTGGCGGCTACTGGATTTCTTCTCCAATCACTTCAGTGTTTCAGACCAGGGCGGACTGATGACTGCACTGGCTCCCACTCTTGAACGGGAGGCCATAGCCCCAAATCTTTTTGGTTCTTTTGCTGATCTGCTGGTTGCGGTGGAACAGCACCCGGCCATGCTGATCTACCTGGATAATGAAAAATCCATTGGTCCGGATTCCAGACAGGCCAACTACCTTAAGAAGAAATCAAAAAATACCAGAGGCATGAATGAAAACCTGGCGCGGGAGATTCTGGAACTCCATACCATGGGAGTGAATGGCGGCTACCAGCTGGAAGATCTTCAGGAACTGGCGAAAGCCATTACTGGCTGGAGTGTAGCCCTGCCAAAAAAAGCAGAAGGCCATGGTTTTTTATTCCGTGAACAGACTCACCAGCCAGGACAGCGTACTGTTTTGGGAAAAACGTACCCGGATACCGGAGCCAGTCAGGGGGAAGCTATTCTTCGCGATCTTGCCATACACCCGGCAACGGCCCGGTATGTTTCCTGGAAGCTGGCGAGGCACCTCATCAATGACCAGCCACCGGCTGCCCTTGTGGACAACATGCAGGAGCAGTGGATAAAAACCGGGGGCAATCTGAAAGAAGTGATTACGGTACTGATTCAAGACCCCCGAAGCTGGCAGATTGAGCAACAGAAACTGAAAACACCCCGTGAATTTCTGGTTTCCGTCTGCCGGGCAACCGATGGGCTCGCTCCCCGCAAGAACAACCGGGAACAACACAGCAGAATGCTGGTCAATGCGTTGACTGCCATGGGCCATAAGCCCTTTGGGGCAGGTTCCCCCGCTGGCTTTGCTGATGTCAGCAGTGCCTGGGATGGTTCTGATGCGTTACTGACCCGGATTGACTGGACGAACCGCTGGGTAGAAAGCCTGAAAAAAAGCATCGACCCACTGGCACTCACCGATACCATCCTGGGTGCGCAGATGACTGGTCATTCCCGAACCATTATTAGCCGTGCAGAAAGCCGCCAGCAGGGGTTATCGTTATTACTGCTCAGTCCCGAATTCATGAGACGATAACCATGTGGGGAGATGGCTGGTGAGGAGAGGCATATTAAGGAGAGAGATTGGTGACGAAAATTAACCGACGCGACCTGATCAAATGGCTTGGGGCCGGCGTGGTCTGCTCACAAATTCCCGTTACTGGCAATCTGGCGTTCGGCCAGAATTCTAACCGTCGTCAGAACGTTTCACCCAAACTGGTATGGATCGTTCTGCGTGGTGCGATGGACTCACTGCACGCTGTTCTGCCAGCCTTTGATGACCACCTGTTGGTGCATCGTCGTGTTATTGCCGAGCCGGCCCTTGATGCCATGCTGCCACTGGAGCGAGGGTTTGGTCTGAACAATAACCTGGCAACGTTGCATGGCTGGTATCGACAGCAGCAAATGGTGCCTGTGGTTGCGGTTGCCTCTCCTTATCGCCAACGCTCGCACTTTGAAGGTCAGGATGTACTGGAGTCAGGCCTTGTGCCAATGAGTCAGGATAATGGCTGGCTGTCCCGGGCACGGGAGGCCACCGGAAAAACCGGACTGTCAGTATCTCACTCGTTGCCCGTCAGCCTGCGTGGAGGACAGCAGGCAGGTACCTGGTACCCAAACACGATTCCCTCGGCTAAAGAAGACCTGTATCGAAGACTTTTCCAGATCTACCAGCAGGATGACCTGCTGCACAACCGCCTGGAAGAAGCCCTTGATATCCGCGGTATTGTGGGCAGCTCAATGGATGGTAATAGTCGTAAATTCAAAGCACTGGCAGAAGCGGCAGGTACGTTGCTCAGCCATCAGGAAGGCCCCGATGCCATCATGCTGGAAATGGGCGGCTGGGACACCCATGACAACCAGCTGGCGCGGCTTTCACGCCAGTTTCAGGAACTGGATTCGGGCCTGCAAAGCATGAGAGCCAGTATGGGAGAACAGACATGGAGCAATACCATTATCATGATTGCTACCGAGTTTGGCCGAACCGTGGCGCTCAATGGTACCGGTGGTACCGATCATGGAACCGCCTCCTGCCTCTTTATCGCCGGTGGCGCGGTTAACGGTGGCAAGGTGCTGGGTGACTGGCCGGGGCTTGCCAGAAAAGACCTGTATGAAGCACGGGATTTACGTCCAACGTCTGATATTCGTCAGTGGATCTCAGCAGTACTGGTGGAACACTGGCAACTTTCTGCTCCCCAGCTGATGCGTATTTTCCCTGACGTCACACCTGCCCGGATGGTTTAAAAGATAGTCTCTGCATTTCATCACATCGCTCAGCATGCCCATTTCAATTGACCTTGTTGTGATCATGTATATTTGGTGCAGTCTATTGAATCTTCGGGGGAATATTGTGTCTTACCCAGTATTCTTATCAGCTTCAAGTGATCAATTATGCAGTCCATTACCTCATCACCTCAAGGCATGGCCAGTTTCCCGGAAAGGCAGCCTGTACCATCTGATACCGCTAAACCAGAAGATAACCAGCACCAGGGGGTGGCCTATGCCCGTCATGTCGTTGCTGCTCACGGTCATTTACCGGGTCTCGCCCGCCCGGGGCAAGGCAACGAACATGCCGTCTCAGAAAAGCAACCGGCAGATGATGCAGATACACCGACAGACACCACGTTAATCGACCGGGCAAGAACTGAAACGAAGATTTTATCAGTCCGGAATGAGCCGTTACCCCATTGCGCTATCAAGGTTGTCAGCGCTGGCCGTTATCGATCCGATATGGTCAGTAAACCGATTGGCAAGCCAGTGATCTGTGACGATGCTGATCTCCCTTGCGGGCATACCTACCAGCCATATTTCTGGATATCACACTTGGCCCACCAGCTGCTGATCCCCTCTGCCGGCCACCATGCCGATATGCAGTTTCAGGTCATTGACCAGTTACAGATGTCAGAGGGCAGGGCCCGGCGAGATTTTCGGGCGCGGTTTGAATACCGTCTGGTTGATTATGGCTTTACCTGTCCTGATGCGTCTGCCGGGCCAGAAAAAAATTACGGTGTCTTCGCCACCAAATCAGTAGCCAAAGGGGAGTTACTCGGGATCTATTCAGGGATCGGGTACGCACTCAACAAACCGTCGTGGGCTGCGGAAAACCGTGATTGGCGACCTGAGCATTTGCAACGGAAGTTCACTGAAGATATGCCCGATTTCATGAGTTACTACCGAACCCTGATCGCCGGCCTCAGGGGTAAAGAGCAAACACAACGTACGCTTTCGAAATACACTCTGGAAGGGATGACCGACAAAGAATCCTTGAACATGATTGCCATTTTGCCAGACAACGAGCGTTATACTCCTATGCACTTTGTTAATTCCGCCAATAGGGCCGAAGAGGTCAATACGGCTATTACGTTTATTGCTGTTAATACCGGTTCTGCCGATTTTACGATCCCCGTCTTAATTGCCGCCAGGGGAATTACTGCCGGGCAGGAGTTATTAATGGGTTATTTTGTCAATCCTGATGCCGAACAACAATTGCGCCTGATGGGGACTGCAACTGAGGAAAGAGCATTTTATAACAGGACCCGGTCGGACCGGCTTGGCATAGTCGATATACTCAATACGACTATGCCCGACAAACCGCCGATATCGCCGTTTGTTGCCGCACCCGCTTATTATGCGTCGGAAGAAATTCGGAAAAACTGTCGGCAGGTAAGTCGCAAAAAGACAATGGTCCCGCAGGGTTGATGCGTGTCGCATCAATTTTTCGTACCCCGAACACCCGGTTCGGTAATCACTTCGTTGACGATGAGAATCATTTTCAGTTCAATGGCCGTTTATAAATTAGCACAATAGAACCAAATTTAATTTATCGCACTGTCTACCTCATCATGGCATTGCTGGATGAGCCAGATTTCACGCAAAAGGCCGTTCATTGAAACTACTCTGGAAACTCCGGTTTATTCTGAAGGACTACTGGCAGCAATACCTGCTGGCCTTTATCTGCCTGCAGATTGTCTCCGCTCTGAACCTGCTGCCACCCTGGCTGATTGGTCAGGTGGTTGACGGTATAAAAGACAATAGCCTCACCAACCGGGAGCTGACCGGCTATGTTGCCGGCATAATGATCACGGGTCTGACGGTCTATGGTTTCCGCTACGTCTGGAGATCCAGACTTTACGGTGCCTCCATTGAGCTGATCCGCAAGCAGCGCAGCCGCCTGTTTGCCCATTTCACCCAGCTCTCGCCGGAATTTTACCAGCACCACACCACAGGTGACCTGATGGCCCATGCCACCAACGACCTCAATGCGGTTGAGGAGAGTGTTGGCGTCGGAGTCATGACTCTGGTGGACTCACTGATTGCAGGCATTACCGTTCTGTTTGCCATGGTGTTCCTGGTCAGTGGTCAACTGACCCTGCTGGCCATGCTGCCTTTTCCGGTACTGGTCTGGGTGACCAAACGCTACGGTGTTGCATTGTACTCACGCTTTGGCCGCTCCCAGGCAGCCTTTTCCAGCCTGAACGAGGAGACCCGTGAATCCATCACCGGTATTCGTGCGGTCAAAGCACATCAGTTGACCGAGCGGCAAACCCAGCGCTTTGAACAGCTCTCCATGGAGGCTGTGGAAGCGAATACCAGCGTTGCCAGAGTTGATGCCCTGTTTGGCCCGAGTATCAGCCTGTTTTTTGGTCTCTCTTTTGTCCTGGCCCTGGTCGGCGGTGCCTGGTTGATCAGCCAGGGTCAACTGACCGTCGGTCTGTTAACCAGTTTCACTCTTTACCTCAGCCAGATGCTCGGTCCCATGCTGCAATTTGGCTGGCAGTTCAATGTTTTTCAGCGCGGTAGTGCGTCCTGGGGACGTCTGGAAAAACTGCTGGCCCGTCAGCCAAAAGTGAGTAATGCCCCCGATGCTCATCAGGCACCAAACGACAATAGTTTTTCAATTAATATCCAGTCGTTCGGTTACGGCAAAGAATCGGTGCTGAAGAACATCACCAGCAAAATACCAGCAGGTTCATTTATCGGTATTACCGGTCGTACTGGCAGCGGCAAAAGTACTTTGCTCAGGCTCATTCTGCGTGAGTTTGATCTGCCTGAGGGGTCATCCATCACCATGGGAGATATCCCGCTGCAACAGATCACAGTGGAATCGTTACGGAAAAAACTGGCCTGGGTACCCCAGGAGCCCATGCTGTTCTCCGGAACCATCGCAGACAACATTCGCTTCCCGGCACCGGATGCCAGTCTGGAAGCCGTCGAAAAAGCAGCAGCACTGGCTGCTATCGATGAAGAGATCATGGGCTTCAAGGATGGCTACAACACCCTGCTGGGTGAGAACGGCATCAACCTGTCCGGTGGTCAGAAGCAACGTCTGGCATTGGCCAGGGCACTGTTGGCTGACGCTGAAATCTTATTGCTGGATGATGCTTTCAGTGCCCTGGATATGAAAACCGAGGCCCGTATTCTGAAAAATCTGATGGCCATGAAGGGTAAGAAAACCATCATTCTGGTTACTCAGCGGCTACCTGAGCTGATTACTGCTGACCATATCCTGGTACTGGACCGTGGCCACATTATTGAGCAAGGCAACCATGAGCAACTGCTCTCTATAGGTAAAAATAAAAGAACGAACGACCAGCCAGAAGAGAATACGACCGAACACTGGTATGCAAAAATCTTCCAACAGCAGGCAAGAACACTGCTGCAACCATTGGAAGCGACACCAGATGTTGTGACCAAGTCCGATGTTGCCTGAGGAATAAGCTTATGTTGGCACAAACTGTGTTAGCAAACGACACGAAAAAAACATCAGGCTACCGTGGACTGGCCAGGCTGGTTCGTTACGCCAAACCCTATCAGTGGCAATTCCTGGGTGCCTTCCTGATCCTGCTGCTGGCCACCAGCCTGGAAATGCTGGCACCATGGCTGATGAAGATTATTCTGGATGAGCACATCGCCCCCGGCGTAAATGATGTGATGGGTCTTGCCATTATGGGCTCTGCCCTGTTTGGTACCTACCTGGGTTCGGCCATCCTGCAGTACATCCAGAATGTGAAGTTTCAGGAAAATGCGCTCAAGGTGGTTCATGACATCCGGCGTATGCTGTTCGCCCATGTTCTGAGGTTACCGATGAGTTACTTCGACCGTGAGCCCACTGGACGTCTGGTGTCCCGTATTACCAATGATTCGGAAGTTCTGCGCCAGATGTTTGTGGGCGTGATTCCAGCGATTCTGCAGGCCTTTTTCCGGATTGCCGGTATCTTCATTGCCATGGCACTGCTGGATATCCACCTGATGTTGATGACCGTGCTGCTGATACCCGTCATGCTGCTGGCGATCCATCTCTATCAGAAAATCAGCCATCCCGTGATTCACGGAGTGCGTAGCCAGCTGGCCAACATTAACACTCGCATCAACGAATCACTCAATGGTATGCGTATTGTTCAGGCCATGGGACAGGAAGCACATCTGCAACAACAGTTTGACCAGGACAATGAAACGTGGAGCCAGCTCAAGCGCAGGAACATCAATATCGATAGCCTGTTGCTGATGCCCTTTACCCACTTGCTTAACGGTATTGCCCTGGCGGTTGTGGTGGGCTGGTTTGGCTACCGGTCCGGTTTTTCTCTGGTTGAAGTGGGTACGCTCTATGCTTTTATCAATTACCTGGGCCGTTTTTTTGAACCATTCAGGCAGATCACCATGCAGATGAGCAGTCTGCAGCAGTCTCTGGTCGCCTCGGAAAGACTGTTCCAGGTGTTGAACGAAGAGACCGAAGACGCCCGGCATAACCAGAGTAAAAGCCAGAGTGCAAGCAAGAGTGCAAGCAAGAGTGCAAGCAAGAGTGCAAGCAAGAGTGCAAGCCCTGAGATCCAGTGCGGCAAGCTGGAATTCAATAACGTAACACTGTCCTATGACTCCAAAAATCGGGCACTGGACAATGTCAGCTTCACGGTAGAACCAGGTCAGTTTGTCGCCATTGTGGGCCACAGTGGTAGCGGCAAAAGCTCCGTAATCAACCTGTTGATGCGCTTTTACCAGCATCAGGAAGGGCAGATCCTGATTGATGACCAGCCTCTGACCAGCCTGAAGGAAGAGACATTGCGCCAGGGTTTGGGGCTGGTATTCCAGGAACCCTATATTTTCAGTGGAACCATGGCTGAAAACATCAGTCTGAATCATCACCAGATCACCGATGAGCACGTTCAGGCAGCGGCCAGAAAAGTGCATGCTGATCCATTCATCCGAGGGTTGGATGAAGGCTATGAGCACAAGCCCGGCCCCGGGGGCAAAGCGCTGTCAACCGGCGAAAAACAACTCTTGTTGTTTGCCAGAACCATTGCCCAGAATCCAAAAATTCTGCTGCTGGATGAAGCCACTGCCAATATCGATGGTGAGACCGAACACCATATTAAAGAGGCGCTGATTACTCTGCGGGAAAACAGGACCACCATTGCCGTGGCTCATCGTCTGTCCACGATTCAGGATGCCGACCAGATTCTGGTAATGGATGAAGGAAAGATTGTGCAGCGTGGCACCCATGAGCAGTTGCTGCTGCAGGAAGGACACTATCGCGATCTTTACCTGGCACAGCAGACTCAAGAGCAGCTGGGCACAACTCAACAGCCTGCCCTGACGATGGCCGCAGGCAACGCTTGATAACGTTTTCAACAGATAGCATTGCCAACACAGGACAGTGATGAATATTGCTGTCCTTTAGTTCATACGCCCTTACCAATGCTCCTGCCCCTCCCCGGCAACAAACATTGAGTCTCTTCAGTTACAGTACGAACGCAGTTTGAGCAGATATTTTTTTCAGACACAAAAAAAAGCCCATCTTATTGAAATGGGCTTTTCAGATATGGCGCGCTCGGGAGGATTCGAACCTCCGACCGCCTGGTTCGTAGCCAGGTACTCTATCCAGCTGAGCTACGAGCGCGCTGCATCAACGAGGGCGAATGATACTCAGTTTCCTGCAGGAGTCAACAATAATTGTTTAACTTCCTGGCAGAAAGGTTTGCATCACAAACCAGCTCTCGTCAGCGGCGTGCATCATAAAAGAAAGCCATGCAGATGTACAGCACTCTTTCAGCAGATTAAGCAGAATCCCCGTTACCATCTGCCTTTCACCACCTCGATTGATATTTTCCTGAAATCCTGCAAGTGAGCCAAGCATTCAGATTGTTGTAAATATTTGTCCCAGTATAAATACTCAGGGCTAATCGGGTAAGGGCCGGTCTTTCTCCAGCCCTCCCCACAGCACCCGGCATGCGGGTCCGCACCGGGCGGTTCAACGATGATGGTGAAACCTGATCCATAAGTCTTTCAATGAAACAAGCCCAATTTTCGCGAGGTAACTGTTATTCAGTGCCTGTTGTACCGCATAGGTTTTACTCAGACGGTAATACCCTTTGCTGCTGGCTGCGATCTTGGCGGCGTTAATTTTATCAACGCCTAACCTGACCAGATTCTTAAAACGGGTTTTCGGCTTGCGCCATTGCTTCAGAAAGCAGCAACGGATTCGCCGACGTATCCATTGATCCAGCAGGGGAATTGGTCGGTGATATTCCGATAACCGGAAATACCCCATCCAACCCCGGATATATTGTGCCAATTTGCGTAACCGATGTTGCATTGAGACACCCCAGCGACGACTGGTCAACTTGAGTATCCGGTATTTGAATCGGTCCAGACACTTCTGGGCCCAGCGAACTTTCTTCCCTGTGAAGGTGAAACTCAGGAATTCGCTTTCTGTTGCTTTCACAACTTTACTTTTCCGGGAGTTAATCTTCAGTTTCAATTTGCGTTCAATGAATTGGGTAATGCTGTGCATCACCCGATCCCCTGCACGCTGACTTTTGACGAGAATCACAAAATCATCACAGTATCTTGCAAAGCAATGACCCCGATATTCAAGCTCCTTGTCGAGTTCGTCGAGGACCACATTAGACAGCAAGGGTGATAAAGGCCCACCCTGTGGCATGCCAACCCTGGTCGGGTAGACATTGCCCTCAATCATGACACCGGAGCGCAGGTAGCTACCAATCAGTTTCAGAAGGCGTTTGTCGCGGACCTTACGGGAGACCCTCGACATCAAAACGTCGTGATTAACCGTATCAAAGAATTTACTCAGATCAACGTCAACAGCGTAATGAAGCCCCCGGTTGATCAACTGCTTAACCTGACGGACTCCGTCGTGTGCTGACCGTCCCGGTCGGTAGCCGAAGCTGTTTGGAGAGAAACCCGGATCAAAGACAGGGGTCAGCACCTGCACAATGGCCTGCTGTATGACCCTATCCATCACGGTAGGGATTCCCAGCAAACGCTCACCGCCGTCCGGCTTTTCTATAACATGTCGGCGCACGGGTGATGGCTGGTAGGTTCCGTCCAATAAGGCTTGACGCACTGAAGGCCAATGCTGTTTGGCAAAGTCTGGATAAGCTTCAATAGTGACTCCATCAATACCCGGAGCACCCTTGTTGCTTTTGACCTGTTTCCATGCACTTGCCAGATTAGCCGGTTCAAGTACGCAATTTAGTAGATCATGGTTCAAAGCTGGTTAAAGATTCTGTCGCCAAGTACGGTGAGTCGCCGGACGGCTGCATCGCCTTGAGGGAATCAGTCTCCTCTTTGTCGTCGATGTTCGGCCCTTCGCTAACGACTTCCCATCCGTTAATGGCTTCTGTCGTACAGCTACTATGGCCTCTGCTGACTTCTGTCCAATCACCACGCGGAGTTACCTCTGCTGGCGCTATTGGTTGCCATCGGGTTTGCTCGAACAGGATGATGAGACCTGTTCGCCGAGCCTGTTGTAACCAGTGGCTGAGAACTGGGAATTACCAATCGCATGTTGAACAGATCTCCCCGGATAAGGACATGAACTTTCAGTGCACAACCGCCGCATTTACCGTGTCTCACGAACCATAGGGCTTTGTGATCCTTGGCTCACTCGCCCAGAGACTCAGCCTTATATGCGATTTCTGTACGTCGGCTCGCACCTTTGCACTCAGACTGCCTCCGCACAGCCCCTCGCGGGACTGCACTTGCCTTAAGCTAGTGGTTGTCATCAGCAGGCGTCTTTACCGCCAGTCAGATGTAGGTTCTCCCACAGGGGACTTTCACCCCATCAGTTCATGCCCATGCCGGGCGTACCAAGAGATACACTTCCACCACCCACAATGATATCGCTTAACCAGTGTCCACCACTAAAAAGGCGCGGAGTGCAGAGGAAAGCGGCAGCAAGGACTTGAATCCACACAAAGGGGCGAGTGCTGTAAAGTAGCATAAAGCCTGCCCATGAGATCCACATGATGGAGTTATCTCCGGGAAAACTTTGATGGGATTGGTCCCGAATGTTGAGGTCGGGGAAGACGAGCGAGAGTCGGATGGGGTTCTCCACAACGAGGGTGGGGCTATCTCTTGTGAAGTCGAGGACGTGTTGCATAAAGGGGTGAAGAACTTGCTTATTGATGAAGAGGGTGATGACGATCAGAAGGATTATGACGCCAAGGCAGCCAAAGGCTTTAGCTCCTGAGCCCTGATTTTGCTTAAGTAGGTCGCAGAAGAAGAGTGCGGCGAGTGGGGCGAGGGCTAAATTGGTTGAGGGAAAGGAATGTCCAAATTTGTAATTCATTAAGGCCCAGAAGGTTTGAGCGCCAGGCCAGTTAGCCAGACTGCCATTTAGGATGCTGAATACCCGGTAATCAACAAAGTTCCAAATGAGACGTGTTGGAGGAAATAGCCATGAGGAAAAAATCAGGGCGGCTACAAGAAGACCCTTATTGAGTCTTGAGTTTTTGGAAGGAATAAACATCTCTGCCATCCAAGAATTATCTAGTTCTCGTCCAAAAACGCATCAGGCAATCATAATTAGATTGTACGTTCGTTTTTATATTTCCTGAAATTCCAGAGAGCCGCAAAAACTCTTCCCTTTTTTTCTCTAATCTGGGACGGATATTGGAGAAAAACGCGAAAAGCAGGCAGAAAACATCCTCCCACCATGCTGGAAAGGTACTTTCATGTAGCGTGGAGGTGGCTATCAGGATGGTGCCGGGTGTCTGGCCAGAATCACCAGGTTGTAACAGACCACCGATAACCAGCAATGAGAATCAAAACGCTCAGAACCCTTGCAGTGGCAACGTGATAGCCCAAAACATCTCTTTAGCCACGAAATTCCCGCTTCAATACCTGCCCGGAAGCGAAAGAGCGTTTTATACACATACTGACTTTTAGTCATCTCTTCGACTTCAAGTCCGCGCTTCTTATTAAAAGCTACATCGCTGATTCCCATGGCCTTGGCTTTTTCCAAATTAGCGCGACACGCGTATCCGCCGTCACCGCTTGTCTGGCGAGGTACACGACCATAAATTTCTTTTTGTCTTTCCATCATCGGAATGAATTGGTCCGAATCCGCTGGGTTACCTTCCTCAATAACCAGGTCCAGGATCAATCGACTTTTTCCCTGAACCAGGTTCAGTTTATGGCCATACTGTACTTGCCGCCTGTCTTTTACGATGATATCCGTATGGGGTTCATACAGGCTAACCACTTTTTCCTGGGCTGGCACCTTTTCACCCTTAAAGACCCTGCGCTCTGTCTGGGAGACTATTGCATCCACCAGGGGTAACAGGTGATCCACATCGGCCTGCCACTTGTCGGCATCATCAGCCAGGAGACACTGCCCCTGCTGACGGGCGTTTGCTAGCGTGACAGTAGCTTCGATAAGTACCTTCCGGGATTTTCGGGTCAACTGCAGCAGTTTTTTATAATGCTGATGCCGCTCTTCTTTGCCAGCGTAGATGCATTTTCTGGCCGCATCTTTTACGGCTCGGTTGTGATGGGTATATTCATAAAGCGGTGTCGCTGTCAGTGTTTGTCCCCGTTCCAGCAGCCGACAAATTTCTTTAACGGAACTGGCTAAAAGATCACTGTCGCAAGGAGGTTTGATATCCGATTCGGTGACTGTGCTGTCAATAGCCACAGTGCGCCCTTTTTCAATACCCTGATCTTTAGCGGTCATTAGCTGACAGTTATTAATCCGTTCCCATGTAGATGCAGTAAGAAGGCTGATGAGCCCATGCAAACTGGAGCGACTGGGGCGCTGGTTTGGTTCGAGGCGACAAAAGTCTCGAAAGAGCATGGAGTCCATCAAAACAAACGACAAGTAGTCATAATCACAATTCAAATACTGTTTCAGGAGTGCCGCACGAAGAACGGATTCTGCTGATAGTCCGTTCCGCCCAGTGTTCTGTTTATCACCAGAACTTAAGTCCTCATAAATCCAGTCATTGAACTGTGGATGGGCGTCAAGCCATTGCGAGATACCGGAAAGCTGGGAGCAGATTTCATGAGGTACGTAATGGAGTTCCATACTACACTGCGGGTTGCGTTTTTTGCGCATTTGGAGTCCTCTGTTTTTGGCAATCCCTTATGTTTCTTGCTCTTGGGAAGTTTAGTCGCCAGATAGCAGTAGGGCTCCACTTAATTTTTCAGGATAAAATCTACAGTTTTCAATTGGTTGTGTTTTTGGACGAGAACTATCTAACAGCATTTTTAGTTTAAAAATGATGTAACTATTCAGCACTGAGCAAAGGCATATTACAGTAATTCCGAACAGCTCTATGAAGTGATTGATATGTGTCCATTCCCTGTTTTCTGGCAGACGACAAATAGCTGCGAATCCGTGCAAACATAGAACCACCGTCTGCACTCCTGAAGCAGCCTGAGATTTTCTGCTTTAACTTGGCCATTCGAACATCCCGCTCACTGCCATTGTTATCGAAGGGAATGGTAAAATCTGACATGAAGCGCAGTGTCTCAGCCTTGAACTCAGTGAGTCGTTTGAAGAGATTGTAAGCTTTAGTATTCTTGACTTTCTTGCGCTTAAGCTCCTCTCGTTGCTTCTCCATATAGACGACTTCTTTCATTAGAGCCCGCTGAAGCAACCGGTCATAAATCTTCTCGATTCGTTCACAGACAACACTTGGCATCTGTAGCATACCTATGGTCTTAAAGCCCTTGCAGTAATGCCAGGAAAGCCTCAGTAGCTTCATCAATCGCAACGCCAGTTGATTGCTGTCCCTATCAACAACACCCAAAAGCTCCCTCAGGTGATGGGCATTGCAAAGTACGTGAGTTGCCGCATATGCAAAATAGGATTTCCAATGATCATGAACCAGAACGCCTGCAAATGTTAGCAGTATGCCCATCGTGTCCATGGCCTCACGACCTCGCTTTTCAGACAAGTAGTAGAGCGTCCATTGTTCATCCCGCATAACGTGTAGCCAGTGCAAAGAGCCCTCGGCCCGCATACCCGTTTCATCGGCTCCGGCAACAGACGATTCCCGCAAGGCGTCACGAATAACCTCTTCAGTAGAAGCCAGATTTTCATAGGTTCTGGCCACAAAATTGGCGACAGTGCCTGCACTTACACTCATTTTATAGAGAGTATTAAAATACTCTGACACGCGCTTAAAAGGCAGGAAATGGTATTGGTTAAGATAGACGGCCATAGCCTGTGTGGCTGAGCCATATTGTGCGGCAGCGGTAACACCTTCCGGGAATTCAGCCTGATTCCGACAACCACAAGTGCAGATTTTTACTTCAGCTCTATGGGCCGTTACTTCAAATTCACCCGGTCTCCCTGGTTCAAACACCTGTCGTTCAATATATTTGACCGGCTCACTATCAAGAAGAGACGCCTGACATTTATTGCATTCTTTAACCGGAAGGTACTCAATATAGTCAGGGATATCGACCTGTTTAAGACAAGTGCCCTGATGCCCTTTCTTTCCACCGGCTTTATTACCAGAAGACTGTCTCAGACTTTTAGGATTGGGTTTTTCATCCGATGGATCGGTACCTTTATCTGCGGAAAGGTCGTCAGAATGATCTGGAGAATTACTGTTTTTACAAGGTTTTTGATAACCATCAGACGATGGCGGCTTGCTGCTGTTTTGACTGTTCTTGCCAACCTTTTCTTCCAATTCTCGACATCGCTCTTCCAGACAGGCAACTCTCATCCGCAGCTCTGCATTCTCTTTCAAGAGAATCTCAGCCGACATAGTTGCGGGTAGTTCTGGAATCATGCTGGCGAATATTGTGGAAAAATGGTGCTTAAGAGGATGGTATAAAAATCAGAAAATTCCAGATTTATGTGGGGGTGCTGAACAGTTACAAAATGATCATTCTTCTAGTTTAAGTCTTTTTATTCTTGGAATGATTGAAGTAGTTACAGTTTCTGTTTTCCTCGTTCTCAGGCTCCCCCACTGAAACAAAATGTGAACGGTCAGCCCTGGGGGTAGAGATGACCGTCTACTGTCTGCCTCCTGACAGGACAGGGTACTATGTCAAGCGAAGAACTGAACTCGGCAGCAGCCTGAAAGTACCATTAGAACTTTTTGTCACCATAAAGCCAATCATGCAATTCTCTGCATTCACGGCGGATATCTCTCAAGGCATTTTTAGAATCCTGTTCAAGGCAAGAGTATCCTGTGCTTTTAATGCCCTTGTAGGCAAAGACACCTTCAACCAGACTGAATGCTCCAATACTCGCTCCAGCCAGGACCAGCCCGACCGGATCCAAAAGTGCCGCTGCAGTGATCACGGAACCAGCCACACCCATTATCTGACCAGGAAGCCAGCCAACATTAGCACCACGGTGGAAATCCTTGATTATATACTCCGAGAGAGGCTTTGTTGATTTCTGACACAGGCCCAGCCTTGACCCCGCCTCCTTTGCAAGTATTACAGTGCCGCCTCTTACTGCACCTACAACAGCACCACCGGCACCAAACAGGAGTTCAGTGCTGGTGCTAAAGGTATGATATGCAACATAGGGAATGGCTACGGTCAGCTTACATACCCATCGACCAAAGCATTTCGCAGCTCTGCCCAAAGCATCACACGTTGAGTGGTGATGACTGATTTTATGATGATGACTGACGGGAGTTGTGATGGGATCCATTTGAATGCTACCTCCATTAGATTTTTCAATAATTTAATTTTTTTGGACAATACTCTGATTTAAAGAGTTCAGAATCTGAATACAATGAGTTACTGGATTTCATTAACAGATATCTATTTAGTCCCTCTTTTAATTAAAAAGTTCAATATTTTCATTTTCAGGCCAGTTTCAGGAAAATATTCAAGCCATTTAATACCCAACCAAAGCGCAAAGGTCAAAATTGTTACTATCGCTAACTGCTCTGTTAGGAGTATGAAGTGGAAGTTCTGGTGGAATTAAGCAGCTCCCCAAACGCTGACGCTTGAATCATTTTAACCTGTTACCCGGGTTACAAACTTCACAACCCAATACTCATCAGGTAACAGATTGAGGTCGTGCAGGGGAGGCTGTCTAAAGGGCAAATAAATATATTTTTATTTTATATCAATGAGTTAAATGAAATTTAATAATCTTGGCACATCCTGTGCAGATGACCAGCTGACAACAAAAAAACCAAATAACAACAACAATATGGCGAATCCTGACCACCGATAAAAATAACAACCGGTCGTGATTTAAAGCAGATAAGTTTGCAGAATACAGAAGGACATCAACTGGCAAATTGATGGGATGTTAAAAAGATTGCCGCAGTATCTTTGAAGACTGCACCATCAGGAAGGCAACAGGACATACCAGACATCGGTCAGCTAATAACAACAATAAAGATGCCTGGTAGTTTGTAAACCTATCTGCTTATCCTTGTTCTACTGCGATGCTCCTTTCACCTGAACACTTCATGAATCGGACAAATAGAGTCTGCGATACTCAGGGTTCCAACGCCTGGCTCTGACTCTTGCCTCCAGGGTCGTTTGTTCGCATTTCGGCGCAAGCCCTTCTTCCTGTGCCCTTCTGGCTACAGCAATCGCTATTTCGCAGGTCACCTGGTGAATACGATTCAATTCAGGCAGAAGAGCCGCTTCCGGATTCATAATGGCGGGTGAAGCCATGGCCAGCTTTTCGACCGCAGCATCCAGCATGCCATCGGAGACTCTCTCAGCATTGCTGGCCAGAACACCAAGACCCAGCCCCGGGAAGATATAGATGTTGTTACATTGAGTAACCGGGTAACGGTTACCATTGTACTCGACCGGATCAAATGGACTGCCAGTAGCAATCAAGGCACGACCGTTACTCCACTGAATAATGTCCTCTGGCGCTGCTTCAACCTGGCTGATGGGGTTTGACAGAGGGAAAATGATGGGGCGCTCATGGTTCTCAGCCATTTTTTTAATGACTTCCCGGGTGAACAGCCCCGGCTGGCCAGAAACACCAATAATGGCATCAGGCTTTACCTGGGTAACAACGTCCAGTAATCCGGGATTCTCATCGCAACCCCATTGCCGGAGTTCTTCACAACGCTGTCCCAATCGTTGTTGGAACGGCCGCAGGTCTTTCATTTGATTATTCAGCACACCGTAGCGGTCAACCATAAATATGCGCTGACGGGCTTCTTCATCAATGAGCCCCCGGCCCACCATCAGGCGGATCAGCTGCTCGGCAATACCGCAACCGGCAGAACCCGCGCCAAGGAAGGCTATTTTCATGTCTTCAATGGATTTACCTGCGGCTTTGGCTGCTGCCAGCAATGTCGCCGCAGTAACCCCTGCAGTGCCCTGAATATCATCATTGAATGAACAGAGCTCATCCCGGTATTTTTCCAGCAGAGGTGTTGCGTGGTTGATGGCAAAATCTTCAAATTGTAACAGCGCTTTTGGCCAACGCCGTTTCAGTGCACGGATGAAGTCATCGACAAACGCATAGTATTCGTCGTCTGCAATACGTTCATGGCGCCATCCCAGGTAATTAGGGTCGTTCAACAGCTGTCGGTTATTGGTGCCGCAATCCAGCACGATGGGCAGTGTTTTGTTCGGCGCAATTCCTCCCACAGCACTGTAGAGAGACAGCTTGCCAATACAGATTCCCATACCACCAATACCCTGGTCGCCGAGACCCAGAATGCGCTCACCATCGGTGATAACAATGACTTCAATATTGCGCTTAAAGTTGGCCAGCATGGCTGAGATATGTTCGCGCTGGGGATAGGAAATGTAGATACCTCTTGGTCGACGATAGAGGTCACTGAAGCGCTGGCAGGCCTGCCCTACCACCGGTGTGTAGATGATCGGCAGCATTTCCTGAAGATGGCGTTGCAGCAGGGCATAAAACAGTGTTTCGTTAGTATCCTGCAATGAGCGCAGGTAGATATGTTTCAGTATCGGCGTAGGCTTGATTGAGAAGGACTTATAAGCCCGACGACATTGTTCTTCCATCGACTCTACCCTTGGCGGCAGAAGACCATGAAGGTCCAGCTCACTCCGCTCTTCCATAGAAAAAGCGGTCCCCTTATTCAACAGGGAGTTTTCCAGTAGCAAACGGCCTGTCAGGCCTGTATGGATGCATTGGTCGTGTTCGCTCATTTTTTTCCTGTGTTTTTTCAGCCGCTTTTCAGCCGCTTTTCAGCCATTTTGCCAGCAAAAGTGTAATCAGGACTACAGATATAACAGTCAGTGTCCGCAGAGGTACAAAGGATAATCCTTAGTGCCAGTGACGCTTGAATCATTTTAACCTGTTACCCGGGTTACAAACTTCACAACCCAATACTCATCAGGTAACAGATTGAGGTCGTGCAGGGGAGGCTGTCTAAAGGGCAAATAAATATATTTTTATTTTATATCAATGAGTTAAATGAAATTTAATAATCTTGGCACATCCTGTGCAGATGACCAGCTGACAACAAAAAAACCAAATAACAACAACAATATGGCGAATCCTGACCACCGATAAAAATAACAACCGGTCGTGATTTAAAGCAGATAAGTTTGCAGAATACAGAAGGACATCAACTGGCAAATTGATGGGATGTTAAAAAGATTGCCGCAGTATCTTTGAAGACTGCACCATCAGGAAGGCAACAGGACATACCAGACATCGGTCAGCTAATAACAACAATAAAGATGCCTGGTAGTTTGTAAACCTATCTGCTTATCCTTGTTCTACTGCGATGCTCCTTTCACCTGAACACTTCATGAATCGGACAAATAGAGTCTGCGATACTCAGGGTTCCAACGCCTGGCTCTGACTCTTGCCTCCAGGGTCGTTTGTTCGCATTTCGGCGCAAGCCCTTCTTCCTGTGCCCTTCTGGCTACAGCAATCGCTATTTCGCAGGTCACCTGGTGAATACGATTCAATTCAGGCAGAAGAGCCGCTTCCGGATTCATAATGGCGGGTGAAGCCATGGCCAGCTTTTCGACCGCAGCATCCAGCATGCCATCGGAGACTCTCTCAGCATTGCTGGCCAGAACACCAAGACCCAGCCCCGGGAAGATATAGATGTTGTTACATTGAGTAACCGGGTAACGGTTACCATTGTACTCGACCGGATCAAATGGACTGCCAGTAGCAATCAAGGCACGACCGTTACTCCACTGAATAATGTCCTCTGGCGCTGCTTCAACCTGGCTGATGGGGTTTGACAGAGGGAAAATGATGGGGCGCTCATGGTTCTCAGCCATTTTTTTAATGACTTCCCGGGTGAACAGCCCCGGCTGGCCAGAAACACCAATAATGGCATCAGGCTTTACCTGGGTAACAACGTCCAGTAATCCGGGATTCTCATCGCAACCCCATTGCCGGAGTTCTTCACAACGCTGTCCCAATCGTTGTTGGAACGGCCGCAGGTCTTTCATTTGATTATTCAGCACACCGTAGCGGTCAACCATAAATATGCGCTGACGGGCTTCTTCATCAATGAGCCCCCGGCCCACCATCAGGCGGATCAGCTGCTCGGCAATACCGCAACCGGCAGAACCCGCGCCAAGGAAGGCTATTTTCATGTCTTCAATGGATTTACCTGCGGCTTTGGCTGCTGCCAGCAATGTCGCCGCAGTAACCCCTGCAGTGCCCTGAATATCATCATTGAATGAACAGAGCTCATCCCGGTATTTTTCCAGCAGAGGTGTTGCGTGGTTGATGGCAAAATCTTCAAATTGTAACAGCGCTTTTGGCCAACGCCGTTTCAGTGCACGGATGAAGTCATCGACAAACGCATAGTATTCGTCGTCTGCAATACGTTCATGGCGCCATCCCAGGTAATTAGGGTCGTTCAACAGCTGTCGGTTATTGGTGCCGCAATCCAGCACGATGGGCAGTGTTTTGTTCGGCGCAATTCCTCCCACAGCACTGTAGAGAGACAGCTTGCCAATACAGATTCCCATACCACCAATACCCTGGTCGCCGAGACCCAGAATGCGCTCACCATCGGTGATAACAATGACTTCAATATTGCGCTTAAAGTTGGCCAGCATGGCTGAGATATGTTCGCGCTGGGGATAGGAAATGTAGATACCTCTTGGTCGACGATAGAGGTCACTGAAGCGCTGGCAGGCCTGCCCTACCACCGGTGTGTAGATGATCGGCAGCATTTCCTGAAGATGGCGTTGCAGCAGGGCATAAAACAGTGTTTCGTTAGTATCCTGCAATGAGCGCAGGTAGATATGTTTCAGTATCGGCGTAGGCTTGATTGAGAAGGACTTATAAGCCCGACGACATTGTTCTTCCATCGACTCTACCCTTGGCGGCAGAAGACCATGAAGGTCCAGCTCACTCCGCTCTTCCATAGAAAAAGCGGTCCCCTTATTCAACAGGGAGTTTTCCAGTAGCAAACGGCCTGTCAGGCCTGTATGGATGCATTGGTCGTGTTCGCTCATTTTTTTCCTGTGTTTTTTCAGCCGCTTTTCAGCCGCTTTTCAGCCATTTTGCCAGCAAAAGTGTAATCAGGACTACAGATATAACAGTCAGTGTCCGCAGAGGTACAAAGGATAATCCTTAGTGCCAGAGCAGAACAAACGGAATAACCGAAAAGTCACACCGATATAACGTCTGAAACAGGTGTACTCAATAGTATTTAAACGATTTCTCTTTTATGAAGTATCATTATTTTGTAGCGCACTCTTCTCTGCAGCTAATAGTACCAAAGCATTTTTGTAATAGCCTTTGAGATTTCCTATCTCTCCAGCACTACGTAAGCTGTGCGGTATTTTAGAGGATCTCTTTGGGTCATTTATATTTTGATCACTCAAGATGGACCTGGCGGCCCAGATGACGCCATAAGGGATATCACTGCTATTAAAAGTAATTTCTTTGCCGTGATCTTTTGAAAATTGTATAACACTATTTTTCAGTTCCCTGAATCCTGAATTAATTTTTTTTTGATTTTTTTTGATTTTATCTTTTTTTGCTTTCACCTGTTCCTGATGACTCAGGTTTCCAGTAGGTCTTTTTGTTCTGGGCTTTGCCGCCCGGACAAGCAACTCTTTATCATCATTAATTAATCGAGCGGCAAGTAGCAGAATCTGCCCGGTAGTACACTCATTGTTAGTCAGCGGCATGATCCCCATGGCCCGACTCACCTCGGCACTTAATTGTACAACGCAAGGATTTGTTCTCTTAACCTCTATATCGGACACAGGTATGGAGTATGACTCCCCTGAAATACGCATTTTTTTCGTTGCAGGGCCATCTGAGGTTTCCGAAACCTGGCTGGATGAAGCTGACGTGACTGGAGCTTCTGTCGTTGTCTCTGATGGATCTATTTGAGGTGGATTTACACTGTCATCGGTTGATACTGCTTTCCGTACTACCGTCTGGCTATTAATTAACTCTCTAAAATCGTCTATTACTTGTCTATATACATCAGCGGTCTGAAGTGATGTGTCCTGGACTTGAGTTAATCTTTCAATTGTTTGATTTATTGCTACTTCATTTTTTTTCTGCTGCTCTTGATATTGAGACAAGCTTTCTTCAAATGCCCTGGTGCATTTGTCGGTGGCTTTTTGTAGCATCTCACCAGTTTTTTCCAGGAATTGTTTATTGGCTTCCTCTAGCTGTTTTTCTATTAAAGGCTTGGCTACATCTTCCACTAACTTTACCAGACTGGTTTGCATTGCTGGCATCATTGCTGTCACTAATGATGAAGCCATTTCACCTACCTGTTCCTGAAATCCGGGCATCACAGCGTTAACAACTTCTGTCGTCTCTCTTCTGAGTTGTTCGCGCAGTATTTCGGGCATCATGGATCTAATAGCATCAGAAAGATCCGTATTGAGCAAAGGTATAATGGTGTTAATAAAGGCTTTTGCCATTGCTAGCAATTGTTGTGGCTTTTTTTTTGCAGGGTCTTGGCTATTTGTCGTTGATGCACAACCAATATCATCTATGGCCGTTCTGACAGACAAAGCCTGTGTTTCCGGTGTACTTAACCCCTGAGCATTGGGTATCGAAGCCAGAAGATGGCTTTGAGGCACTAGCTGCCGGTGCTGACCATGGGCAATCTGGTGGGATTGATGAATGGCCCTATAGTTAGGAACGTGAGCCAATCGTTGGCTTTCCGAAGATTGATCTATTACTTGTGGATAGGGAGATGAGGTTGACGGGGTACTATTAGATCGTTTGCATCCTCCGGACAATAAGGGATCCTGACTATCTGAGCGCAGACCTGAAGTTTGTTGTGACGGTGAGAACAACTGTTGATTTGTTTGCCCGAATTGACTTGTTGAGGGAAACGGTGAATGTTGACTATGTGCAAGCTGAGCTGTCATTAACATTGATGTTGTTTCTTCGCAGGGCTGATGGCGAAGTGTGCATTGCGGGTTATCTGTAGGCAGTGGGGAGAAAGATGACTCTGGAGATAGTTTGTCCGTCTGAGCGCTAACTGCAGAAGAGCGATTATGAGGTGAATGCGTGAGCATTTCCCGGCTCAAATTACAGTATAAGGGTTCTGTCAATGTGATCGACCTTTCCTGAATTTGAGTAATAGTCTGCGGGGCTGGCAACAATGTTTCGGGAGAGCGCAAGCCCGGAACTGATGTATTGTTATAGACATGGGTTTGACTTTCTTTTGTCAATACTGCTCTTTCTTCTCCTTTCAAGCTTGCAACAGTATAGTGTGCTTGGCCTGCTAATGAAGCCGGGTTGAATGATGATGAGTTGTACATGCCATAAGTAACTGTGCTGAAATCGTATTGATATGAAGACCTTTCGATTAATTATAAGTTCAAAAGGATATTTGAAAGGTAATCAAGGATAAAAATTTTTTTTGGAAAGATATTCAACTTTTTATTTTTTACAGTAAATATGTTGGTGGGAATATTTAATGGACAGACAAATGGTTGGGATCTGTCTGAGCTGTTCGATCATCAGAATATTTTTAGCAAGTTCAGAATACAGAGTTGACAAGGTCGCCCGGACTTTCACTCCAGTACAAGCCAGTCCACCCGAATTCGTCTGTTGGGCAAGGTCTGCAGGAACCAAATTATTGTCCGTATGTCCAATTAAGTCCATATGTTTTTAATTAAGGTGATAGACATGAACATTACCCCTGCTAAACCAGCCGATGTGGCTGTTGATCAAACGCCATCAACATTGCCAGCTAACGCCTCAGAAGGATCATGTGCCGGTCGTTCGGTGGTCGCCGCACCTGCTGTTGCCTCCCATGTATCCTCTGCCGCCGGGGATGATTACTGCCTCTCTGACATGAGGCAAGCCAATCCAACTGAACTCAAGCAACGAGAAACCACCTATTGGGTTGGTGTCGATGGGGGGGGTACTAAAACCGCTGCGACTATTTTCGGACAAGATGGCAAAGTTCTGGGTCGTGGCAAGTCCGGCTGCTCAAACACCTGCACTGTCGGGGTTGAGGACTCCGCTAAAACGATTATGACGGCAGTCCATGAAGCGCTTGCCAAGGCCGATCTGAAAGTAAGTGCCCTGGGCAGTATGTACGCAGGTATTGGCCTGGCCGGTGTCAACCAGGAACCGCAGCGGAGTCAGATGCAGAATTATAAATTCCCTTTTGCCGGCTTCTACCTGGATACTGACGTCTATTCTGCCTGCCTGGGTGCTTTTGATGGCAAGGATGGCGCCATCCTGATTCTGGGTACCGGCTCCTGCGGTGGCATTATGAATAATGGAGAGTTAACCACATTAGCTGGCTGGGGGTTCCCGATCTCTGATCAGGCCAGTGGTGCCCGCCTGGGACTTGCAGCCATTCAATACGCCCTGAAGGCCCATGAAGGCATCAAGGACAAAACGCCACTGAGTGAAGAGATCATGGCAACGCTGTTTCACAACCGGGCGGAAGACGCAGTTGGCTGGCAACAAAAGGCAAAACCTGCCGACTATGGCAAAGTGGCGGAGCTAATCACCAGGCATTTGAAGCAAGGGGATGCACTGGCTAAGCAGTTAATGCAGGGAGCTGCAGAAGAGGCAGCTGAGATGATCCGTTGCCTTTTAAAGCGCGGTGCCAGCGGCTGCGCACTGGTTGGCGGGTTGAGTGGGCACATCAAGCCTTTCCTGCCAGAGGATCTGGCGAGGGTGACGTTCATTCCGGGACCGGACCGGGATGCACTGCATGGTGCC
The DNA here is from genome assembly GCF_023716865.1 of Endozoicomonas sp. SCSIO W0465. NCBI lineage: Bacteria > Pseudomonadati > Pseudomonadota > Gammaproteobacteria > Oceanospirillales > Endozoicomonadaceae > Endozoicomonas > Endozoicomonas sp. SCSIO W0465. Next base: position 611,800 of record NZ_CP092417.1, read on the forward strand.
CTGAAGATGGCTGAGCAGGCATACCTGGAGACGGTAAAAGTTACCCACAACACACCTGCAAGCACTGTGTAATTGCTATAACCACCACAGATGCCCGGGATCGCGAAGTAAGGCGGTGTTCAGTCCTCCGTTCGGTGGGGGCTTTGGAAATCAACGGGCATTGTTTCAACCGCCTTACGGCCATTGGCAAAGCGTTTCGCAGCCATTTAATGATCCCGTAGCAGTGGCAATGGGTGATTTTGGACTGTGACCCGGCATTTATTAAGCAGGCACTTCACCAGCTACTGTTGTTCGGTACATCTCACGGCGGAAGCCATTGTAATCATTAAATGCCTGATGGATGCCGAGGCGATTGTCCCAGACCGCAAGTGTATTTCCTTTCCAGCGAAGCCTGCAGGTGAAGGCGGGTTGCGTAATGTGCTTAATCAGGAAATCGATAATGGGCAGGGCTTCATCCTGTGAAAGTCCTTTAATGCCCGAGGAATAGGTCTGGTCACAGTAAATGGATTTCTCTCCCGTTCCGGGGTGAGTTCTGACCAGAGGGTGAAAAGCGCCAGCAACTTTGTGGGCAATCGCCTCTGGCAAATTATCCATATCCCTGGTTGCTGCTATGCGACCCAGGAGAGAGTTGCTGGGGGACATTTCTGTTTGTGCCAGGGTTACAACCTTTTCCATGGACATGTGCACTGACAGTGGCTTAATGATCGATCTCATGGTTTCGGACAGCGCATGATAGGCGAGCGCAGAGTTTGCCCAGATAGTGTCACCACCAAAAGGAGGAACGTCGACAGCGTACAGCATGGATATAGCAGGCGGCCTGAGTAAAAAGGGTGAGTCTGTGTGCCAGCCAAATCCAAAGACCAGGGGTTCAAAACCATCAGCCTCTCTGATGATGGGTTGTACATTCACATGCCCGTTGACGCCTTTTGTATAGGCATCTTCTGCAAAAGGGCCAAAACGTAAACTGAATGCCTCCTGATCACCATGGGTTAAGTGTTGATCACGGAAATAGATCATTTTATGCCGAAACAGCGCGTGTTCAATTTCACGAAATTGATGCGCCGTTAAACAGCTTAAATCCACACCTGAGACTTTTGCCCCCATTGCTGCCGAGAGCGGTGTCACGCTAATGTGCTTATACGCTTTTGCCGAGTTATCAAATATTCCTGTGGGGTGTGTGATCATCTGGAAGTGTCCGCCTGAGAAAAGCCTGATTATAGTTTTGCTCTGATTGGTTGGACATTTAACCGTTGCCAGTTACATATCGTCCTGACATCCGTATAAGGCTAGTCACATCTGATTCTGGTCTCGTGAACATGAATTCTGGAGTCGTGACCGCGATTCCGGACATCGGCCAAAAATCTTCACGTTCAGCAAGAATCCATGTTCGCGCCTGGCCAGAATTCGTGTCCACGGTTAGCCAGAATGAACACTCTTGTTAGTGATTCTTAAAAAAACATTATTTTTAATTAATGAATCATTAATAATGGAGATATTAAGATGATTATTAGTTCACAACGGATTGATTCTACTCAAACTGAAAATCTACCCCCATTGCTCCCTGTACAACCGGAAACCAACCATAAGTTTATCGGTCGTGGTATTTCTACCGTTTCAGTCTCTGGCAATGGACTTGGCGAGCCTGTTGTTCACACTTTTGACAGGAAAGGTCAGCCAGGTTTATCGGCAAAAGAAATATCAGTTAATGACCCATCTGTCGGTAATATAACAAAAAAAGGTGAGTCCTTTGCAGAGTGTGGTGCAGGTAATAAACTGGCTTCCAGCCCTTTTGTCATCAATCCTGAGGATGCACCATTTACCAGTGGTCTCACCCTTGATATGTTGACCATGCCACCCGAGCTGGCATCGTTGACAATACGCACAAAGCCCAGTGGATCCCTTGAAAACCCGACTACAGAGCCTTTTCGAACATTTCCCAGTCAACCATTTGATCTCACTGGCACTATTGCTGAGCGATTTGATCAAGTGGCAAACTGGGATGAAGAAAAAAATGATCCAACAACCATCATCGCCGGTGGCGTTGGACACCACTCTTACTCAACCTTATGCCAATTTTTTTTTGAGGACGGTGATACAATGACTCCGTCAGACATATTACGATCCTCGTATTATCTGGCACTTAACCGACCAACGATTTCTGCTTCCTATGCCAGCATTGATGTAGACAAACCCAGAATGGGATTCTGGTATTCTTTTGGTTATATATATGAAGTACCGTCAAAAAATATTTTTCTTACATCCCCTAAGGATGCCAATGTTCCCATGCTGGGCATGTTGGGCTTTGGTCGGCGGAATAAGCCTGGTGCGGAGATATTCAGATCCTTATACCGGTCACCCAATCCACTTTCCAGCACTGAAGTTAATGCAATATTTGATGAAGCAGCAAAAGAATTTAACTACCCAAATTATAAGAGTGTTGAAGCTACTTATAAAGAAGCTGTTTACTGTAAAGCTATTGATAAGCGTGAAGAAGAATTACTGAAACGTGAAACATTTGGACCAAAATACAATCGTTGTTGTACCCGTGAAGAAATTGGCGAATGGTCGTCTAGAAATGAAATTGCTTTTTATCCCAATGTTGTTCATGAGGGCAAACTTAGCCAGGCAAAAATTATTGGCATTTTTTTCTGTGCTGATTGTAATTATAAACCAAAACCAGAAGATCCTGATTCTGAAAAATGGCCATTGATAATGCAACACATAGCAAAAAAATTACACCTGCCAATTCTGGATCTGCGATTAAGGCATAATTTTTGGCAACAGGACAATATCAAATATACAGTGATGAAATGACATGGATCATCTGGGACAACCACTGCCGGGCTGGTGGAGTAACCGGGGTGGCTGGGGTTACCAGCAGAACTTTCAGAGGTTTGGTCAGTGGTTTATTGATGAATTGAATAGTCATTTCATGGTTTCTGTGGTTTTAGCCCTGGTGGTCTCCGCCTTGTTCACCAGCGTTTTCAGAAGATACTTTTTTTTCGGGATTTTACAGAAACCTTTTGCAGGAACATCCAGGACGGATATCTACAAGGCTATTATTCAGTGTGGAGAGAAAAAGGGTACTGCGCCAGGTATGGCGCAGTACGAATCAAAGGCGTGACAAAATCAAGAGTCAAAACCTGACCTCGGTTTCCCCTGAATCAGATAGCGCCATATCATCCAATGGCAGCAGTTGCTGTGGTTGTTCAGGCCCGGGTTCCCGACAGTAATGGCGATAGAGACACACACCACCAAGACCGGCGGCAACCAGTGCCGTTACACCGGCGGCAATACCGGCAATTGCACCTGTACTCAGGCCTGTTGCCATGGCTGCAGTCATTGTTGATGTTGGCAGGGTTAAAGGCGTGGCAGGAAATAATGGCATTGGTGTGGGGCATGTGCCAGCAGGCAGTGATGAACTGACATGGCAATCGGAGCTGACAAAGCGCCGGTCAGCTGAGGCGCAGAGTGTATCGGCACTGATATTGGTATCACTGACGGTCTGAAAATTAACCCCGGTGTTTACCGAACGGATATCCGTCAATTTCGCATCGAATTGATCGGCACACCCGGTAGCCGCATAGCCAACACCTGCACTGCTGTTGCTACCAACCGCAGCCACCTGGCTGTTTACGGCGGTTATGTTATTGAGTTGGCCACATTCAATTTCACCGGCACCGACTCCGGCATTAGCATTGTTGCCCATGGTGAGCACCCAACTGTTCAACGCCTTGATATCGTTCACTTCCCCGAGATGGCTTATGTGTCCGGCACCCACTCCTGCATTGGCACCATCGCTCATGGTTCTAACGGAGCTGTTAATCGCCGTCAGGTCAACGACTTCACCCAAATGATTAACCTGGCCACCGCCAATGCCGGCGAAAGCATTAGGCCCCGAAACCTCCACGCTATTACATACCGACGTGACACGGCTGAGTTTGCCCTCAATAAGCCCACCTCCGATACCCCCATGGGCTCCCTGGCCTTGTGTACTCAACCGGCTATTCTGTACCGTTATGTCATCAGCCTGCCCCCGGATCTGCCCCGCGACAATACCGGCAAGCTGGTCTCTTCCCTCTGTTTCAACGCTGCAGTTGTGTACTCGAACATTTTCAATCCGGCCTTGCTCGCTGCGTTGTTGTGCCGTAATAATTCCCCCCGCAGCCGGTGAATCCCCATGAATGGCTACGCTGGCGTTGGCTACCCGGATATTCTCGATCTGGCTGGTGCCGTCCATGGTACAGGCGACCACTGCTGCGGCCTGGTTTTCTGCCGATATCTGGGCATTAACCAGTTGCAGATTGTGAACGCTGCCCCGAAGGTCGCGGAATAAACACATTTTTTGCTGATCAACCGTATGCTTCTGTCCATCATAATGACCGGAAAAAACCACATTTTCATCGCTTTTCAGCCCAGAGCCGTCCAGGTCACCGGTCTGGATGTAGTGGGCATCGCTTGGATAATCAGCATTCAAGCCAATTTTATTGAACGTTTTGCTGTCGTTTATCGGAATAGGATTCCAGACAGACCCTCGTTCCGAAATCAATGATGTTGTTGAACAATTATCAGGATTATCAATAACAGGATCAGGGTGCACCTGACAGTTACTGGTGACTAAACGGGGGGCGGCAGTACGGCATAAACCCGGCATCGTCAGATCCCCAATATTTTCCAATGTACCGTTAACCCGGCTGTTGAGTGACCTGAAATCCCGGATGATTGCACCGCTACCAGCACCGATAGCGATGCCAGCATTCTGACCAGTATCCGTGGTTACCGTGCAGTTCACTGCACGGGTATTGATCACCGTGCCAGTGCTGTAGCCTGCGCCAATGGCCGCACCATCATGTACGTATCTGCCACCGGCTGAAACCGAGCAGTTAATTGCGGTGGTTCCGCTGACCTGATGATGCACATACCCGGCGCCAATGCCGGCAGCGGCAGAATTCCCTTCGGATCTCACATAGCTGTCCAGGGCAACAAGTTCATTGATGGAACCCTCAATTTTTCCCCCACCGAATGGCCGGGTGTTGCCAACCTGCCCACCACCTATACCGGCGTAAGCACTGTTGCCAAGGGTAGTGACCCGGCTGTTCACGACCGTCATGTTATTGATATTCCCGGTTACCATTCCTCCGCCAATGCCGGCATCTGCCCCAACTTGATGGGTACTGATATTGGCCCCCGACACCGTCAGATGTTGTATATCACCATCGACCTCACCCCCGCCAACCCCCGCATGTGCATGTTTGCCCCGGGTTTTCACCTGACTGTCCATTACCGACAGCCGCTCAATTTGTCCTTCCATTTCGCCAGCGCCGATACCGGCATCTGAGTGTGAACCTGATGTTGTGACCCGGGCACCCTTTACATTCAGGTGGTTCATCTTACCCAGGCTTCTACCTGCGCCAATCCCGGTGGGGGAATAGTCCCCTGAGGTTGAGACCGAACTGTTTTTCACCCCGACTCTCTCGATTAAGCCGCCTTTTTTCTGGCGCCCGGTAATGACACCGGTAAACGTTGGGTCAAGCTGTCCAGATTTTCTGCTATTGATGACGCGGGCATCCTCAATCCGGACATCGCGGATCGAGGATTCTGCCTCCATTTCACAGGCCAAAGCCGCTGAGAACTTATCCGCATTATTGATATCGGCATTGGCCACGCGCAGGTTGCGTACCTCGGAATAACGCCCAAGCTTGTGAAACAGACAGCGGCGGGGATCACTGATGGTAAAACAGTCACCGTCATAATAGCCGTTGAACTCATCATCACCGGCCGACACGCTACTGTTATGGCTGAAGTTATCTGTCTGGCGGTAGTAAGCGTCAGCAGGGAAGCCTTCCTGACCAATTTTGCCCAGGGTTTCGCTATCGCCAACCAGTATCGGGTTCTCCGGCGATCCCGGTGTGCCGGCAGAGGGGACGGCCGCTGCACCTGAGAGCCTGTCCATAGCAACCAGTGCCAGAGTCGCGGCAGCGGTGCCGGACACGCTGCCCCCGAAACGGTTGGCAGGTCTGTTCTGTTTCCGTCCTGATGCTTCAGAATCAGTGGCCTTTGCTCTGTTCTCCAGTATCACGCTGCCCAGCTCCTGGGCCAGGGCAACAGAAGAGCAGAGGGTGGCGACTGCATCGCTCACGACCTTGACGGAAGGCACCCAGCAGGAAGCGACCTTGCTGGCCAGTCCAACTTGCCGGACGATATCGGTCATCGGGCCTGCCCTGACGCTTTTATCGGAAACGGCGGGAGGCATTGCATTCATGGTAATTGACTGTCCGTTCAGATTAGGTTGTTGCAGGTGTCCGGGGACATAACCCGGCGATAGCGACCGGAAGAAAGAGGTGATGCCTGATCGGGCGGTCACGACAAATCTCCCTGATTTTCCCGCAGGTTCAGGCTGGGTTGTCAGGGTAATTCCCCGGTTTTCTGAAGGGGGCGTTAGAGGAGCGTTCAAAGACAAATGTGACTGCATGTATGGTTCTCCATCATGTTTTCAACACCGTTTCAAACCGGCAGAAACCGTTGGGCATCTGCCAAGCGGAACCCGCTGCCTGCAACGGTCAGCAGGTGGCAACCATGCAGGCAGCAGAGCATTCATAAATGGGTATATCAGTTATTGGCCTGCTGATTTAAGGGGATCAACGGTATTTCTGGTTCTGCAGGAATCGGTGCCCGGTTGCGGTGCTGGCAATATTGATAGAGAGCATATAGGCCAATGCCCGCAAAGATCGTGAAAGCTGTACCTAAGCTGGCACTTACGATAACCCCGGTGGCTACGGTTGTAGCCACTGGTGCGGGCGTGGTAGGCAGTCCCGATGTTGGGGGCATGCCAGCAAATGTCATTGATGCCTCCGGTAGCGTCACCACGGATTTGGTCACTGGTGCGGTGGTTGTCATTGCAGTCGATGCCGATGCCGATGCCGATAGTACTGTGGCCGTAATCGTGGCGTTGACGGACGGTAACGGCGTCGCCCCGGGATGCCCTGTTGTGGTTGTATTAGCCATCATCGGAATGGGTTTCCAGACGGACTCTGGTTCCGGAATAAAGGGCGTTGAACAATTCCCGGGGGTATCGAGAACAGGATCAGCATGTACCTGACAGTCATCGGTGACGAAACGCGGGTCGGCAGTACCGCATAAACCCGGCATCGTCAGATTCCCAATATTTTCCAATTTACCGTTAACCCGGCTGTTGAGTGACCTGAAATCCCCGTTGATTGCACCGCTACCAGCACCGATAGCGATGCCAGCATGTTGGCCAGTCTTGGTGGTGACTGTGCAGTCCACTGCACGGGTATTGATCACCTTGCCAGTACTGTAACCTGCACCAATGGCAGCGCCATCATCCACGCGCACGCCAACGGCTGAAACCGAGCAGTTAATTGCGGTGGTTCCGTTGACTCGTTGTCTCACCCATCCGCCGCCAATGCCGGCGGCCGAGGTACCATTACCTTCGGTTCTCACATGGCTGTCCCGGGCAACAAGATTATTGACGGAACCTCTGCTGTATCCACGTATCGAATTGTATCCAACCCGCCCACCACCTATGCCGGCGTTAGCCTCATAGCCACGGACATTCACCCGGCTTTTCACGACCGTGATGTCATTGATATTCCCGGTTACCACTCCTCCGCCAATGCCGGCATGTGACCTATTTTGGTGAGTGCTGATATTGGACTCCAACACTGTCAGATGTTGTATATCACCATCGACCTTACCCCCACCAACTCCCGCATGTGAAGATATGCCACGGGTTTCCACCTGACTGTCCGTCACCGTCAGACGCTCAATCTGTCCTGCCATTACGCCTGCACCGATACCGGCTCGGGAAAAGTGTCCTGAGGTTGAGACCGAACTGTTTTTCACCTCGGCCCTTTCGATCAAGCTACCTTTTCGCTGTTGCCCGGTAATAACACCGGTTTCAACCCACTCAAGTTTTCTTCTGCTATTTCTGCTATTGATAATGCGGCTATCCTCAATCCGGACATTGCGGATCGTTGATCCTTCCTCCATTTCACAGGCCAATACCGCTGATAACTTATCCGCATTATTGATATCAGCATTGACCACGCGCAGGTCATGTACCTCGGAAGAATCCCCGAGCTTTTGGAACAGACAGCGGCGGGGACCACTGATGGTATAACAGTCACCGTCATAATGGCCGGCGAACAGATGATGATCATCATCGGCCGACACGCTGCTGTTATGGCTGAAGTTTTGGGTCTGTCGGTAGTGAGCGTTAGCGGGGTAGCCTTCCTGACCAATTTTGACCAGGGTTTCGCTATTGCCAACCGGTATCGGGTTGTCGGGTGAGCCTGGTGTTCCGGCAGAGGGGACAGCCGCTGCACCTGAGAGCCTGTCCATGGCAACCAGTGCCATGGTTGCAACGGCGGGGCCAGACACGCTGCCCCCGCAACGGTTAACCGGTCTGTTCCGTTTCCTTTGTGATGCTTCAGCATCTGTGGCCTTCTCTCTGCTCTCCAGTATCACACTGCCCAGCTCCTGGGCCAGGGCAGCAGAAGAACAGAGGGTGGCGATTGCATCGCTCACGACCTTGACGGAAGGCACCCAGCAGGAGGCTACCTTACTGGCCAGTCCAACCTGCCGGACGATATCGTTCATCGAGCCTGTCCTGACGCTTTTATCGGAAAAGGCAGGAGGCATTGCATCCACGGTTACTGACTGGCTGTTCAGTGTTTGTCGCAGGTGTTTGGGAATATAACCCGGCGACAGTGAAGCGAAGAAAGAGCTGATGCCTGATCGAACGCTAACGGCAAACCTCCCTGATCTGCCCACGGGTTCAGACTGGGTTGTCAAGGCTATCCCCGGGTTTTCTGAGGGGGGGAGCAGGGGAGCATTCAAAGGCAAATGCGTTTGCATGATCGTTCTCCATAATGTTATTTCATAATGTCATCAACGCCGTTTCAAACGGGCAAAAACCTGGGATTAAGTATCTGTAAGGAAGAATCTTCTGCTTGCAACAGCCAGCCATTCAGACAGCACATCATTTTTCAAGCAGAACATTTATTAATGGTATAAATGGGCACAATCAGTTATTGGCCTGCTGATTTAAAGGGCCCAACGGTATTGCCGGTTCCGCAGGTACCTCCTCTGCCCGGTTCTGCTGTTGATAGAATCGGCTGAGAGCACATAGGCCAATGCATGCAAGGATCGTGAATGCCGTACCTAAGCTGACACCTACGACAATCCCGGTGTTTATGGTTGCAACCAATGGTGCGGGCGTTGTGGGCAGTCCCAGTGTTGGGGGCATGCCAGCAAATGTCATTGAGGCTTCCGGTAACGTCACCACAGTTTCTGTCACTGGTGCAGTGGTTGTCATTGCAGCCGCTGCCAATGGTGTTGTGGCATTGATCGTGGCATTGATCGTGGCATTGATGGTTGGTAACGGCGTTGCGATGCTCTGTTCTGGCATGGTCGCGTTGATCATTATTGTGTTGTTGAGCGGTGTCGGGGTTGCCAGAGTCAGGCTGGACGACGGGATGCTTGTCTCAGCCATGGCTGTGTTGTTGAGCGGTGTCATTGCCGGTTGTTGTGAGGTCGTATCAGCCATCACGGCTCCATTGACGTAGGCCGCCGCCGTTGGCTGCGGTAACGGACTATGTTGCCGGGCACCAGCCGAATGGCCTGGTGCGGCGGTAGATGCGGTGTTGGCCATTGCCGTTTCGTTGAAAAGTGTCGGAGCTGTCAGATTAACGCTGGACAGCGGGGTGGTAGTTATCATTGCGTCCGTTGCCAATGGTGCTGTGGAATAGCCCGTGGCATTGCTGGTTGGTAATGGCGTTGCGATGCTCTGTTCTGGCGTGGTCGCGTTGATCATTATTGTGTTGTTGAGCGGTGTCGGGGTTGCCAGAGCCAGGCTGGACGACGGGATGCTTGTCTCAGCCATGGCTGTGTTGTTGAGCGGTGTCATTGCCGGTTGTTGTGAGGTGGTATCAGCCATCACGGTTTCATTGACGGAGGCTGCCGTTGGTTGCGGTAACGGGCTATGCTGCCGGGTATCCGGTGAACGGCCCGGTGCGGCGGTAGATGCAGTGTTGGCCATTGCCGTTTTGTTGAAAAGTGTCGGAGCTGTCAGATTAACGCTGGACAGCGGGGTGGTAGTTATCATTGCGTCCGTTGCCAATGGTGCTGTGGAATAGCCCGTGGCATTGCTGGTCGGTAACGGCGTTGCGATGCTCTGTTCTGGCGTGGTCGCGTTGATCATTATCGTGTTGTTGAGCGGTGTCGGGGTTGCCAGAGTCAGGCTGGACGACGGGGTGCTTGTCTCGGCCATGGCTGTGTTGTTGAGCGGTGTCATTGCCGGTTGTTGTGAGGTGGTATCAGCCATCACGGTTTCATTGACGGAGGCTGCCGTTGGTTGCGGTAACGGGCTATGCTGCCGGGTATCCGGTGAACGGCCCGGTGCGGCGGTAGATGCGGTGTTGGCCATTGCCGTTTCGTTGAAAAGTGTCGAAGCTGTCAGATTAACGCTGGACAGCGGGGTGGTAGTTATCATTGCGTCCGTTGCCAATGGTGCTGTGGAATAGCCCGTGGCATTGCTGGTTGGTAATGGCGTTGCGATGCTCTGTTCTGGCGTGGTCGCGTTGATCATTACCGTGTTGTTGAGCGGTGTCGGGGTTGCCAGAGCCAGGCTGGACGACGGGGTGCTTGTCTCGGCCATGGCTGTGTTGTTGAGCGGTGTCATTGCCGGTTGTTGTGAGGTCGTATCAGCCATCACCGCTTCATTGACGTAGGCCGCCGTTGGCTGCGGTAACGGGCTATGTTGCCGGGTACCAGGTGAATGGCCCGGTGTGGCGGTAGATGCAGTGTTGGCCATTGCCGTTTCGTTGAAAATTGCCGGGGCTGTCAGATTAACACTGGACAGCGGGGTGGTAGTTATCATTGCAGCCGTTGCCAATGGTGCTGTGGGATAGTCCGTGGCATTGCTGGTCGGTAACGGCGTTGCGATGCTCTGTTCTGGCGTGGTCGCGTTGATCATTATCGTGTTGTTGAACGGTGTCGGGGTTGCCAGAGTCAGGCTGGACGACGGGGTGCTTGTCTCGTCCATGGCTGTGTTGTTGAGCGGTGTCATTGCCGGTTGTTGTGAGGTGGTATCAGCCGTCACGGTTTCATTGACAGAGGCTGCCGTTGGCTGTGGTAACGGGCTATGTTGCCGGTTACCAGGTGAACGACCCGGTGCAGCGGTAGGTGCGGTAGATGCAGTAGATGCAGTAGATGCAGTAGATGCAGTAGATGCAGTAGATGCAGTAGATGTTGTTGAACAGACCCTGTTCCAATAGTCTTCGGTGAGTGAATCAGGGTTAAGCTGGCAATCACTGGTCACAAAATGTGCATCAGCCGTACGACATAAACCGGGTAGAGTCACACTGCCAATGTTTTTCAGTTTACCGTTAACCTGGCTGTTCAAGGATGCGGTACCCGTCACGCTGCCCCCGACATTCAGACCACTACCAATATTCGCAACACTGCCGGTGACGGAACTGTTCACTGCAGTGGTATTAGTAACCTGCCCCGTGTTCAGGCCCGCCCCAATAGCAGCCCCGAGACTGCGGGTGGCACCAGTGGCAACAGAACAATCGATCGCCGTTATACCGTTGATCTCACTGTGCAGAGCTACTAACCCTCCACCAATAGCAGTAGCAGAAATACCCTCTGTTGTGACTCGGCTGTTCAGGGCAACAAGCTCGCTGACCTTGCCAGTAGCACGCGACTGCAACCTGCCAACCTCCCCACCGCCAATGGCGCCATGCGCACGGGTTCCCCTGGTTGTGACCTGACTGTTGAGTACGGTAAGTTGCTCTATCTGGCCAGTGACATGCCCACCACCTATAGCGGCCGGAGAAGAGTCACCTGTGCTGGTAACCTGAGTGTTTGTAACGGTCATGCGCCTGATATCACCGGCAACCCTTCCGCCCCCCACTCCGGTATAGGTATTCCTCCCTGAACTGGTGACTGAACAGTCAAGAATCTCGATATCTTCCAGAACGCTTCCTTCACCCTGTAACCCGGTGATCACCCCGGCACTGACCGGCTCTAATCCGCTTCCACTCTGGCTGGTTGAAACGGCGCTGTGTTCAACCCGGACATCAACAACGGCAGATTCTCCGGACACTTCACAGGCCAATACGGCGGAGTGCCTGCCGGGTTGATCATCAATGGTGGCATTGGCAATACGCAGGTTCTTAACCTCGGCACCGGACCCGAGTTTATGGAATAAACAGTGCTTCAGATCGCTTATGGTATGGCACCCACCGTCATAATGGCCTTGAAATAGGGGGTTGCCAACCGGAACACCGGTTTTATGGCTGAAGCTTCCCGTCTGTCGATAGTGGGCCTTATTGGGATAGCGACTGTTACGTCCGATTTTGCCAAGTGTTTCACTATCACCAACGGGTATCGGGTTGTTCCGGGACCCGGGACTTCCTTCTGTGGGCAGGGCCGCCGCACCTGCCAGCCGATCCATCGCCACCAGGGCGACGGTCGCCATGGCCGGACCGGACAGACGGTTAATTGGGCTGGACGTTGCCGCGCTAGACGTTGCCGCGCTGGACGTGGATACCGGTTTGCCCGGTTTTTCATCTTCTTTATTGGTAATCTTTTGCCAATGGGCTTTTGGTCTATTTTCCGGGCCGCAGGTTGGCTCCTTATCTGGCTTGCCCGACCTGGCCATATTGCCCAAACTCTCAGCCAGGGAAATGGAAGAACAGAGTATTCCTACCGTGTCGCTCACTACCCTGATATGTGGCACCCAGCAGGAAAGAGCCTTGCTCACCAGCCCAACACCTTGAACGACATTGGTCATTAAACTTGTATTGTCGTTTTTACTTTCAGCTGGCGGTGCACTTGCAGCCAAAGTAGTTGGCTGGTTGGTTTGTCGTTGATGTTCAGGAACATAATTGGGGGAGAGGGAGCTGAAGAAGGCGGTAACACCTGACTGGACGGCAACAGCAAACTTTCCTGATGTGCCGGTGGGATTGGCTCTTGCTGGTTCGTTAAGGTAGGGATTGCTGGTTATATTTGACAGTGGCGCATGAGTTAAAGAAGACAGATGCATAATTCACTCCATGCATGATATTTCGGTTAGAGAAAGTGCTATTGGTGCACGGGCGCTAAACGAAGCATATGGCTAGCAAGTCTTTAGATTAGATGGTTTTTTGTCGTTATTTCAGGCTTGATAAGATTGCTTTGGACTACATTTCGGACTGCATAAAGCTACCGGCAATTTCCTTTGCCGGTGAGGACTGTGTGTCGCCGTAGTTTATCCCCAGCGTTGGCACAAAATGCTTTTCTTTCACTATGGACGTTTGTCGTGCAAAAAAATTTTCACGCCCTTTTCACGCCCTTTTCACACACTATGGGCGTTATTGATCATATTCAAATGGTCTGTTCACGAATGACAAATCCTGCTTTTTAGAAACCTTCGTCGTATTTTTACCTTCTTACTCGACTCTAAAGTTTCAGATTGATCAGTGGTCAAATCTGAGCAGGTCTCACTGCTGCTACCCGGGCTTTACGGCTGCGCAAAGCCTTCATCGTGGCAACAGGAGGCCCGCTGTACCAAGGCTGGTTGCAAATAATGTATTGGCAACATTCATGTGACCATGTTCATACGTGTTCTTCCCTGCGCTACTCAATTTATTGATCAGAAGAAGTCGAGTATAAATACCGCTTTAATCATTATTTAAACAAGGTATTTTGAGTCAGAATTTTCAAACGTGCAGGCTTCTGGTTAAGTCGTGTCAGATATACAGAGAACAGAAGACGAACAGTTGATATCGCCGGCAAGGCGGGCTTTTTTCCGGCGTTTCGCCCCTGAACCAGAGCAGGTGGTCCCGAATAGTCGCTATCCACGACCTCCATGGGCGGTAGCTAACACACTGTTTCTGGCGCTGTGCACACAGTGTGATCAGTGTATTGATCAATGCCCAATGCGAGTACTGGGACGATCTGATGAGAAAGAAGAGATTCTTTCTGGTCGTCCCGTGCTGGACCTTTCTTATGGCAGCTGTGACTTTTGTGGACAGTGCGTTGATGCCTGCCCAGCGGAAGCTTTGAGCCGTGAGAAAGGGAAAAAGAGACAGACTATTCCCCAGCTTTCTGGCAGTTGCCAGGCAGAGCTGGGGTTGTATTGTAACCTTTGTGAGGAAGCCTGCCCTGAACAGGCGATCAGCTTTGGTGCGGATAAAAAACCGGTGATAGACCTCAGCCTCTGCAGTGGCTGTGGCGAATGTGTAATGGACTGCTATAGTCGTGTATTAGTAATGGCCAAAGCCTGATGTGACTGGTGCCGGGCAGAACTTCTCATGCCCGTCCTGCATATGGCTGTTTTACCAGCCACTGACACCTGACAAATGCAGGTACCGGGACATGGTTTCAATGAAATTGACGGGTTCCAGAGTGAACAGGCACGGGGAAAGAATGAAAGGACACTCTCCCGGACCCGGTTGAGTGCCGGTAGAAACCCCTATTCCTCAAGCCCGCAGGCATACTATAAAGTACTGACTTTTCGAACTTTTTGTTGGTTTTCGATGACAAAAAGGGATGCGCAATATCACCGATTTTGACAGCGGACGGCTACGCAGACTCGTTCCTCGCCTTTACGGAACCTCTCCCTGTTAACATCCTCCACGCAACAAGTACGGGGGTTCCCGCGTGAATGACTGGGTCTGGTTTGGCTCCCTGGCCTTTCCTGCATTTTCCCGAACCGCTTTGCTGGGCTCGATTATCTGGTTTGCCCTGAGATACGCTTACCGTCGTTTTTCTCTTGATCGCTGGTTCTGGCATTCCGGACTGGTTGAACTCTCGTTACTGGTTATTAGTTATGCGTTCACCAGCTGGATTTTGAGTTTATGACGATTCTTGCTTTTGCCAAAATCAGGCTGCGTCCCATCCTCCTGACCGCGACGATAGTCGCCATCGGTGCGTTCTGCACCTATTATCTCTGGCTATCTCTGGCTATCTCTGGCTATCTCTGGCTATCTCTGGCTATCTCTGGCTATCTCTGGCAACAATACCTGGCCGCGCCCTGGACTCGTGATGGACGACTTCGGGCCGAGATAGCAGAAATTGCCCAGCAGGTGTCTGGTAATATCATCAGGATCGCTGTACCCGACAACGGTTTAGTAAAAAAAGGCGATGTCATTCTGGAGATTGACCCCAGCAACTACCGCATTGCCCCGGCGCGCTCTGAATCGGAGCTGGCCGCTGCCAGATTCAAACAGGAGCAGCTGGCCAGTACTGCGCGTCGTCTTGATGGGATGCCGGAACATATGGTCAGTGCCGAGCAGGTCACCAACGCCCGTCTTGCCTGGAAAGCCCAGCAACAGGCAGTGAAAACCGCTGAAGCAGCGCTCAGTCAGGCGCAACTGGACCTGAAACGAACCCGTGTCAGGGCACCTTTTGATGGTTTTGTGGCCAACATGGATCTGCGCGTTGGCAGCTGGCTGACGGCAGGACAATCGGTGCTGGCCTTTATCAACAGGGATCACTACTTTGTGGTTGGCTACTTTCAGGAGACTCGCTTGCAGGGCGTCTGTCCCGGTGCGCCTGCCACTATCACTTGTGCTGGCCGGGCTGATAGCACTTTCCACCAGCTTATATTTTAATCTTCCCTACCCAAGCTGGGGGTTGCTGACCATCGCTTTTCTGGCGATGAAAGTAGAACTGGGCAATATCTACATCAAATCCCTTGCCCGGATTGCTGGCACCGTGATTGGTGGTGTGGCCGGTGCCATGATCACCGTTGCATTCGGTCAATACCCGTTGTTGCTGATTATCGCACTCAGCCTTGTGGTTTTTGTGTGCGTAGCTTTCACCAGCCGCTACCAGCCGCTACCAGGCGATGGCGGGCTATGCCAGCTTTCTGGGTTGCATAACCTGCTTGCTGGTGCCACTGTTCACGCTCAACACCAGTGACCAGTCATCTATTGGTTACTACGCCATTTACCGGGTCAGCGAAATCTGCCTTGGCGTTATTGCTCTGCTGATCAGCAGCATGGTGATCTGGCCATCCAGCAGTCAGGATCGACTGGCCCAATCATTGGCGGCCCTGCGCAGTCAGCTTGGTCGGCTGGCGGTAATGGCTGCAGATCCGGAGCAGTATTATGCTGACCGTGCCGGTGATGGCTTTTGTCATCGTCACCGTTTACCGCAAGCCAAGCATCACCGGGTTGCTCTGCGCTCTGCTGGTTCCGATTCTGATGCCAATTTCTACGGTACACGACATGCAGCCACTGGCGCTGCTGAATAATGTTCTGTCGCTGAGTGCCGGTTTTTTTTATTGGTTATTTGTGCATTGAGGTGATTGGCTCACCGAACAGGGCAGCACTGTGCCGGGATTATTTGCGAACACTGTCTTCTCTGATGCAGCGCACCATGAGCCGGGGGGGCGATGGGATAACACCACCACTGTTCCGGCGCCAGATACTGCCCCTGAATTTTGACATGCTGACGCTCTTCCCGGAGCAGCAGGCACTGATACTGGACTGGATGGATACTCTGGCATCACTGGGCAGCACGTGGCTGAAGCTACGAAGGCTGGAGCATAACCCGCTGGCCTGCCGCCAGAGCCAGGCGATATTCCAACAGGCTCACCGGGAGATGGCCTGGCTGGTTAACCAGCTGCATTTGCCAGTAACGGTCATGGGCGCCGCCGACCAGGAACGCCAGCAGCACCTGGACAGCCTGTTTGACCAGGCCCTGGTGCTCTATGACCGGGATCAGCACTTACACAACCTTGATCTGCTGATTCTTTGTGGTTGTCTGCGCCATCATCACGAGCTCTCGTTCAAACCGGCATAGGCTTTGATTTTTCAGGCCCTAAGTTGCTGTTGTCTTCTTTCTTGGAATACCCAGTCGCTGGCGCCGTTCCCAGAGTGTTTTTCTACTGATACCCAGTTTTTGCGCCAGCTCGGTTTCGGTCATTTGATCCTGATGTTCAAGAACAAAACGCTGGAAGTAGTCTTCCAGTGTCAGGCCATCCTGAAGCTCCTCTGCATCCTGACGGAACAGGGTCTGTTTGACACGAACTTCTATATCCAGATTTTCCGGAGTGATGATATTGTCTTCGGAAAGGATGACTGCCCGTTCGATGGCATGCTCCATTTCGCGAACATTCCCGGGCCACTGATACTGAGAGATGGCGGCCATGGTTTCGGGGGCCAGTGAGTAGACGTCCAGCCCCATTTTTTCACAGGTTCTGGCCAGCAGTTTTTCCGCCAGCATCAGGATATCGTTGCCCCTTTCCCTGAGCGGTGGTATGCGCAGTTCCACCACTTTCAGTCGATAATAGAGGTCTTCACGAAATGCATTCTGTGAAGAGAGCTGACGGAGATTCCGGTGAGTAGCGGCAATCAGTCGAACATCAACGGACTGAGGCTGTACTGAACCTACACGACGAATTTCACCTTCCTGAAGAACGCGAAGTAGCCTGGCCTGGGCTTCCAGTGGCAGTTCGCCGATTTCATCAAGAAACAGTGTGCCACCATTGGCTGCTTCGATCAGACCGGTTCTGGCGGCTGTTGCCCCGGTAAATGACCCTTTTTCATGGCCAAAAAGTTCGGATTCAATCAGTGTTTCAGGAATGGCTGCACAGTTGACCGAAATCATTGGTCCATTGACGCGTTTACTGTTGTCATGGATGGCTTTGGCAACCAGTTCTTTACCGGTGCCTGATTCACCCTGAATCAATACCGTTGCATCGGTTGGTGCCACTTTCTGTATTTGCCGAAACAACAGCTGCATGGCATCACATTGTGCCAGAATGCCATTAAAACCATTGCCAGAGCAGGTCTCCTGAACCTGGCTTTCATGATCGTCCTGATCGGGATCGGTGCTGTGAGCCACCTGTTTTTCAATAGCCTCAGCCACTCTCTGAATCATCTCTGCATGATCAAAGGGCTTGGCAATATAATCAACGGCACCCTGCTTCATGGTTGAGACTGCCGAGTTCAGGCTGGCGTAGCTGGTCATGATCAATACGGGAATGCCATTGGCCAGGTTAATCATTTCAGTACCGGGTTTACCGGGAAGTCGCAGATCGCTGATGATCAGTGAAAATGGCGGTTGTTTTACAAACGCCTGTGGCTGAAGAAAGCCCTCGGCTTCATGGACTGAGCCGGCCTCAGTAATACTATATCCCTGTCGTTCAAGAAGACGACGCAGTGACGACCGGATAATTTCTTCATCTTCGACAATCAGTATCTGGTCCTGACTCATGCCATATCCCCCTGAAATTCCAACGGCTGCTCCCCGGCGTCTGCAGTCATCAATGACTCAGACTCGTAGCGTGGAAGCGAAATGATGAAGCAGGTTCCCCTCCCTGTGAGTGGGTCCAGCGGACTCACCACCTGAATGCTGCCAAAATGTTCTTCGATAATATTCCAGGTCAGCGCCAGGCCCAGGCCAGTCCCTTTGCCCGCCTCTTTGGTGGTGAAAAACGGCTCAAACAGCCTTTCCTGAATCGCTTTCGGGATGCCGTGCCCCTGGTCTGCAAAACGAATGGTGACCGTGTGCTGGTTGGCTGTGGTGCTGACGGTAACCAGGCTTTCAGTGTTCACAGTGTCCTGCGTATCGTTGCCCTCGTCTGAGGCATCGGCCGCATTTTTCAGCAGATTGATAAACACCTGTTGTAATTTTTGGCTATTACCGCTGACGCATAGGCCATCGGTACATAAATTGCGGAATACGATATTGCTGTTCTTATGGCTCAATTGCAACAGGCTAATGGCTTCCTGGATGGTGCTGAAAACTTCTACGGGCTCTGTTACGGAAGGGGAGTCACTGTTATGTCCGATTTTCTGTCCTCCTTTCTTGCCGGAGTGGGCATAAGACACCAGCGTTTGCACAATGCGACTCACCCTTTGGGTTTGCTCCAGTATCTGCCGGGAACTCTGTTGTATATCCGGGTCCGGTGAGAGCGCACTCATTTCCTGGGCAAGGCAGTCAATACCGGTAATCGGGTTACCAATCTCATGGGCAACACCGGCGGCCAGCTGACCGATAGACGCCAGTCGTTCACTGTGAAAGAGCTGTTCTTCCAGCATTTGGGTTTCCGTCTGGTCTTCCAGCAACATGACCTGATTACCACCGGTACCGGAAACAGGTGCCTGAACAGCGGCTTTGTGCAAGCTGAAATAGCGGGTGTGTCCATCCCATTCGACACTGTGCTTGTTCAGGTGATTATCAGGGAGTTGCATAAAATCACTGAGGATCTGGTTCCAGGGAGCAGGAATGGTCTTCAGGGGCACTCCCAGGACAGCTTCGGCAGGAATACCGGTTAATTCTGCCATGGCCTGATTCCAGAGCATGACTTCACCCGTGCTGTTCGATGGCAGCGATTCCCGGTTATTAGCCGACGAGCTCTCAATGACCGCGTCAATGGAGCAGACGGCCATGGGCAGGCTGTTCAATGTGTCCCGATGATAACGTCTCAGGCTATCAAGCTCACCCGCCAGACCGGTCAGTTTAGAGTGATACGCTTCCAGCCGGGACTCCATAAAATGGATATCTTTCGGGACGTAATCATTGTCAACATCCAGTGGTAAAAAGGAGTTAACGATATCATGGGCAATGGTCGGGCCCATAAGCCCGGACAGGTTATTCTCAATACGTTCCCTGAGGCGTCTCAGGGAGTGTGGTCGGTTGTCGTCGGGCCTCATATTGAGATCCGTCAGGGCCTTATTGATTTCCGTCTGAGCGGCCACCGGGCCCAGTGGAGCACTGAGCATCTCCTGAAATTCGTAGGAAGAGCTGGCCTTGGGGATTTTGTAGGGTTGCTGGCTCACCTCCCGAACCAGACAGGCGGCAGCCGCGCTGCTCTCTTCATCAGGCATTCTGGTAAAACAGGATACCAGGTAAAACACCAGAACATTCACGAGCAATGATGAAGTGGCGGCAATATACCAGCCATCGTTAGTGATGGTGCCGAAGTTGACGCTGCGGATTGGGAAAATCTCAAGTCCGATGGTTAAAGGCAGCATCAGGGTAAAAAACCAAACTAAAGTTCCAGAAAGAATCCCGAGAATCAGCCCCTTATGGTTTGCCCTGCCCCAATAGAGAGTAGAAAGAGTACCGGGGAGCAGCTGCAAGGCACCCACATAGGCGACGATACTCAGGCTGTACATGTCCACCTCGTTATGCAATAGCCGGTAAAACCCATAACAGGCGAGGACCAGTGTGGCAATAATCAGACGTTTTACGTTGGTCAACCAGCGGTAGATATTCATCTGGGCCTGGACTGGCTCTTTTGCCTGATAAAGGGTCTGATAAAGGGGCAGAACGACGTGGTTAAGCAGCATGGATGACAGTGCCAGTGAGGTCACCATAAACAGGCCACTGGCTGCAGAAAGTCCTCCTATATAGGCGATGATGGTTAACCATCGACTATCCAGTGCATGACCAATAGCCAATGGAAAGTACTCAGGCGGATAAGGGCTCGCAATTTTGAGACCTGCCCAGAGAATCAGAGGGGTGGAAATACTCAACAGTAATAAAAAGAAAGGCAGGCCCCAACTGGCTGTGAACAACATTTTTTTGTCGCGGTTTTCGGCAAACGTCATATGAAACATATGAGGCATAACGATAGCAGAGGCAAAATACATTAACAGCGTTGTCCGCCAGGGGCCGTCTTCCAGATGAGAGTTCATCCCGATAATGACGTCAGAGTTTGCTTCAAGCCAGTGGTTTAATCCGGAAAAGCCACCAAACACCTCGGCGATAACGACGCTCCCAAGCAGTACCATGATCAGCAGCTTGAGCAGAGACTCAAAGGCAATCGCCACCACCAGACCATCATGCTGGTGGCGGCTGGCCAAGTGCCGGGTGCCAAACATCATGGTCAGTAACGTGACCAGAATACAAAAACCGAAGGCCAGCATTTCCGGGGATGTTTCATCACTTAGCAGATAAACGCCATCTGCCACGGCCTGTATTTGCAGGGCCAGCAGGGGAAAGGTGATAAACAACAGTAAAAGTGTGCTTAAGGTACCCGCTACCGGGCTTCGAAAACGGAATGCCAGTACATCGGCCAGAGAACTGAGTTGATAGGTGGAGGTTATTCTTAATAGTGGCACCAGCAGAACGGGGGCTAACAAAAATGCACCGCTCAAGCCAAAGTAAAAACCGAGAAAAACATAACTAGGACTTACGCATTGACAACAGGCTCTAAAATTTGATAATGCCAAAAAACAGATGTCTTCAGGGATGAAAGTGAGAACTACCACTCGACCGACCACTGCACGATGCACTCTTGCAAAATACATTGGCTTTTTGATTAGTGAGCCAAAATCATCAACATGCACAAGACTGGCCGAGGTTACCGACTTTTCTCACGATAGCGCAAACCGCTTTCTTAAGCGTGAAAACTATCAGCCCAAAGATATGTACGATGAAGCAGTCAAAAGTTTAAACCCTATTGGCGGCACCCTGAGCGTTGATGACAGCGTGCTCGACAAACCTTATAGCTACTCCGTGGCACTGGTTGGCCACTTTTGGTCGGGTAAACATCACCGAGTGGTTAAGGGAGTTAACCTCATCACCCTTTATTACACCGACGTATCCGGGCGCCATATGCCGGTGAATTACAGGATATACGACAAATCGGAAGACAAGACAAAAAACGACTACTTCCGTGAAATGTTGATTGAAGTGCTGGTATGGGGGCTGAAGCCAGCGTTCGTTACCGGTGACTCCTGGTACAGCTGCACGACTAACCTGAAGACGATTAAAAACCATCAGACTGGGTTTATGTTTGCCGTTGAGAAAAACAGGACAGTATCACTGGAAAAAGGTAAATGGCAGCAGGTTCAACACCTCGACATCCCCGACAATGGTCTGGATGTATGGCTCAAAGACTTCGGTAAGATCCGGTTGTTCAGGACGATGCTAAAAGACCAGCGTCGCCACTACGTGGTTTACTTGCCAGAGGAAGTCCCTTTTGAACGCAATGACTTCAAGCAGATCCATGACCAGCACTGGCAGATCGAACAGTTTCACAGGGCGATCAAGCAGGTTTGCCATATTGAGCACTTTCAGGTTCGCAGCGAACGACCCGTCAGAAACCATATATTTGCTGCAATTTTAGCTTTTGTTTATCTCCAGAAAATGCAGATAGAGCAGGAGTTTACGAATATTTATCAGCACCAACGGGGGCTGTTTAAAGAGACAATAGGCGCTTTCATTGAGAGTTTTGCAAAGGGGAAGGATCACCTCCTACCAAAATTTATCGGTGTCATCAATGCGTAAGTCCTAATAACCATCGTCGTGGGCAACCCCGATACTGCCATAATAGGCCCAGCTGCTGGCGTAGATGCCCAGGGAGAGAACATAGGTTGCCGGGTGATGAACCACTCTGCGCGGGATGATGCCACGATCCGTGGCCCAGGCGCAGAGAAAAAGAACCGCCAGATAGGCAACACTGGCCAGAACGATATACTCCAGTTCAAAGCTCATCGCTATTACCCCTGATCTGAAGGGTAAAGCCTGCGACAATCAGGATGAACCAGAGTATCCAGGGCTGATACCACTGTTCACCAAACGTAATCCACCAGCCCATGATGGCGGGAGAAAAAAGGTAAATACCGATCACCAGAAGCAGAACCAGTCGGTAGATATACATATTACGCTGGGGTAGTTTCGCAATTGGACGGACATGGTAATGGTTATATGGGTAAACCGCAAAAGATTACTGACAGATTATCTTGTGCGGCAGGGCTCCCTGGATAAACCGTGTATCTATGCACGTTCATGCTTGAAGAGGGCTGAGAATGCCTCTGGTTGTCGATGGAAGGGGATTCGCTCCATATTTTCTATAGGTAAGCCCGGCGTGTTAATGGGGGCAGGTTCATCTATCGGCTCATGTGCCCGGATACTGGCAAACGTTTTATCCATGGTGGCCTGATGCGTTGCTTGTAAATGAGCCTGCAGCTCCCGCCTCTGGCCAAAGTTTGTACGACAGGCAAGGCAGAATGTCTTATGAAGGTAAAAGCCCTTCACTTTCTTATTATCCAGAGGAACAAAATTACTCTTCTTTTTGGTTGCCAGGGCATGGAGGTGTTTATTAAATGATTCAATATCGTGGTAGATTATCTGACAGGGAATAGCCGCCAGTGTCTTGGGTGTGGCAAACTCCAGAGTACCTGGTGTAAACAGCGACTTGACCAGCTGTGGCTTGTCCTGCAAATCGTTAACGGCTGCCTCTGCCTGTTTCGGGTTTTTAGCAAACCAGTCAAGGATTTCAGTCGTGCTTATCCGGGATAGCGGTTTGTCAGCATGATGTTTATAAAGTTGACTCAACACTTGATAGTATTTTCGTTGCCCGGCAGGTTCTGGTGAAAGTCAGTGACGTTGTTTGCCTCTTTCAGGGGCATACAATCTTTTATCTAATACTTTGTGAATTAGCTCGCGCTGTTGCTTGTCAATCACACAATCCGGACGGTGTTTTTTCTCACACTGGCTGCCATCGTTGAGCGTGTGCTCATAGCGAGAAAGTTGAGCGAAAGAACCGGAAGGGAAGATTTTCTTACGGTCACCAGAGAGTTGTGTGTATTTTCTCTTATATCGGTTTAATGTATGTGTTGCAGGCAGTGCTGTCTGCTTATCTTTCTCAGGCACAGGTGTGCCTTCTGTACAGTAGTTTTTAGAATAGTAAGCCTTAATGTTTTTAATAATATTTTTTTTCAGAACAACATCTCTACGTTTGTTCTCTCTTTTGGTAACTCTCTGGTTCAAACCATCCCGGCATTCGCAAAGATAACGGGTCGCTTCGCAAATGGTACACTCTGAGCAGCGGCAAGTAATAAATTTGCTTTGTTGTTCCAGCAGGTTTTCGTGCTCATGGGCCAACATTTCTTCAGGCACCGAATTTTGAGTCAATGTTAAATCAGCTAATAGATCTGGAATGGCTGTACTTTTTGCGTAGGCAGGGCTCATTTTCCAGTACCGTTGCTCAGCAGTTGGTAAGTCATCAAAGGCATCAAGTACCTGGTTCAGCTGTGCAGCAGTCACTTTAAAGGGAATAGGAACGCCAATTTGTTGTTCAACGGCCAGTTTTTGCTTCTTAAGGTAACTAATGTATTTTTTGCGTTGTTTATAGTAGGCCTCTCCGTAGCTGACGTTGCCCAGACAGTCCTTTCTGGCTGCAAATCCCTGTTCTTTGAATTGTTTCTTAATCAACGCTGCCTTCTCTTTTCTAATCTGCCTGGTGGTCATTGTAATGGCATCAGTGAACCGTTGCCTGGCTTTCAGCTGCCTTTGTTCTTGCTGGTATGCCTTGAATTCTTCTGTTCCTAAAAAAAGCTGTTGATGGCAGGGGTTGGCATAAAATTGAGACAGTGTTTCTTTTATCTCAGGAATAGGCGGTAATGACTTCCAGTCAGGCATTTGAATGGGGTTTACTAACTGTTTAGTGGTGCTATCAAAGTACTCTCCGTAGGCTATTTCTTTACCTGGTGTTCCTATACCCAGAAAACTCTGTGCTTTATATTTCATCAGGTAGTCATAAATGCTATCAAGGTAAAGGGAAGCAAAGGTAATCTCAGGGATTACCTCGGACTCGACAGTTTTGCAAGCCTGATCTTGCTGGTCCGGATCCAGCCACTGTGAATACAGGGAAGCCAGTTTTTTTTCCTTATTATTAAAAGCTCTACTGGTCAGCAATTTTAATGCTTCATTTTTATGATCACGCCATAACGGTGGGTTTGTTACCAGCAAAAAAGCAAAAGCACCGATATCATAAGTCGATGAGATGCCTTTTTTCAGCTCTCGTTTAATGACATTTTCGTATTGTTCTTTTCGACTACCACCTTTGCATTTTCTGGTGTTGTCGGATATCGCCCGGGTAAAGGAGATCAGCAGATGGCTGACTCTATTCATGATGCATAGATTTTCAGTCTCATAGGCGTCGAACCAGATGTCTTTGATCAGGCGGAAAAAGGCCAGATACCCTAACGGTGACGGGGGCT
Source organism: Endozoicomonas sp. SCSIO W0465 (assembly GCF_023716865.1). NCBI lineage: Bacteria > Pseudomonadati > Pseudomonadota > Gammaproteobacteria > Oceanospirillales > Endozoicomonadaceae > Endozoicomonas > Endozoicomonas sp. SCSIO W0465. The sequence goes on from NZ_CP092417.1 coordinate 636,780, forward strand.
CACTGGTGAATCCATAGTTGTTGGAACAAACTTTTGATGTCGAACTGAAGTTAAACACCATATCGCCTTTTATCACCAGTTCTGGCCAGTTAATTTTGATATATTCAGCTTGCTTTTCGAGCGAATCAGGCCACCCCCCAACGATGGTTTCAATTGTCTGTCTATTGGGCCACAGGGATGCGTAGTGTTGGTCAAGTTTTTTTTCGGTCTGATTTTTTAATGAATTTGAATATTTTCTCAGTTCCTCCGCCAGGCGGATTTTACTCTGCACACCTGATGTCCGGCCAATAGCTTCAATGAGTTGGTGAAAGAGAGGGGAAGCATCATTGTCAGAGTCTGAAGCCAGAAAGTGGAATATGGCGTTATAGGTAGGGGTGGTGTTTCTTTCTCGCAATGCTTTCTCTGCGGCCTCAATTTCCTGTTGTGAAAATCCCCGAATCTTCAATTCCTGCCGTTCCAAGGGCCTTATCGAGGTCTCTCGTGAGTGAAAAGTTCCAGTTGCTGGTGCAGGGTTCTCCGGTGAGCCAGTGGCAGGCATTAGCCAGAAACTTTGATCCTGAAAGTTTGTGCTTGGATAAGACTGTGATGAATTAGCCATTTTGGTCAACCTTTTTTTAAACTAAATATGTGACTGTCTAGCTGAAATAATTAAATAAACTACTTTTGTTAAATATTTTTACTTTCATTTTTGATTATTGCAGTGGAAATAAGTTCACTTGCAAAGTTGGAGTAAGATTGAGGCTAATGTCTGGCTTTTCCGGTGATTATCTTTCTATCCGTTTTTTTTGCCCATTGTTAGTCGGGGGAGCGTGTAATCACGCGACGAAAGGTCAAGTTGATCCTTGGCTCTACGGGTCTTGCTGTTTTGGTCAGGCAGTGCTGCCAGTATTTTTGGGTAGTTCCGGCCATTAACAATAGAGAGCCTGACACCAGGTCAAAGCTGTAAGGTTGAATGTCTTTTCGGTATTTGTGGCGCAGCCGGAATCGTCGTGTCGCTCCCAGGTTGAATGAGGCAATCACCGGGTTTTCTCCTAATTCGGGCTCATCGTCACTGTGCCAGCCATTGCTGTCCTGTCCACTGCGATAAAGGTTGATTAATACCGAGTTAAAGTGATGGCAACAGATCGTTTCGACCTGCTGTTTAATGGCGGTCACGGTCTGACTCCATGGCTGTGGAGAAAGCGCCAGGCCTGAATACTGATAATGCGCATCAGGATCTCCCATCCACACCTGGAGTCTGGGTACCGGGAGGGTTTTACCGTAAATGGTTATCTGATCCTGTTGCCAGGGCAATGTGGAGTAAAGCTCTGAGTATAACTGCCAGTCTGTGGATTCGGGGACTATCTGAGACCATAGAAGCAGGTGAGCATCGGGGGGGGTGTAAATTTCCGGAGGTGTTGTAACGGCGTTGAATGTATTCATGTTCGGGCTCCTGACAACTTACTTGAGCACCTGTGATCGTCTCAGGTCTGCCGGGGCGCCAACAGAGTCTGAGACTTTACCGGTTTACAGTCCCGGAGCGTCGTAAGTTACCCAGTAGATCATTTCACCGGGACAGTCGCTACCCAGAACGTCAGCCATAATATTATCAATTTTTAATTTGCCCATTTGTTCCAGCCACCGGTCATCGTCCAGTTTTTCTTCCAGTAACCAACTGGGGACAGACTGACTGTCCGAGTTGTACCATGCCACCGGGAAACGCATATTTTTGGGGAGCTGGCTGCGTTTTACACTTAATGATGCATCACAACGAACCACAAGGCTGTCTGCTACCTGCTGACGTTTGCGAAGATATTTACTGGACTCTTTGGCAAACTTTTCTTCGTATGGACTCATCAGTTCTTTCTGGCGGCTTTCCAGACAATAATCATAAGCGCGACTGACATCACTGTTCTCATAGCCCATGATGCCGCAGGCTTCAGTCACACGGTTTTTTACATCCTGGCTGAGTTCTTTATACCAGGGGGCATTAGGGCCAAGCACTCTTTGCGCTTCAAGAATAGCGACAAAGGTCAGGTTTTCATCCGGTGTAAAGCAGGATGATAAACCCTGTGTGTGAATGGGGGCGTCGCTGTTTATAGATGGTTCTTGACGTATAAGCTGCTCCCGGGTTCGTCTGGCAGCATCACACAAGGCGGGTTTTTCTGCTGCAGGTCTGCTGGAGGCAGTACTTGGGGAGGAAAAAGCCAGTGTATTTGCCGGCAGGTTAATGGCTAGAAATGAGAGAGCAGCAGCAAGCGCTGTTTTAAGGACTATCGACATATTCGCTCCTTGAACACATCTTTTCGGGGTCCACCACCAGACGCTAAGGCACCCGGATATGATTTATTCGACCATATATAACATGTTCGACAGGATAGCGGTAGGTTTGCTCAGGGTTGTTGAGGTTTTATTGTGCGTTCAGCGTTACCATGACCCTATCCACAGGGGACTCAGCGCATGGCACAGGAGGATTAACCGGAAGGGTGTCATGACTGACTGCGTTTCTAATTGTGGCAGTGGAGTGTGGCTCTTAAAGAGAATCCTGAAAAATCTCTTTTTTCCCTGCCATGTTCCTCATAGACCAGTGTTTTATTCCCCAGGACAGAATCTCTTCAACCGAGTTCATTAACAGCTCTGGCTCTGGCTTCAGGCCAAAAGCAGTCAATGCTTTGATCATCAGTGGACGGGGGTTGGTCAGTGGTATGGCCGGAGCATGGTTTTGTTTACTGAGTTTATTGCCATTGTTCCGGGTAATCACCGGAATATGGGCATAAACAGGGTGGGGATAATGTAACTGGCTTTGCAGATAGAGCTGTCTCGGGGTTGAATCCAGAATGTCTACTCCCCTGACAATATGAGTTACCCCTTGAAAGTTATCATCAATGCAAACGGCCAGTTGGTAGGCATACAGCCCGTCCTTACGCTTGAGAATAAAATCGCCAAGCGTGTTCAAAGCAAACGACTGGTCACCTTGAATACGATCCTGAAATTGAATGATCTGGTTATTGCATAACAGCCTGAGGCCATGAGGCTGGCTTGGGATTACCCGGCGGTGTCGACAATAACCGGGATACACACCGTTCAAACCGGCCAGTTTTTTGCGGGTGCAGGTACATGGATACAGTTTCTCTTCACGCAGCAGAGCGTCCAGGGCGTCATCATAGGCCTCGCTACGATCACTCTGAAAAAGTACGCTGTCATCCCAGTGCAGGCCATAAACGTCCAGGGCCTTGAGAATCTGGTCTGCAGCTTTGGGCTGTTCTCTCGGCGGGTCAATATCTTCCATACGAACCAGCCATTTTCCATGATGGGCTCGAGCATCCAGGTAACTGGCCAGTGCCGCAACCAGAGAGCCAAAGTGCAGAGGGCCGGAAGGGGAGGGCGCAAAACGACCAATGTAGGGAGGAATGTTCAGTTTGTCGCCCATAGCGAGTGATTATAAATCAGGCAAGTGGTATTTTGTGAGTGTCGTAGCCGATGCAGTTGGCAGAGGTCTGTTTGCAGCTAATGTGCCATTAACGATAAAAAATCAAACCAGTCGAGGGATGAATCAGCCTGCGATACTCATCATCGAGTCACAGCCTGACTCATCATCCGGGTAAATCAGTTACCCAGTTGTCTTTCCTTGATCTCGGCCAGTGTCTTGCAGTCGATACAGAGCGTAGCGGTGGGGCGTGCTTCCAGACGACGGATGCCTATTTCTACGCCACAGCTGTCGCAGTAGCCGTAATCGTCTTCTTCGATCCGGGACAGTGTATCGTTGATTTTCTTGATCAGTTTACGCTCACGGTCACGGGTTCTCAGTTCAAGGCTGAACTCTTCTTCCTGACTGGCGCGGTCTGCCGGATCAGGGAAGTTCGCGGCCTCATCCTGCATATGGTTAACTGTACGATCCACTTCTTCCATCAGCTCCTGCTTCCAATTCTGCAGGATTCTGGTGAAGTGAGCGATCTGTTGCTCGTTCATGTATTCTTCCCCATCCTTTTCCTGGTAGGGGGTATACGATTTGAGCAGATTGCCTGTATCCGCGTTTTTCTGTGCTGACATGATTACAGCCTCACCACCTTCTATTCATGAGCCAGGGGATCTCGCAAATGATCAAGAATCCTGAATCTCTCCATTTAGAGGCGCTCGCGTTCTGCCTGTTGAAAGCAGCCTCTGCGATCCCTCTGTTATCGCCGGTAAGCCGGCTCCCTGAAAGCCAAGGTCAACACCACGGATGCCTGGCGAGAACAAAAGCCCCTGGCACTTGCCTCTTGCCTTCCTTAAAGAAGCGGAGAAACTACCAAAACACATGGCAAGACGCCATAAAAAAATGTCATCCGCTTTACGACATTGACCAAAACCTGTCCTCAGGTCAACTGATATTCATCGCTGAATCGGTGATCCAATGGATTCAGAGAGCCTGTCAGCCCTGCAAGGACAGGAATAAACAATCGGCATAATAAAATTCTATTTTAGGATATTAATAAGTAAATTAATGAAATTAAGTAATGAGTATCGATAATGAAATACGATAGTCGCCTCTCTGAGGCCAGCCTGATAAAAAGATACAAACGGTTCATGGCCGATGTCGAGCTGGCCGATGGCTCACAGATTACTCTTCACTGCCCGAATACCGGTTCCATGAAAAACTGCCTCTACCCGGGTTACCGTGTATGGTATTCAGACTCAGGCAATCCCCGGCGTAAATACCCCTGCACCTGGGAACAGGCTGAAATTCCGGTGGTGTTTAACGGTGCAGAACGCCTGACTCTGGCCGGGCTGAATACCGGTCGGGCCAATGCCCTTGTTGAGGAGCTTATATTATCTGGTCAGGTGTTGGAGCTAGCCGGCTATCAGACTATCCGTCGTGAGGTTCGCTATGGCGAACAAAACAGCCGTATTGATTTATTGCTGCAGCAGGATGGCCTGCCCCAGGATGGCCTGCCCCAGGAAGGCCTGCCCGACTGTTATGTGGAAGTAAAAAGTGTCACGCTGGCAATGGGGAATGGCCTTGGCCTGTTCCCGGATGCCGTAACCAGTCGTGGCGTAAAACATCTCCGGGAGCTGACCCGGATGGTTGCTGCTGGTCACCGGTCTGTGTTGTTTTTCTGCGTCCAGCACAGCGGTATTGATCATGTGGCTGCAGCAACAGAGATTGATCCGGTTTATGCGGATGCGTTGCAACAGGCGGTTAAGGCCGGAGTGGAGGTGATGGCCTGGGGGGCAGAAATGTCGCCGGATAGTATTACATTGGTCAGGCAGTTGCCGGTTGGATAAACAATATAAATTAAAGAATTAAATATGATGAAACCTCAACTACCTCACTCCTGCCCGGTCAAAATGACTTGAACGAGGCTGAATGGCGTGCTGCACTGGCCCGAAGTACATCCCCGGAGGAAAAATGGACGATATCCTGGATTTGGCACTGGAAGAGCTGAAAGAAAAATATGAGCCTCATACCATCATCCTTTATGGTTCTCATGCCCGTGGTGAAGCGACGGAAACCAGTGACATAGACATCGCCTGTTTCTGGGATCGCCCGAATGAGCATAAAGAGGCAAGGCTATTTCAAGGTGTTTTCCTTGATGTATGGGTTTATCCAACCGCTTTTCTCGACTCAATTCCTGAAGAAGCACTCCGTTTCAGTGATGGAAAAGTAATTCACGATACACGGGGCCTGGGAATTGACTACCTGGCTAAAGTGAAGCAAAAGCTCGCAGACGGGAAACCGCCCATGTCTGATGATGATAGGGCACACCTTCATCAGTGGGTAATGAAAATGCTGGAGCGGGCGCATGATAAAGACCTGGATGGCAATTATCGCCGTACGTGGCTACAACATGACTTACTGGAAATATATTTTGATATGCGCGGTTTGTGGTATTTAGGCTCAAAGAAGAGTTTCAACTATTTGCAACAACACGACCCAACAGTTTTCAGGCTATTTGAGCAAACTTACAGAGATCCGTTAAACCTTGATTTGTTGAGCTCCTTGGCCAGGCAAGTAGTTCGCATATCCGAGAGCTAACCGGCTTGCCCGGTTGAGCGGGTTGTTATGTTTGCTTTACTCCAATCCTTCTGCCCAGGCAGTGTCGGTCATGCGAGGATCGTCGATCCGCTGGCCGAAGCAGTTGTATTGTTCCTCCTTGATACGCTTAAACATAAACGGTTCAAACAGCATCCGGTAGATTTTACTGGCCTTACCCCCGTTTCTGGTTTTTCGATGACAACTTTCAATGAATTTTTCTTTTTCCAACTTTCTCAAACTGGTGCAGATCGTTCCCTGTGTTACGCCAAGAATTTCTGCCAGTACTCCCTGGCTCGGCCAGCACTCCCCTTCAGAGTTGGCAAAGGTCGCCAGCACAACTAGCAGGTACTTCTGGGTCATGTTCAGGTTTTCCAAACCCTCAGTATTGAGTTTTACCCGTATCAACTTTGCAATCCCGATTGTGTAGGCAAAGGAAATCATTGCTATAATACTTCCCGAGCAATAGCTCACTTGTTTTGAGGAAAACCCGGTAGGAGGTGCGAACTCCGATGATCCGGGTTTTTTCTTATGTGCAGGAAACATAGATCACATACAGGGGGTTGCAAGATAAATAGACCTTATTAGTTTCAACACTGAAACATAGTGGTGAAACTAATACAAACGACTGCTGAACTGAAAACCCGGATGGATGATGGCAAAGCTATTTTGATTGTCGATGCCATGCCTCCTACTGAATAAATAGTACAGACTATTGCTGGAGTTTATTTTCCTCGTTGGCAAAAACAGCCTCAACATGTGGCCGAAGGACTTCTCTGTTTTTAGGTATTGTCCGAGACAAGGCAATATCCACGCTGGAAAACTCATTAAGCCTGGTATCCAGGCTTTGCATCTCTTTAATCATCCTAAAGGCATTTTCGAGATGGGTTCTTGCTCCAGATGGTGTCGCACCCTCAGTACCGCCAGCGAAAACAATGGAATTGAAAGCAGAAAGTACGGCGACATTGGTGCCCTTGGCAAGGCTTGTGTCTACACCGACCATCTTTGAATCAGCAGCGCTGAAAGCCGGATTCGAATCTATCCGATTTTTGATCGAGTTAAAGTACTCTCTCTGGTCAATACCTGGCTGAAAATCTTCCGGTCTCGCAATTTCTGAACCTTGACCTACACTTCGCTCCGCCAGTGAAGTTGTCAATTTAGCATTCGCACCTGAAGGTTCCGGCATCTGCTTATTAGCCTCAGTGGTAACCACGTGTCTATTGTCGGACGTTTTACCCTCAGAACCGGCCACTTTTTCATTTTGTGGGGTAGTCAATTGTGGAGTGGAGTTTGTCGAGTTAATCTGCATTTTTATCTCTCCTGATAACCATTAAGTCTTGTCCGACCTTCTTTTATTCCTGTTATTTATTTTTATTTCTGATATTTAGCTTAGCAGCCGTTTTCTCTCTGGTGCTATTACCGGCAGGTACTGGCGACAGGGAACCTCAAAAGAACCAAACTAGCGGGGCTATGATGTACTCTCGAATATTTCCAATTATGTTGAAATCTTGGGGTTGTGGGCAAGAAGACAGGTAATTTCACCGGGTTATGCACTTACAAATAAGTAGAGGGCTTCGATACATTGTACAAATCATTAATGAAATCTCTTGTAAACAAACCTTTCTGAATGCAGGCGCGAATAAGTGGTGTTATGGGTATACTCTCATGTTTGTATAGATCTAAAAGTTCAAAAGTATTATTGCAACGATTCACTCGACGCGCACCGAATTGAGACATTAAAAGATCCAAATTTTTGCAGGCTTTAAATTTATCAAAATTGTTCAAGCCAAAGCTAATAAGCATAGATCTGATTTTATCCCTTTTTTCGACTGATTTAAAACGGTAGCAAATCGTATCTCTGGGCCAGGACGCATATTCGTTATAAAGTCTGTCTTGCCATTCATACCAGGGCCACTCATCGGGGTCAGTGGGGTTTTGTGACGTGCGACTGATCGGCAGAAGCTCCGATGCAGACAATTTATAATGCTTTATAAGATATTTTTTGACCAGTGATTTGGCATAATCCTTCGGACGACAATTATCGTCCATAGCACCGCTTGAAATAATAGCATTAACCTGGCCAGTTACTGTTGTAAATCTCGCTCGTTGTTGCTGTTCTTTCCATTTCTGCCAGAACGGTATCATAAGATGGAGGAGCAGAGGGTAGTGCGGAACTATTGCTTATCGTTGGATTATACATTTGACAACCTTGTAGTAGATTTCGAGTCGATGTTTCTGTGGTAGCGAAACGATTCACATAGAGTACAAATTATTAATAAATTCTTCTGTGAACAGACCCGCCTGAATGCATTCGTGAATAAGTGGTGTTAGTGACAGTAATTGCTGATCAAGAAGGTTTGAAAGTTCAAACATATCATTACATCCTTCAAGTATGCCTTCACCAATTTTATTCTTTACATAAGACAGTTCTTTGCAGATTTTAAATCGATGGTCACAACCTAAAGCACTATTAAGTTCGATAATAATTTGATTTTTTTTCTCCCTTGATTTGTGAGCGTAGCCAGTCTCGCTTGATTTTGATGATTTGGGAACCTGCTCATAATGTTTACTTTCCCAGCTGGCCCAATTCCACTCATCGGGGGCTGTAGGATTTTGTGCAGTGGGACTGGTCGTTGAAAGTTGCGGTTTGGGTAATTGATAATAACATACAAAATAATCGGTCAGTAATCTGACAAAATCTTGCTTAGGACAATTACAGCGCATTGCTCTTTCTGAAATAATAGCTTCAACTTCGCTAATAGCAGTTGATAATTGCTTGTTCAATCTTTGATGTTGAATTTGTTTCATGGCAACAGCAAAGTTTGGAGAAACGGTTGATGGTGAGGTGCTTGAGTTAATCATTTGAAAACCTTTTATTTTAGTAAAAGTCCGAAACCAGGCAGTGAAAATTACGCCTGTAAACGCCTAAAGCTGTCGAACACGAATCAGTGAACCATCTGTTTTGCGGTTGTGCTCCTCAATTTCATGGTCGGTTAGTCTTTTCCATGCTTTAGTCGTTAACATGTCTGGAGGTAAGGTTAAGTAGGGGGCTTCTTCATTGTTACCCGCTGGTAGTTCGGTAACATGGCGCTCCTTGAATAACGCCCACTGGTTAACGACATGATTATAAAGCCGGATATCAAAGTGATTGCGCTCCGTTAAAACAGACTTAAGGTGTTCCGGCGGGGATTTCTCATCGTAAAGCTTATCGCCCGTTACCTGAAAGCGAGCAGTTGCCACTTTTTTCTCGCCATACAGTGAACCCACCAGTGCCGTTACCGAATTGGCAGCCTCTGTCGGTGCGACAAACAGAAAGTCGTTCTCTATCCTTGTGGTCGCTTCCTGCCAGGTTTTTTCTGAGCATTCACCATTCATATAATGTTTCCCGGCAATCAGCCGGGTTTGTAAATTATCAATCATGGTAGCACTGGCATAAGTTTCAACATCTTCTTTGGCAAGGTAACCCCGTTGGTAATCAAAATTAATGGAGGATATGGCTCTTTCAACCGGCTCCCGAACCAAGGCGATGTATCGTCCTTTAAAACCACCATCTGCTATCAGGCCGGTTGGCATATGACCGCTGATAAATCGAGGTGGATTCTGTGCTGCAAGGGTTTGAAGCGCTTCCCGGGAGGGATAACCGCCCATGGCGCCCATTTTGAAAAGATTTGGGGAAACCCCTTCTTGTCGCTTAACAGGGAAGCGATGATTAAATACCTTTCCAGAATCCCTGCTGATGGCTTTCATCAGATAATCAATGTTGGTGCCACCGGTTTTAGGAATATGGGCAAAAACGATATCTTCTTTCCCGGCGTTTCGTATTTCATCGGAGACATCCACACTGTTAAGCCGGGTAATCGTTGCTGAAACGTACGATGTGTTTGCTTGCATTATCTAATCACCTCAAGGGGCATGACTTCATAGATTCCAAACCGGACTCCAAACCAGCTCCCAAAACATCTTTGACCCTGTTTATGACAATAATGTTCCTTAACTTTTTAGTGATGAGCTATGATGCGGGCCGATCATAATGCCTGGAGTCCGGACATGAGCTCAGATATGCAACGCCTCAACGATGAAAACAGCTTGTATGGGCGCATGAAAGCAGCCTGCCAGGAGGACTGGCATGACTACTGTCATCACCCATTTGTTCAGGGAATTGCTGATGGCACACTGCCTCTGGCCTGTTTTCGCCACTACCTTCAGCAGGACTATCTGTTTCTGATTCACTTTGCCAGGGCCTACTCACTGGCGGTTTACAAGTCCGATAATCTGGACGATATGCGTTCGGCATCGGCCTCTGTCAGCGGTATCCTGGGCGAGATGACACTGCACCTGTCCTATTGCCGGGAGTGGGGGCTGACAGAAAAGGATGTGGTCAGCCTGCCGGAAGCCCGGGCCAATATGGCTTATACCCGCTACGTGCTGGAACGGGGAATGGCCGGTGATATTCTGGATTTATACACGGCGTTATCGCCCTGTGCCGTTGGTTATGCGGAAATCGGCCATCGTTTGAAGCACGATCCCAATACCCTCAAAGAGGGCAACCCCTACTGGGCCTGGATCGAAGCCTACGGTGGTGAAGCGTTTCTGGAAGGTGCCAGAAAGCAGGTCCAGCGGCTGGATCATCTGGCCCAGTCCCGTTATAACGCTGCCCGGATGGATTCACTCTGCCAGACGTTCCGGGCAGCCACCCGGCTGGAAATCGGGTTCTGGCAGATGGGGCTGGATTGCTCGTTTTAACGTCCGGTGGCGGTTTGTATTTCTCTGCTATCCTAAGCCCTCGAACAACAATTCATAACCTATAACTCATAACCCGTAAAGGCATGCGTATGAATCTTGAATCGAGAGTTGAGAAACTGGAGATGGGGCAGGAAGCACTTAATCACGCCTTTCGCGATCTGGCAAATGTCGTCAGTGCCACCCATGAAGTGGTTGCTCTTATTCTCAAAGAGCAGCAGGACACCCGTAAAGAGCTGAATGAGTTCAAGGGGGAAGTCAAGGCCCAGTTCCGGCAGATTGACCAGCGCTTTGATCAGCAGGACAAGCGCTTTGACAAGATTGAAGAAATTCTGATCCAGATCATCGGTCGCCTTCCTGACCAGCCCGCCATCTAAACCGGTTCCCGTTCCTGTGGTTCTCCATAGGAACGACAACACGCTTTTTCTCGTTTTCAGGCATTCCCGCCGCATCTACCTGGCTGGGAGTTTCGGGCACGCATTCCCACGGGGGAGAGGGTGTCGAAAAACTCTCCGGACACCTCGTTCCCACGCTCCGCGTGGGAATGCATGCGGATCTGGCAGCATGAGAAAGAGCCACTGCCTGGTAGGGTTTTCGGGGGCTCCATGCGAGTATGGTAATTGTGGCGGGATCGGTATGCATTCCCACGCAGAGCATGGGAACGAGATGTTCAGAGTGTCCGCAGGGTTTTGCGACAACCTCGGGACCGTGGGAACGAGTCTTCTCAGGAAAGCCCGGATTCAGCTTTTGCTTTGATTATTTCTGGGTTGATATACATCAATGGAATGTAAATTTTCATCAACCGGGAATATCAAACTCAATTGATTGTTTCGGTATCTACCTACCTTGTTGTCTGGGTATTTTAGATTGTGCCCTTCGTTGCAGTTTATTTCCTTCCCTTATTAATCAAGGCCTTTATTCCTGGTTTTGATTATTTGTTATCACATTCTGATTAATATTTACCCTATTTGCAGGAGAAAAAGTCATAAGCAGATTCAATTATTTAATGTGACCTTAGTACAAACACTCTTGAATAATTGCCTCCAAATTAAGTCGCTCG